>NZ_KB897946.1:0-3358 GCF_000377285.1 Thioalkalivibrio sp. ALE25 | reverse complement strand
CCCTCCTTGAGGGGTTCAGGTGGTCGCTAACCAACCCGAATACCATGGCCGCTCACCTCCTGCCAGCTTCTGCACACAACTCAGCACACTACTAGGCGAGCCTCGGGCCGATGGGGCTTGTCCAGCATCCAATCGGCCAGGGGGCTGGCCTCCTACTGGGGGTGTTTTGCGTGGGTGATCGGCCTGGGGGCGGTGGGGTTGTCGGTTTATGGGTCGATTCCGATATTGATTGGTTATCGGGTTGGGCGCATAATCGGGCGTTATGACATTGCTTGCGCGAACACCTAAGCAGATTGGCACGATTGTGCGCCGGGTCCGGCGAAAGCAGGGCCTTACGCAGGCCGCGCTTGGCGAGAAGTCGGGATTGCGTCAGGAGACGATCTCCCTGATCGAGAACGGAAACCCGGCCACCCGGTTGGAGACGTTGCTTGCGGTTCTGGCGGCGCTGGATCTGGAGTTTCAGGTTTCTCCCCGTGCGCGGTCGACTGCGTCCATTGAAGAGATTTTCTGATGCCGCGCAGGCCACGCCATCCGCCGCTGCGCGTGTTGCTGAATGGTCGCCTGGTGGGGTTTCTGGAGAAGTCGGCGGCCGGGTCGATCCACTTTCGGTATGACCCGGCCTGGTTGGGCTGGGAGCATGCGCTGCCGGTCTCGCTTTCGCTTCCGTTGCGGGAAGATGCCTATCACGGTGCGGCCGTGGCCGCGGTGTTCGAGAACCTGTTGCCGGATGCGGATGCCCTGCGACGGCGCGTGGCGCAACGCGTGGGCGCGGCTGGGACGGATGCCTACAGCCTGCTGGCGGCGATCGGGCATGACTGTGTGGGGGCGTTGCAGTTTTCGCTGTCGGATGCGCAGGAGTCCGGGCCCGTTGGAGGGATTCGGGGGGAACCGCTCGATGATAGGGGCATCGAACAGCTGCTGGGCGGTTTGGCACAGGCGCCGCTGGGTCTGGGCAGCGACGATGCTTTCCGCATTTCGATTGCCGGTGTCCAGGAGAAGACGGCACTGCTGTGGCATGAGGGTCGCTGGCTCAAGCCGCATGGCTCGACGCCGACTACGCATATCCTGAAGCCCGCGATTGGGCAGTTACCCAACGGGCTGGATCTGTCGGACAGCGTGGAGAACGAGTTTTACTGCCTGCGATTGCTGGCGGCGTTCGGCATGTCGGTGGCACGCGCGGAGATCGGACGCTTTGGGGGCGCGCGGGCGCTGGTGGTGGAGCGGTTTGATCGACACTGGGCGCGCGATGGGCGGCTGCTGCGCTTGCCGCAGGAGGACTGCTGCCAGCCACTGGGCGTGCCGCCGAGCCGCAAGTATCAGAGCGAAGGTGGCCCCGGGCTGGTGGATGTGCTGGGGCTGTTGCGGGGCAGTGATACGCCGGGGGCGGACCAGGCGACGGTGCTGAAGGCGCAAGTCCTGTTCTGGCTGATCGGCGCCACGGATGGGCACGCCAAGAATTTCAGCGTGTTCCTGCAACCCGGCGGCGGGTACCGGCTGACGCCGCTGTATGACGTGTTGACGATTTTACCCAGCGTGGCTAGCCGCCAGGTGGAGCGCAAGCAGGTTCGGCTGGCGCTCGCTGTGGGGCGGCGCAACCACTATCGGGTGGATGGCATCCAGGGTCGCCATTTTCTGGAGACGGGCGCTTCGGCCCGTCTGCCTGCGGCGATGGTGCACGAGGTCCTGGCATCCGTGGTGCTGCAGGCCCCATCCGCACTGGATCAGGTAGAACACGAATTGCCGGCGGGTTTCCCGGTTGGCATCCATGACGCTGTTCGGTGCTCGGTGGAAGCGGGTATTCAGTCGCTGGAGCGGGTTCTTTGAGGCCAGGCGCGCAGGGGCGGCGCTCGGTGTAGGAGGCTAGCCTCTGGCCGATGGGGCCTGTCCAACGTCCAATCGGCCAGGGGCCTGGCCTCCTACGAGAGGGCGCTTTGCTATACTTGTATAGCACCTGTTTGGAGGAACATACATGTTGGCTTTGCGTCTGCCTGAAGATGTCGAGAAGCGTCTGGCCGCCCTGGCGAAAGCGACAGGGCGCAGCAAGAGCTTCTATGCGCGCGAAGCGATCGTGCAGCATCTTGAGGATCTCGAAGACCTGTATTTGGCTGAGCACCGCCTGATTGACCACCGCAAGGGAAGCGGAGAAACGGTCTCCATGGATGAGATGAGGCGTCGACTTGAGCTGGACGATTGAGTTCGACAAACGCGTAGAGAAAGAACTGCGAGCGCTCGATAAGCAGGCAGCGAACCGCATCCTGAAGTATCTGGCCGAGCGGGTTGCGCCTGCGGCTGATCCTCGTCGTCTAGGCAAGGGTTTGTCCGGGGAGTTGGGCGAGTATTGGCGGTATCGAGTGGGGCCTTATCGTGTGCTGGCCTCGATCGAAGACGACGCGCTGCGGATACTCGTCGTGCGGGTGGCGCACCGGAACCATGTATACCGTCAGTAGCGCATTGGCTTGCTGCGAATCTCGGTTTCCTTCGTTTTCCTTCTGAATGAAAGGTGATCGCGCACGGGCCGAGCCTCTACAGCGGGTATTCGGCGTAGGAGGCCAGCCCCCTGGCCGATTGGATGTTGGACAGGCCCCATCGGCCAGAGGGCTGACCTCCTACGGGGGTGTTGTTGGTTGGGATTTAGGAGGCGTTTTGATTCGGATTCTGGATGTGGTGCTGGTGGTGGCGGCGCCGGTGATGGCGGTGTTGTGGGTGCTGGGCTGGATGGAGTCGCGTTCGCCGCTGTTCCGGCAGGAGCGGGTGGGGCGATATCAGCGGCCGTTTACGCTGGTGAAGTTTCGAACGATGCGGCCGGATACGGCGTCGGTGGCGACGCATCTGGCGCAGGCCTCGTCGATTGCTCGCTTGGGCCACTTTCTGCGCAAAACGAAGCTGGATGAGCTGCCGCAGCTTTGGAATGTGCTGAAGGGGGAGATGAGCCTGGTGGGGCCGCGGCCCTGCCTGGTGAGTCAGGTGGAGTTGATCGCGGCGCGCGAGGCTCGAGGGGTGTTTGCGGTGCGCCCGGGCATTACCGGGCTGGCGCAGGTGAACGGAATTGATATGTCGGACCCCGAGAGGCTGGCCGAGGTGGATGCGAAGATGATTGGGTCGCTGACGCTGGCGGGCTATTTCCGGTATTTGGTTTTGACGGTGACCGGGAAGGGTTCCGGGGATCGGGTTCGGGGTTAAGTTCAGTGTGGCTTTGGTGGTTTTCGGGCTTTGGCGGGGGCTTCGCGGCCGAGGCCGCTCCCACAGGGGGGGGTAGCATTGGTTGTAGGAGATTCTATGTCTCTCCACAAGGGGTCTTAGGTTGGTAATCGGTCTGATTGTTCATCAGGGCGAAGGCGACGCGGGCCAGCTTGCGAGC
>NZ_KB897945.1:0-5930 GCF_000377285.1 Thioalkalivibrio sp. ALE25 | reverse complement strand
CCCATCACAAGCACATGAAGAGCACCAACATGCTCGAGCGGCTGAACGAGGAGATCCGCCGCCGGACCCGGGTGGTCCGGATCTTCCCCAACACCCACAGCTGTCTACGCCTGGTACGGGCCCTGGCCGTCGAAATCCACGAAGGCTGGCTGGAGGACAACCGCTACCTGAACATGGATCTGCTCAAAGAGCACAAGAAAATCCTGCTGAGGCAGGCCGAGGCCGCCTGAGCCATACCGACCAACCGAACATGGCTGACTCACTTCTGCACAACTTGACGCACACAACCAACAGCCCCCGAGGCCCACATCAGCGATCCAATCCACGAACCGACCGCCTGAACCCGATACCGCCGGCGATAGCGCCACCCCTAACCGATAGCGCCACCCCTAACTATTTTGTACAATCTGTACCTAATAGACAGAAGGGAACCGACATGCGTACCGTCAGCGCAAGCGAAGCCAAGCAGGGCTTGGCAGCCGTCATCGAATCCGCGCGCAAGGAGCCCGTCATCATCCAGCGCCAGAAACGCGATGTGGCCGTGGTCCTTTCGCCCGAAGAATACGAGCGCCTGGTCCACCTGAACGTGAATGAGTTCCGCCGGTTCTGCGACCAGATCGGTGGCAAGGCCGAAGCGGCCGGCCTGACCCAGGAAAAGCTCGACCAACTGCTAGGAGCCTGACGGACTTGGGACTGATCTGCTGCGCGTGCGGGAGAGCGGCCCCTTTTGCCGCTCTCCCTCGTTACATAGCCCCACTATGCGCCTCGAGAGACCGGCAAAACGGACTCGCTCTCCCCACACGCTCGCGACGATCGCCCAAGTCCGTCAGGCTCCTGGCCGATGACTGACCCCGCCCGGCAGGGCCGATGGGTACTGGACACCAACCTGCTCGTCAGTCGCCTCCTGGTTCCATCCGGCCCTGCGGCGCGGGCCGTTGACCACGCTCTCGACCGGGGCATTCTCCTGGTCTCGGAGGCCACCCTCGACGAGCTCGTCCAGGTTCTCTCGCGCCCCAAATTCGATCCCTACATCAGTCAAGCGGAGCGACAGCAGTTCATCCGCCTGCTGGGGGGCATTGCACGGTTCGTTGCGATCACCACCCCAATCACGGCCTGTCGCGATCCGAAAGACGACAAGTTCCTCGAAGTCGCCGTCCACGGCGAGGCCCATGCCATCGTCACCGGAGACGCCGACCTGCTCGACCTCGATCCCTTCCACGGCATCCGCATCCTCCGCCCAGCCGATCTACTCGCCCAGCGCTGAACCGCACCCGCACCAAAACCACTTGTCGGGCAGAGCCTTGTCCACCCTGTAGGAGCCGCCTTGGCGGCGAAGCACCTGCCAGCGCGTAATCCGCCCCGTCGCACCCCTGGCCCACCGGCCACCGCGCTGCGAAGAGCCGGGGTCGTCTCCAGTGACAAAACCCCCAAACAAACTGACCGCCCGCGTCACTTGGGGTGACCATTTTTGTCACGTGACACATCTGAACCGCCGTATGTCGTGACCCAAACCCCAAACCGAATGGCCACACAGCGCTGTTTATCCGGGTTCTGATGTTCCTGGCACACCCATTGCGTCTACTGAGACAGCTGCCCACGGGGTGGCCGGGCCTCCGGCCCAGCTTTCATCACATCAAGGGAGTACGACCATGCAGAAGAAGACCGCCCAGCAGGGCTTTACGCTTATCGAACTGATGATCGTTGTGGCGATCATCGGGATTCTGGCTGCGATTGCGCTGCCGGCTTATCAGGATTACACGGCGCGGGCTCAAATGTCTGAGGCTATGAGCCTTACCAGCGGTGCGCGCACCGCAGTTGCCGAGACATATGCGACCACTGGTGATTGGCCCAGCAACAATGACGAAGCCGGTCTCTCAACAGCCACCGAGATTACCGGTTCCTACGTTGAGTCAGTCACGGTTAGCGGCGATGGGGTTATTACCGCACAACTTTTCAACGCCGCTCCTGTTCAAAATCAGATTCGTGGAGACGATCTTGTGCTGACCCCCACTGACGAAGATGGCTCGGTATCGTGGGAATGCAGCGGTTCGGCCGACTCGAAATTCTATCCCGCATCCTGCCGTTAAGATAAGAAAACTGCTAGCAGGGTAAGGACGCCCTCTTGAGTTAAAAGGGGACAGATTTATTTTCCCCTCTCCAAACCCCGGCCTCGTGCCGGGGTTTTTTGTGCTGGTCCATCCTCCGGGACACCCACTTTGCCATAAGCCGCATTCGCCGAAGCCGCCTGGCTCAGACTCCGCTGCTACATCCCGCACTCCCTCACCCCCCAAATCGACCAGGATCCGCCTGGGTCGCCGCCGTGGCGTGTCCAGGACCGACCGCCAGGAGACACGAATTCCGTTCCCTTCCGAGTGGATCCGGCTCTCGCGATTGCGCGCACCGATTCTTGTACATACAATAAGTCAATGGAGATCGAGTTTGACGCAGACAAGGACGCTGCGAACCTCGCGAAACACGGGGTCTCACTTGGCGATGCCCTGAGCCTCGAATGGGATACGCTCCTGGCCATGGAAGACTGTCGGAAGAGCTATGGCGAGTGCCGAATGCTCGGATATGCATTGATGGGCAACCGCTTGTATTGCGTCGTATTCACCGATCGATCGTCCGTGCGGAGAATCATCAGCCTGCGCAAAGCCAACAACCGGGAGATTGCGCGTTATGTCGAAATCACTAACGCTACGTAGCGGTCGTCGGGTCGTCTTGAACGACTCCGACGAGGAATCGTCCATTCAGGCCGGAATCGATGCCGATTCAGAGACCCGGGAGCCTTCCGAAGACGAGACGAAAGCCCTGCGACGCGTCGGTCGCCCACCTCTGCCTGTGACTAAAGAGCGCATCACGATCCGTCTGTCGCCAGACGTCGTGGAAGCATTCCGCGCCACCGGAAAGGGTTGGCAGACGCGAATGGACTCGGCTTTGAAAGACTGGCTCAAGGACCATAGCCCGACTTCTAATAATCGTTAGTGCTCGGCTCTGCGGCAGGGGCCGGGCCTTCTGGAGCCGGACCTTCTGGAGCCGTGGAACGGGCCTTCTGGGACACCCACTTTCCTCGGCCGCCCAACTTCCTCGGCCGGTCCCTGCGAGGGCATACCGGAACCGCAGGCACACCCAGTTTGCTTGCCGTGCTCCTGAAAACCTTCAGGACAATGGCTATGCTATCGGCAGGAGCGCAACGGACATGCGTTCCGGCAGGCCTACTCCACGGAAGGAGTTCATCATGACCGAACCCCGCTCGACCCTCGTCTCTCTGGACGATACGCCCTGGTACCACGTGGTCTCGCGCTGCGTGCGGCGCGCCTTTCTGTGCGGCCACGATGCGCACACCGGCCGCTCCTTCGAACACCGGCGAGGCTGGATCGCCGACCGCATCAAGCAACTCGCTTCGGTATTCGCCATCGACATCGCGGCCTACGCGGTGATGAGCAACCACTTTCACATCGTCGTCCGGGTGGACGACACGCGGGTCCAGGGCCTGGGGCGGGACGAAGCCCTGAGTCGATGGACTCAACTCTTTGCCGGACCGACCCTGGTGCAGCGGTATCTGGCGGATGCGGAACGGCTCGGTCAAGCGGAAATCGAGCTCGTGGACGCTTGGGCGGAGACATATCGCTCGCGTCTGGCTGATCTTTCGTGGTTCATGCGCGTGCTGAACGAGTCGATCGCACGGCAAGCCAACGCCGAAGACGGGGTGACAGGACGCTTCTGGGAAGGACGCTTCAAGAGCCAGGCGCTCCTCGACGAACAAGCTGTCCTGACCGCCATGGCCTACGTTGACCTCAACCCCATCCGGGCCGGGATCGCGGATACACCCGAGCGTTCGGATTACACATCGGTTGCCGAGAGGGCCGACCTGCTCCTCAGGTTGGCCATGGACGACGACCCGCAAACCTGCGGGTCACCGAGGATCGATGCGGCCGATTCAACGAAAGGGTGCATGAGACGCTCGTACCGAATCGCCAGGGCGGTCGGACATCAGTGGCGTGCGGATCCACAGGATGCAGAATCCCTGAACCTCGAGTGGGCCCTGAATCGTCTGCCGGGTGCCCCGCTAATGCCATTCGATGCCACTGGCCGGACGGAACCGGCGGTGCCCTTTGGGTTCGAGGACTACCTGCAGCTCGTGGAGGCAACCGGCCGCGTGATCCGCGAAGACAAGCGCGGCTTCATTGATGGTGCAACCCCACCCTTGCTGGTACGTCTGGGAATCGACCCAGACCAGTTCATCCTCACCTCCAGCCGCTTGCTGCGGCAATTTGGCAGCGTGGTGGGGACACCGGGTCGCATCACGGCCCGGTGCGACGCGCGCCAGACCCGCTATCTGCGAGGCATCGGGGCCGCCCGCAAGCTCTTCCCCACTCGCGCTGCCTGACACCGTCGACCGCCATACAGATGCCAACGACCGGGATTCGCAGACGCTCTGCGCCATTAATATCCGCCGGGACACCCACATTGTTGGCTCAATTCGGCCCGAATGGAGATCGTAGCCTTGCTTCGGGACACGGACTTCGTCTCCGCCCATTACCGCTACGCTTCCCGGGAAGGTATGATATGACCATCTACATGGTCAGGAGAGTGCGGGATGTCCGAGCCAACGGTTAGCCTGGCGAATGCCAAAGCCCACCTGAGTGAGCTGGCGGAACGTGCTGCTGCAGGTGAATCCATTCTCATCACCAAGCGAGGCAAGGCCGTCGTACGCCTTTCCAGCGCCACCACACCCAGGAAGCCGATCGATGCGAATGTGCTCCGTGCAGTCACGGATACCCAGCACAACAGTACCGATGAGACCTTCATCCGTCGTATGCGTGATGATGCTCGCTACTGATGCGCTATCTGGATACCAGCGTCCTGGTGGCAGCCCTCACTCGCGAGCCCCGAACCGAGGACATGCAGAATTGGCTGGCGGCACAGGGCGCCGGTTCGCTGTGCCTCAGTGAGTGGGTGCTTACGGAGTTCTCCGCGGCCTTGTCCATGAAGGTTCGAATGGAGATCCTGACACCCCGGGAACGGGCGACCGTGCTTGGCGCATTTGCGGCGTTGCGGGAATCGTCACTCTCGACCCTGCCGGTCTCGTCTATCGATTACCACACCGCTGCCCTCTTCGCCGACGATCATGCCTCCGGGTTGCGCGCGGGCGACGCCGTTCACTTGGCCATTGCGTACAACCACGGCGTGGAACTTTGCTCCCTCGACAAGACGCTCGTGGCCGCTGCAGAACCCATGGGCGTGAATGCGACGCTGCTGTAGATTGCCGAGAATTCAGTTCTGCGGGACATCCACTTTGGCGACCATTCGTTGGCGCGGTGGCACATCCACTTTGGCGCGATGTCATCCCGGCCGGAGCGAAGCCAGGCGCCGGGATCTCCCGCGTAGAGGCAGCCCCAATCATCGAGATCCCGGATAACCGCTTCGCGGTTTGCGGGATGACCGGTGGGTGGGTGCGCTCTCTCAGGACACGCACTTTGATGCTGCGTCCTTTGTTGCTGGGCCCAATTCGACCGCAGGACACTGGGCGGAAGTTTACTTTTGGTTCCCCAAGCACCGGCGCGCGGTCGGGCATCTTATTGCCAGAGGCTGGATTCGCTGATGCACCCGGCAGTTTGGGCAGGTCCGGCGCGGGCGGGGGCTTCGCCTGCAAGCAGGCTCCGACCGCCCATCGCTCGCGAACGCAGGACTCTAACGCGACCGTACGGGACAAGCGCTAGGATTACCGGAACGTCCACCGGACCCGGACGAACCTCGCGGACACCTCACCTGTTCTGCAGCACTACGGAAATGTCAGGATTGGGATCAAGAGTTACCGGGGCGTAGAACGAGGGTTGTGTGCGTCAAGTTGTGCAGAAGTGAGTCAGCCATGTTCGGTTGGTCGGTATGGCTCAGGCGGCCTCGGCCTGCCTCAGCAGGATTTTCTT
>NZ_KB897944.1:0-12398 GCF_000377285.1 Thioalkalivibrio sp. ALE25 | reverse complement strand
TGTGGTGGTCAAGTGATTTCGGACACCGCGTTAGGTGGATTGGCTGCCGTTGGTTGCTCGTAGATGCTGGGAGGCAGGTAGCCCAGCGTCGAGTGGATGCGAACGGTGTTGTAGAACCGAGCGATGTAGTCCGTGATATCCCGCCGCGCCTCGCCGTGGTTTGCGTAGCGGCGCTGCCAGACGCGTTCCGTCTTGAGGCTCAGGAAGAAGCGCTCGACGACGGCATTGTCCCAGCAGTTACCCCGGCGGCTCATGCTCGCCTGGATCTGGTGCCGGGCCAGTAGCCGCCGCCAGGCGGCGCTGGTGTATTGGCAACCCTGGTCGGAGTGCAGCAGCAGTCCCGGCTCCGGTTGGCGCTGCTCCAGCGCCATGCGCAGCGCCTCGCAGGTCAGGCTCGCCGGCATCTGCCGATCGAGGGCCCAACCGATGACCTTGCGCGAGTACAGGTCGAGGATGACCGCCAGGTAGCTCCAGCCGGTGGCGGTTGGGATATAGGTGATGTCGGACGCCCATGCCTGGTTCGGTCCGGCCGGGGTGAACTCGCGGTTGAGGTGGTTTTCGGCGACAGGGGCCCTGTCGTCGCGTTGCGTGGTGGTCACGAAGCGCCGCCGCCAGACGGGCCGCAGGCCGCGCTCGCGCATCAGCGTCCGCACCCGGTAACGGCCCACGACGGTGCCATCCGCCTGTAAGGCTTTTGCCAAACGCCGGCTGCCGTAGGTTCGCCCGGAAGCCGCGAACACCCGCTCAAGGTGAGCGCCAGCGGCGCAGGGCACGCTTGGGCGTTCGGCCCGTGCCCGCGCCTCGTAATAGCCGGCCCGGCTCACTCCCAGCAGCCGACAAAGACGATGGACAGGGCCTTCTCCGCTCAACCGCGTGATGCAGCGATGCATCACTTCAGTTCCCGGGCGAAGAAGGCCGACGCTTTTTTTAACAGCTCCTTGTCCTCCTTCAACCGCCGGTTCTCCTCCTCGAGCTGGCGAATCCTTTGTTGTTCCGCCGTCAGCGGCCGACCCTCGCCCGGTTGCCCCGTGCGCTCCGCCTTGAGCTGATCGACCCAGCGGCGAACGGCCGTCTCGCCTAGATCCTGATCCCGGCATACGACCGAGACCTCCAGACCGTCATCGACCACCATCCGGGCCACGCGCTCCTTGTATTCGCTTGAAAAACTTCGGCGCTTGCGTGCCATGGTTGTTCTCCTCGTCCAGGGGGTATCGTCCCACCTAACGAGGTGTCCACGGAAATTAGACCAGCTCAGAATACTCCCGGACCCGTGGGAGCTCAGCCCCCTGAGCGATCCGGCGCTCGACCCGACACCATCGGCCAGAGGGCTGGCCTCCCACAGCCCAGGACACCCCCGGTAGGTGGCTGCTTACAGGCGAAGGCTCCTGCCTGGGTCCGGCTTTGGCAGGGGCTTCCCTTGCGAGCAAGCTCCTACAGGGGACCGTGAGGGCCCGGGGCCCGACCTTGCCTTTTGCCCATGCTTCGACACCCCCGTACGTACCCAGATCTTGTTGGAGGACTCTCCGCGATGAGCCAGGAAGATCCGCGAGGGATGTTCCGATCTTGCGGGTTGGCTTCCAGCCTCGCAGGGGCAAAAGGTACGATCTGAGGCCGTGCCGCGTGCTGCCCTGCCCCGTTGACTGCGTTACCGAAGCGCCTTGTATGCGCCTTTCATTGTCCGGGACGAGTGGCTATAAGAAGAGTTATCCGAACGCAGAGAAACCCGCCAACGCGGAACGACGCATGGGTATGCGTCAGACAGGATTGGAGGCGTCGCCATGGCCACTTCGAGCACCGATGAACTGCTTCGCAATAATGAGCAATACGCCAGTGGCCAGCCGGTCCACGAACCCAGCCACCCCGGCGAGCAGCCCATCCAGCCGTCGCGGCGCGTGGCGGTCGTGGCCTGTATGGACGCGCGCCTGGATGTAGAGGACCTGCTGGGTTTGCAGACCGGCGAGGCACACATCATCCGCAACGCAGGCGGCGTCGTGACCGAGGATGCGATCCGCTGCCTGATCATTTCGCATCACTTGCTGAATACCAATGAGATCATCCTCATCCACCACACGCGTTGCGGAATGCTCGCCTTTACCGACGACCTTCTCAAAGCCGGTCTCGAGGGTGATGCGGCAGCGGAGCAGCTGCTCGGTCAGGCGACCGGTCGCACCTTCGTCAGTACTGGGCAGGCCTCAAGTAGTCCGGCCGCTTTCCACGCTTTTCGCGGTCCGCTCGAACCACTGGATTCGCCGCGCGACGACAACAACATGGAGCGCCTGGCGTGGGACGTCCGGCGGGGTATGTCGGTGATCAAGAATCATCCCTGGCTGCCCAGCAGTGGGCCCGACGCGGTAACGGTGCGCGGTTTCATCTACGACGTCGACACCGGCAAGCTCGAGGAGGTCAGCTACCCCGGGCCGATGGGATCGATCGGCTGACCAGCGCGTTTGGGCATAGGCGTTCGGACCTACGGGGCCAGATCTTGCCTCTTGCCCGAAGCCGACCGGACAGGTGAAACCACAAAATCCAACCCCGCGCCGACCGAGAAAAACGGGGACAGATTTATTTTCTCATGCCTGATGAGGAAGAGGACACCCATCTTCTTCCAGGCGCCACACCGTCATGCCGGCCGGTGCGAAGCGCTGAGTCGGGATCTCTGACGTCAGGGGTACGCTTCGGGGTCAGACCTTGCCTTTTGCCCCCCCAGCACTACCTGCGGGTACGCTTCGGGGTCAGACCTTGCCTTTGTACGCTTCGGGGTCAGACCTTGCCTTTTGCCCCCCCAGCACTACCTGCGGGTACGCTTCGGGGTCAGACCTTGCCTTTTGCCCCCCCAGCACTACCTGACGCTTCGGGGTCAGACCTTGCCTTTTGCCCCCCCCCAGCACTACCTGCGGGGAGAAAGAGGACACCCATCTTTTCCCTGACGGCAATCGGTCATCCCGGCCGGAGCGAAGCGCAAAGCCGGGATCTCTGACGTCCGCTCCGGCCACGGAGCCCGAGGTCCCGGATAACCGCTTTGCGGTTTTCGGGATGACGTTGCAGGCTGGACGAAAGGACAATTCCTGGAACGATCCGGCCGGTTGCCGCAGTTTGGACAGGTCAACTAGGGGTCAGACCTTGCCTTTTGCCCACGAATCAAGCGAGAGGCAAAAGGCAAGGTCTGACCCCATGGGTGACCTGTTTGCCCACGAATCAAGCGAGAGGCAAAAGGCAAGGTCTGACCCCATGGGTGACCTGACCCCATGGGTGACCACGGGGACAACGAGAGGGCCGAGGCGCGCCCGCCGGCGCACCGACATTCCCTTAGGCCTGCCCGCAGATTGCTCCGGAGGGAGAGGTTGGTTCGATGTGTCGAGGCCTATTAATTTCCGCGTAGGCGACGCTCAGTCACGATGACTACTCCCGGAAAGAGACGACCGGATTGCTCGTTACGGTAATTTGAGCAGTCATACGGAAAATAACAGGCATAGGCTGTTGGTTTACCCCTAGCCCTCTCGAATTTCCGTTTATCCTCGAGCCACGTATTAACTTTCTCGCGAACCCCTTTGAGGTCGACCTTGCCCTTCTCATCAAGACCCTCACTCAGCGGGATGTACGGGACAACGAAAGTGACAGCTAATCGGTAATCGGCTTCATCAATGCTCAGTTTGCCTGCATCATCCCACGCCTGCTTCATGCTGGCCTGAACCTGCGTGGCCCCCGAACTCCGGTTGCCTATGGATTGCCAGGCCTGCTTGGCCTCGATAGCGTACGATTCGTCCTTATTCGAAATGTATAGGTCGCAGCGGCCATTTACATCTTGATCGACATTCACTCGCTTCCTGGTCGCAAACTCTTCAAGCGCTGCCCACTGGCGGTTCTGCCCCGAGAGGCGCCATGCCGCGCCGGCGAGAATACTTATGGATGCGCGCTCAATGTGCCACCAGCAATTATCGAATTGTTCGTGGTGCTCGCAGTAGTGCTGGACGGTCGACAGCCACGACGCAAGGAGCGGACGGAGATTCGTGTAGTCATCGTTCGCGGTCATTTCAGTAATATCATCCATAACGGGTTTCTAACACGAGGGATGAGTGTGGTCTACCTGCAGGTGACGGATACTCCCTGTCGTAGTGAACTAGGAGCTGACGAAGGAGGCGGACTCAGTCAACTCTCTGGTTATGAGACGATAGGTTACAGGACGATACGCAGGCACAGGGGAGGTGCGCATGTGGATGATGGCCGGGATCGTCACGCTTATTGGCCTGGCGATGTTGTTTTACCGAGAGCGACTGGAGGATCGCTGGAGGCCGGTTCGGTTTTCACCGGTGGACACGATGACGGGGCAGCGCCAGGAGCGACCGCCGGAGGATGCGCTGTACAACTCCAGGGACCGGCGCCACCTGGCGCCTCTGGAGCGCGTGGGGTTCCACCACGCGCCGGACGTGGTGTTTCGCGCCAAGCGGCGACGGTGGTGGGACGCGGTGTTCACGGGGGTAGGCCTGTCCGTCGCGTGCCGCACGGGCAATCGCGCGTTTGACCGGGCCTTTCACCTGGTCAGTGATCAGGATTCCATCTGCCGTGCGCTGAAGACCTGTGAAACGACGCAGCGCTTGATGCTTCAGATCATGGAGATCTGCGAGACCAATGGCTATCGGTTCCGACAGCTACGCGTCCGGGACCAGCAGGTCTGGGTCGAGGTGGTTTCGCGACGGGGTCATGATCGTCTTCCGACGGTGGAGTTAGTGCGGGCGTTCATGCCATCGCTTCGCGAATTGTCAGCCGCCCTGGATGGGGAAATTCCGGAAGCTGCACGTGGACGCGGCGATCGCTCCGCGTGGAAGGCGGCGTTGATGACCGGAATCAGCACGGCATTGTTGATTACCGGGGTCGTTCACTCTGCGGGACGGATCTACGTACCGCTTCCCAATCTGGTCGCTCCGGCAACCATGGTGCCACTGGCAATGGTATCCGGCGCAGTGATTGTGGGGGCGCTGATCGCCCTCACCATCGCGTGGCTGGGGCGCACGTCCCGAACCCACCTGGTCGTGCTGGAACTCGTTCTGGTGGGGTTCATCGGTGCCTCCATCACCAGTTACAGCCTGGCCCGGGAAGCCAACATGACGTTGGACTTCTCGCCGCCGGAACTGCACGTGGTGGAAGTGTTGGATAAAACCTATTCGCCGGGATATCGTCGCACCAGCTACTACCTGTGGCTCAAAGGCTGGGACGGAGCCGTTGATCGCGACAGAATTCTCGTCGGCAGGAGTTTGTACAACGAGGCCGACAAGGGCGGCCAGTTGCTGCTCAAGGAATACCCCGGTCGACTCGGGTTTACGTGGGTGCGGCTGGAGACGGAAGTGCCTGCCGGGCTTGTCGCCGGGTATGACGGGGTCAGACCACGGTAACCCTCTGTCGGCTGGAAACCCATGTATGAACGATAGGCCTATTCGACCGATGAAAAATCCGACGATATTCAGCCAGGAGCTATCGGCCGCGGCGCTGCATCTGCACCGGTTCTTTGAGGCCTTCAAGGGTGGCTCTCCGGAGCCGGATGACAGCCCGGGTTTTATGGCCACGGAAGGACTCGACCGGCCGGGAGAATTTCTGCAGTGCCTGCTGGATGTGATTCGGGTTAACTTCGATCCGCACGCCCCGGGCACCCTATTCCTGAACTCGAACATTGAGCTGATCAGCGAGGGGGTGCGGCCGGACGGGTTCAGCCTGGCATACGGCTCGTTGGTGTCCGGCCCGGACGAGGCACTCGAATCCTTCTGGGAGTCGGACGTCCTAACCTATCTAGGCGCATGCGGCTGCGATCTCCCGGAGGCCCATGCGCTCTACGTGATTATCACGACCGGTCCGGAACGCTTCCAGATCGGGCTGGCGGATGCGGCCAGTACGGCGCTCGACGGAACTCCCGGCCACGATCAGCGCCAAGCCAGCAAAGGCGGAATTGAATCCTTTGGCTTCTGCATGGACCCAGCACTCGGAGATCGCCTGCGGGTCTCTGTGTGGGCATTCTCCGCCCGAGATCCCGGATGACCTCCCAGGCTGTTCGTACGCTTCGGGGTCAGACCTTGCCTTTTGTCCCCGCATCAACGGTACGCTTCGGGCGTCGGACCTTGCCTTTTGCCCCCGCATCAATGCAGATCAGCCTCGAAAAAGGGGACACCCATCTTCTCCCTGGCGGCAGACCGCGTGGTCTCCGGGGTCAGACCTTGCTTTTTTCCCTTGGTCAGCTAAGGAGGCAAGAAGCAAGGTCTGACCCTCTACCACCTTCCGATCAGCGCTTCGGCTCGATCAGGCCCGGGTCGTCCTCGACCGGTCGATTCACTCGGCTCGAAACGGCGTAATAGCGCAACATGTCCGGCGGAAAGCGGCGAGTCTTGGCCCGGATGTCGTCACGCTCGGACAGTCCCGGATCGAGCCAGTCCCACCGACACTGTGCGTCGAGTATCAGCGGTTGGCGGTCATGGATATGTGCAAGTGGATCGTTGGCGGGTTCAGTGATGATCGCGCAGCAGGCACCCCCATCGACCATGGGTTCCCAGATACCCGCCATCATCAGGATCTCCTGCGGTGCGCCCTCGGCCAGGGTGATGTAGTACGGCTGCTTGCCCTGTTCGGTCTTGCGCCATTCGTACCAACCATCGGCCAGCACGATGCATCGCCGGTGCGCAAACGCTGATCGAAAATACCGACTGGTGGCGACCGTCTCGGCCCGAGCGTTGATCGGTCGCGGCCCGTCCTCGACGCGCCTCGGCCGAAAGCCCCAGAACATCGGCTGGAAGGCCGCTGGCGCATCCTCGCCGGCCCAGAACGCTTCCAGATGGGTACCGGGGGCAACGTTGTACCTGGGTACGTCGAACCCCTCGTCGACGGGGATCTGGAAGTACCGCATGGCGAGTTCGCTGGTCGCGCTATAGCGCGTCATCCGTCCGCACATGGCTTCTCTCCCTCCTGGGGTCGTGGGGGTAGCAGCATTCTCGTGTGGCCGACCTCACGATCGCCTCCCAGTGCTGCTCCAGCATCATCACACCGGACATTGGCCCACCGCTGCGAGTGGGTCAGGTCTTGCTATCGTCCTCCGACTGGTTCCACGGGAGACGGCCCTCGATCTCCAGGTGCAGGGCAAACACGAGCAGTGTGCGTATGAGAATAATCAGGGCCAGCATGAGTACGCTTTCCATGGAGTACTCGATCGCTACGGTCATGATGATGTCGGCCGCGACCAGGAACTCCAGTCCGAGAATCAGGCCGCGCACGCTGCGACGGCGATAATCGACGTAGGCCTCGTGTGTGCTCATGCGGCGCATGTTGACCAGCCAAACCACTGTTGCCAGCACGAAGCCACCTATGATCACGGCGATGCCGACTGCTTCGAGCCCTAATACCAGTGCGTTGGCGATCTGAAGAAAGACATCGTTCATGTCTGCATCCTTTTCGGGTCAGCGACTTGCGGCAAGTCTACTGCCGGCGGTTGGTCGCCGCCCAATGTTGAACCGCCAGGAGTCTGTCGGGCCCGGGGGAAGAACGGGGCTGAAGCGCGCCTCTTCCGTGGGGTGGTTTCGGTATGCTCGAAGGCATGTGCCCGCCCAAGGACCGCGAATCCGCACCCCTCGGCCGCGCGACCGCGACCTTCCGGTTGCATGCCGAGCTGAACGACTTCCTCGCGCCCGAACGGCGATACCAGAGCTTTGAACACGCGTTCGACGGAACCCCTTCGGTCAAGGACCGCATCGAGTCGCTGGGCGTGCCGCACACGGAGGTTGACCTGGTACTGGTCGACGGGCGGGCAGTGGATTTCGGCCACCGGCTGCGCGGCGGTGAGCGGGTGGCGGTCTACCCGGTGTTCGAGGCCTTCGACGTAGGCGACGTCTCCCGCCTGCGACCCCAGCCGCTGCGCGAACCACGCTTCATCCTCGATGTGCATCTGGGCCGGCTGGCCGGTTACCTGCGTGCGCTGGGCTTCGACTGCCTGTATGCCAACGATTTCTCCGATGAGTACATCATCCGCACCGCGCAGGACGAGCACCGCATTATCCTCACGCGTGACACTGGCCTGCTGAAGGACGGCCGGGTGACTCACGGGCGGTACGTGCACGCTACGGACCCATTGCAACAGCTTCGCGAGGTGGTCGACCGCTTTCAGCTCGCCGGGCTGTTCGAGCCGTTCTCGCGTTGCATGCGGTGTAACGGCGAGCTCCGGTCGATCGATGGCGCTGCACTCGCCGACTCGGTCGAGCCGAGCGAGGTGCCGCCCGGGGTGCTCGAGCGCTTCGGCGCGTTCGTGCGCTGCAGCGGCTGCGGCCGAGTCTACTGGCCCGGCAGCCACTACGATCGACTGCGCCAGCGCTTCCGGGCGGTCGGCATCGACATCTGAACCTGTGCGGCCTGGCATGATCTCCGAGGTCACCAAGCCCCTGAAAACGGTGATCTGCAGGATGTTCAGAAGCCAGTGCGCAGGCCCCGGATAGGGCGCGTTACACCCGGGAAACGGGGACAGGTTGACTGCTGATGACGGGGTCGGACCACGGGAACGTGCTGTCGAAACAGGGCTTTCGTGCGCCCAACGTCGGCTTCCGGACCTTCAACAAGGCATTTCGCCCCCTAAATGGGGCCTTCACGCACCCTGGATAATCCCAGTGGCCTCGGGGTGTCCAGCCTTGGCTTTTTCCTATGCGCGCCCGAGCCGAGGGATAGGTCGGCTCGCATCACAGCGTGTCGTAATGACCGCCGATCGCGAAGATATAGATGGCTTGATCGTCGAAGCTATAGATCAGGCGATCCCGGGCGGAAAGACGCCGGGACGGAGAAAGAGGACACCCATCTTCTTTCAGGGGCCACACCCTCATCCCGGCCGAAGCGAAGCGGAGAGCCGGGATCTCTGACGTCCGCTCCTGCCCCGGCGGCCGAGATCCCGGATAACCGCTGCGCGGTTTCCGGGATGACCATGCGGGGGGCTGCCCTTCACGGCGCGCCTGATGCACCGGGGAGAAGAGCGGCCAGGACTGTTCCACGGATGCTCACTGTATTGCATTTGCGATACAGTGCGAGAAGGTCCTTCCGGAGACTTGGTATGAAGAACACGACGTTACCGGCCCTGCGGGTCAGCGATGGTTTTCGGCACCAGGTGGAGCAGGCCCTTGGCGAGGGAGAAACGCTGTCGGCCTTTATCGAGGATGCCGTTCGCCACGAGATTGACCGGCGACAGGCCCTGGCCGAGTTCCTGGCACGCGGTCTGGAATCCGCGCGCAGTGCCCGGGAAACGGATGAGTACTATCCGGCCCAATCGGTGCTGGACGATCTCGACCGTCTGTTGAGCAAGCAGTAACCCGCCAACTGGAGTCTCAAGGATGAGTTACTCGGTACGATTTACGGCGCCGGCACGCGAAGATCTCCTGCGGCTTGTCGCTTTCCTGGTGGAGCGCGATCCGGCGGCCACGGCCCAGGCCCGCGCCGCCATCGGCGAGGCGGTATCGCTCCTGGAGCGCTTTCCGCTTAGCTGCCGCATGCCCGACGTCTCCCACCCCCGCATCCGCGAACTCCTGATCCCGTTTGGACGCTCGGGTTATGTCGCCCTGTTCGAGATCGACGATGCCAAAACAGTCACCCTGCTGGCGTTTCGGCACCAGCACGAGGACGACTATTTCTAAATACGGAGAAATCGCTGCAAAGGGTTCAGACCTTGCCTTTTGCCCCGCCCGGCCAACTTTGACGCAAGGGGGCCTCTGATTCCGACGGGCTCTCTCCCGGCCACACGGGGACGAAGACCAGGATCGGATCGTGTGCCTTCACATTGCCTACGGCGCGTCTCCCTCCCAGTCCTCGTGCGCGTGGCGAATACGGATGATCAGGATCTCATCACCTTCGAGCTGGTACAGCACGATGTGTGCGCCAACGGGATGAACCCGAACGGGTGGTGAGATTTCCTTTCGCTCACGCGCTGCACGAGGGTTTTCCGCCAGAAACTCGAAAGTTGCAGCTAGAAGGCTGTGGTAGTGCTCTGCCTGTTGCAGGCCGAATTGCTCGACACTACTGCGGAATATCTCGATGACGTCGTCTTCCGCCTTGCAGGTCAGGGCATAGCGCATGAGGTTAGCCTTCAGCGCTCTTCCTGGAGGCTCGCTTCAGATCTTCCATCGTTCGCTCGCCACGACCGCTTTCCAGGCCTTCCGTGGTGAGCGCCTGCAGGTGCGCGATCTTTCGCGCACGCTCCCGGTCGCGGCGGATCAGGTCTCGCACGTAATCACTACTGTTGCTGTACTGGCCGGATTGCGCCTGCTCCTCCACCCAGGATTTCATGGGATCGGGTAGCGAAATGTTCATTGTGGCCATGGTGGCCTCCGCGTCTTTTTCTGGCAAAGTTTGCCACAAATATAGGCCAACATCCTCGGATCGTCGATAAACATCGATATCGGAAGAGGACACCCATCTTGTTCACATGCCGCCACAGCCCCCTTCTCCGGTAGGAGCCCAGCCCTCTGGGCGATGGGGCGCTGGACATGCCCGATCGGCGAGAGGGCTCGCCTCCTACAGTAGGGAGGCTTCAGCCTCGGTGACGAACAGGCGCAAGCGCTTTGGGGCGGCATCGTCGTTCCGGTGATGGCTGGCTTCTCGCGCAGCTCGCTGACGGAACCTGCGGGGATCAGGTGCATTTCGCGGGCTGGCGCTTGTCTTTTGCCACTGTCTCGGCCAGAGGGCCGACCTAAGCTGTTGAGCGCGCGCCGCGCTGTGGTAGCTGTCTCTACGAATAGTCCCATCAAGGGGCCACTTATAGCCCGTAATGGCGACACGCCCAACGCCGTGGCCTATCCGACGTCAGGATGCGTCAAGTCGGTTGTTGCGCCACCGACGGTGCTGCGGCACCCTCGCGAGACGGTCGCCCCTGGCGGGCGCGTTCCCATCGGTATCCTCCGAGCGAAGGCCATGAGTGAAGCGACAATGACGGCGGTGGCCCGGCAGCGACTGCTCCTTCAGGGGCAACTGTCGACCGCCCTGGCGCGGCTGGTGGGCCCCTGCGCCGAGAGGTGGGGCGATCGTGAGGCCCTGGAGCAGCGACTCGCCGTGGCCCTGGGCGCGCTGCCGTCCTGCAAGTACCTCTATGTGCTCGATCCGCGCGCTCACCAGGTGACCGCCAACGTGTCCCCGGAAGGCCCCTTGCCGGACCAGGCCGGGCGGGATCGCAGTACCCGGCCCTACATGGCCGATGCCCTGGCGGGTGCCGAATTCTCCATGTCGTCGGCCTACATCAGCCGCAATCGGCGCCGCCCTACCCTGACGGCCGTGCAACGTCTGACCGAAAGCGACGGCACACTGCTGGGATTCCTGGGGGCGGACTTCGACCTGCGGGAGCTGCCCCTGACCCGCGACCTCTATCAGCAGCCGGACCAATGGATGCAGCTGAAGGGGGATCCAGCGATCCGCGGGGGCCTGTTCAACCAGCATCGGGTGGACAGCCCGCTCGACACCCGGATCGACGAGGTACTGGATCTCCTGACCGAGCTGGTGGCCGCCCACGGCGTATTCCACGGCAAGCTGCATTTCTCCAGTTCCCGGGCCACCTTGTGGCTGCGCGACGACCCGTTCCGCTACCGCTTGCTGGACTACGAGGACCTCACGGATCCCGGGATCTGTCTCGCCTATCCCCAGCGGTCCTACCCCGAGGAGGCCTTACTCTCCACGGATCAGGTCGCAGCGGTGTTCCGTACCTTCCGCGAGCTGCGCTTCATGGACGACACGATCTACCTGCGCTCCGGCTCCCTCAATATCTTCAACGGCATGGTTGGCCTCAACTTCTCCTGTGATGGGTCCCACTACATGAGCGGGCAGGAGTTTCTCGCCAAACGCCTGGACTTCTGGCTGGGCTCCGGAGAAGAGCACGAACGCCCGTAACCCCTCGGTGCCTGGATGTCTGCCTTCGGATTGACCCCACATCGCCCCGAGCGGAGAGACGGCGAAGCGTGAGGAAGTGGGCGCCCTTCTCCTTCCACGCGCCACACCGTCATCCCGGCCGGAGCAAAGCGCAGAGCCGGGATCTCTGGCGTCCGCCCCGGCCCCGGAGCCCGAGTTCCCGAATAACCGCTGTGCGTTTCCGGAATGACCGCCTGTTCGGAACTTCGCCTGCAAGCAGGCTTGTATGTTTACCCGTGGCAGGCCTAGAAAGGGTCTGTCGGGGTGGAGGGACGAAGCTGGCATCTGGCCTGTGGCACAGACGGTAGGAGAGTTCGTCCCACCCCTCACCTTAAACGCCGATAAGGAATCGATCGGCTCGGGACCGACGATAGATGGCAAGCCAGCGTTCGGTGAGGCCCCGACAGACCACTCCAAGCTAGCTCGGGAGGTGTGATGATGGCAACGCATCGGATCGGGGTCGATGTCGGCAAGGCCGAGTTGTGGATCAGTATTGACGGTGA
>NZ_KB897943.1:0-16225 GCF_000377285.1 Thioalkalivibrio sp. ALE25 | reverse complement strand
CATCGCCGCCGTCAGCGTCGTTTTCCCATGGTCCACATGACCAATCGTCCCCACATTCACATGCGGCTTCTTACGCTCGAACTTTTCCTTGGACACAGCTCAAACCTCTTGCAGTTCTTTCAAATAACGCGAATTCGGTATCAGGACGCCTTGGCGGCAACCGCCTCGGCGATCTGGGCGGGGGCCTCGGCGTACTTCTCGAATTCCATCGAGTAGGTCGCGCGGCCCTGGCTCATCGAGCGCAGCTGGGTCGAGTAGCCGAACATCTCGGACAGCGGCACCTCGGCCTTCAGCAGCTTCTGGCCGGCCACGTCTTCCATGCCCTTCACCAGACCCCTGCGGCGATTAAGGTCGCCCATCACGTCGCCCATGTACTCCTCGGGCGTCTCGACCTCGACCTTCATCATCGGCTCGAGCAGCACGGCACCCGCCTTCAGGGCGCCTTCCTTGAAGGCCATCGAACCGGCCACCTTGAACGCCATCTCGTTGGAGTCGACGTCATGGTAGGAACCGTCGAACAGGGTGACCTTGACGTCCTCGACCGGATACCCGGCGAGCACACCGTTGGCCATCTGTTCTTCGATGCCCTTGGAGACGGCCGGGATGTAATCCTTCGGCACCACACCACCCACGATGGCGTTCTCGAACTTGTAGCCTTCGCCCGGCTCCAGCGGCTCGATGCGGATCCAGACGTGACCGTACTGTCCGCGACCACCGGACTGGCGCACGAACTTGCCTTCCTGTTCGACCGTCTTGCGGATGGTCTCGCGGTAGGCCACCTGGGGCTGACCCACGTTCGCCTCGACCTTGAATTCCCGCTTCATGCGGTCGACCAGCACCTCCAGGTGCAGCTCGCCCATGCCGGAGATGATGGTCTGCCCGGATTCCTCGTCGGTCCGCACGCGGAACGACGGATCTTCCTGCGCCAGCTTGTTCAGCGCGATACCCATCTTTTCCTGGTCGGTCTTGGTTTTCGGCTCGACCGCGATGGAGATCACCGGATCCGGGAACTCCATGCGCTCCAGTTCGACCGGGTCGTTCGGGTCGCACAGCGTGGTCCCGGTGTACAGGTCCTTCAAACCGACCACGGCGCCGATGTCACCCGCGCGCAGCTCCTTGATCTCCTCGCGGGAGTTCGAGTGCATCTGCAGGATGCGGCCGATGCGCTCGCGTCGATTGTTCTGCGTGTTCAGGACCGAGTCGCCGGCCGACAGCACGCCAGAGTAGACGCGCACGAAGGTCAACGAGCCGACGTAGGGGTCGGTCATGATCTTGAACGCCAGCGCGGCGAACGGCTCGTCATCGGAGGCGTGCTTCTCGACCGGCTCCTCGGTGCCGGCCTTGACGCCCTTGATGGCCTTGACCTCTTCCGGCGACGGCAGGTACTCGACGACCGCGTCGAGCATCGCCTGCACACCCTTGTTCTTGAACGCGGAGCCGCACAGCATCGGCACGATCTCGAGCTCGATGGTGCGGTGGCGCAGCGCAGACTTGATCTCTTCCTCGCTGAGGGTGCCCTCGTTGAGGTACTTGTCCATCAGCTCTTCGTTGGCCTCGGCGGCCGCCTCGAGCATGTTCTCGCGCCACTTCTCGGCGTCGGCCTTCAGCTCGTCCGGAATATCCTTGTACTCGAAGGAGATCCCGAAGTTGTCCTCGTCCCAGTAGATGGCCTGCATCTTCACCAGGTCGATCACGCCCTTGAACTGGTCCTCCGCGCCGATCGGCAGCTGGATCGGGACCGGGTTCGCCTGCAGGCGCTCCTTCATCTGTTCATAGACGCGCAGGAAGTCGGCGCCGGCGCGGTCCATCTTGTTGACGAACGCCATACGCGGCACGGCGTACTTGGTCGCCTGGCGCCACACGGTCTCGGACTGCGGCTGCACACCACCGACCGCGCAATACACCATGACCGCGCCGTCGAGCACACGCATGGAGCGCTCGACCTCGATGGTGAAGTCCACGTGCCCGGGGGTATCGATGATATTCACCCGGTGCTCGTCGAACTGCTTGGCCATGCCGGACCAGAAGCTGGTGGTCGCCGCGGAAGTGATGGTGATCCCGCGCTCCTGCTCCTGCTCCATCCAGTCCATCACGGCTGCACCGTCATGCACCTCGCCGATCTTGTGCGACAGACCGGTGTAGAACAGGATGCGTTCGGTCGTCGTCGTCTTGCCGGCGTCGATGTGCGCGCTGATCCCGATGTTCCGGTAGCGCTTAAGTGGGGTCTTGCGTGCCACGGTGAGCCTCTCTAAACAGATTTACCAGCGGAAATGGGCGAACGCCTTGTTCGCTTCCGCCATGCGGTGAGTGTCTTCGCGCTTCTTCACGGCGGAGCCCTTGCTGTCGGCGGCGTCCATCAGTTCGCCAGCCAGCTTCAGGGCCATGGTCCGTTCGCCACGCTTGCGGGCGGCCTCGACCACCCAGCGCATCGCCAGCGCGTCCTGACGCACCGAGCGGACTTCCACAGGAACCTGATAGGTCGCACCTCCGACGCGGCGCGACTTGACCTCGACGCGCGGACGGATGTTGTCCAGGGCACGCTCCAGCGCGCCCATCCCGTCGCCCTGCTTGGACTCGATCTGGTCCAGGGCGCCGTACACGACCTGTTCGGCGACGGACTTCTTGCCGTCGCGCATGACCGTGTTGATGAACTTGGCCAGGCGCTCGCTTCCGAACTTCGGGTCGGGGAGGATGTGACGCTTGGGGGCAGCTGCTCTTCTAGACATGTTTCAGTTCCCGGACTGGATCTCGGTTAGGATTTCTTGGGACGCTTGGTGCCGTACTTGGACCGGCCCTGGGCACGCTTCTGCACGCCCTGGGTATCCAGGCTGCCGCGCACCGTGTGGTAGCGCACACCCGGGAGGTCCTTCACGCGGCCGCCCCGGATCAGGACCACCGAGTGCTCCTGCAGGTTGTGGCCTTCCCCACCGATGTAGCTACTGACTTCGTAGCCATTGGTCAGCCGCACGCGCGCAACCTTGCGCAGCGCCGAGTTCGGCTTTTTCGGGGTGGTCGTGTAGACACGGGTGCAGACCCCGCGCTTCTGCGGGGAACCCTGCAGCGCCGGCACATCGCTCTTTTCGACGGGGCGCTTGCGGGGCTTGCGTACCAACTGGTTGATCGTGGCCATGAAACCCTTTCTCCTAGCCTAAAAATAACGACAGGCCGGCGCCGAGACCGGCCTGTCGAGGGAGCGGAATTCTAATCGCCGCCCCCGTGAGTGTCAAGATGGGACGGGTCACTCGGACCCGTCTTCCGCGGTACCCGGATCGGTGGTGGCGGGCTCGGACTCGGCGGTGGCCGCCTGGGTCTCCTCGACCGCCTCGAACTCGGGCATTTCCAGCGCGCGCTTGCGACGGCGCTCCTTGTGGTAGGCGAGGCCCGTCCCGGCGGGGATCAGGCGCCCGACAATCACGTTCTCCTTCAGACCGCGCAGGTCGTCGCGGGCGCCACGGGTGGACGCCTCAGTCAGTACGCGGGTGGTCTCCTGGAAGGAGGCCGCGGAGATGAACGACTCGGTGACCAGCGAGGCCTTGGTGATCCCGAGCAGCACGCGCTCGTAGGTCGCCGGCTGCTGATCCGCACCCAGTTGTTCGTTCTCCTCGAGGACACGCACGCGATCGACCTGGTCCCCGGCGAGGAACTTGGTATCGCCGGCGTCCACGATGTTCACCTTGCGCATCATCTGGCGGACGATCACCTCGATGTGCTTGTCGTTGATCTTCACGCCCTGCAGGCGGTAGACGTCCTGGATCTCCTGCACCTGGTACTCGGCCAGGGTGGTGACACCGCGCAGGCGCAGGATGTCGTGCGGATCCAGCTCGCCATCGACTACGACCTCGCCACGCTCCACGCGCTCGCCCTCGAAGACGTTCACGGTCCGCAGCTTCGGGATCAGCATCTCGACCGGGTCGCCCTTGTCCGGGGTGATCACCAGGCGCTGCTTGCCCTTGGTCTCCTTGCCGAACGACACGGTACCCGAGATCTCCGCCAGCACCGCCGGCTCCTTCGGACGGCGTGCCTCGAACAGGTCGGCCACGCGGGGCAGACCCCCGGTGATATCACGGGTCTTGGAGGACTCCTGCGGCAGGCGCGCGATGACGTCACCGACCTCGACCCGGGCGTTGTCCTCCAGGTTGAAGATCGCGTTGGCCGGCAGCATGTACTGCGCGGGCATGTCGGTGCCCGGGATGTACACCTCGTTGCCGTCGTCGTCGAGCAGCTTGACCGTCGGGCGCAGGTCCTTGCCGGCCGACGAGCGGCTCTTCGGATCCAGCACCACGTTGGACGACAGCCCGGTGAACTCGTCGGTCTCCTTGGTGACGGTGACGTTCTCGACGAAATCCGCCAGACGGATGTTACCGGCCACCTCGGTGACGATCGGATGGGTATGCGGATCCCAGGTCGCGACCTCCTGGCCGGCCTCGACGGTGTCCCCGTCGTGGACCGTGATGGTCGCGCCGTACGGGATCTTGTAACGCTCGCGCTCGCGACCCTGATCGTCGATCACGCCCAGCTCGCCGGAACGCGATACCGCGACCAGGTTACCGGCCTTGTTGGTGACCGTCTTCAGGTTGTGCAGACGCGCGGCCCCGGAGTTCTTCACCTGGATCGCGCTGACCGTCACCGCGCGGCTCGCGGCCCCGCCGATGTGGAAGGTACGCATGGTCAGCTGGGTACCCGGCTCGCCGATCGACTGCGCGGCGATGACGCCCACGGCCTCCCCGGCGTTGACCTCGTGGCCACGGGCCAGATCACGCCCGTAGCACTTGGCGCAGATGCCCTGGCGGGTCTCGCAGGTGATCGCCGAACGCACCAGCACCTCGTCCACCGACGCGCCGTCCAGGGTGTCCACCATGGCCTCGTCCAGCAGGGTGCCCGCGGGCACCAGCACCTCGTCGGTGCCCGGGCGGAGCACGTCCACCGCGGTGGTACGCCCCAGCACGCGATCGCGCAGCGGCTCCACGACGTCGCCACCCTCGATGATCGGCTTCATCAACAGGCCCTGCTCGGTGCCGCAATCCGGCTCGGTCACCACAACGTCCTGGGAGACATCCACCAGGCGACGGGTCAGGTAACCCGAGTTCGCGGTCTTCAGCGCGGTATCGGCCAGGCCCTTGCGCGCCCCGTGGGTCGAGATGAAGTACTGCAGGACGTTCAGACCCTCGCGGAAGTTCGCGGTGATCGGCGTCTCGATGATGGAGCCGTCCGGCTTGGCCATCAGGCCGCGCATGCCGGCCAGCTGTCGGATCTGCGCGGCGGAACCACGCGCGCCGGAATCGGCCATCATGAAGATCGAGTTGAACGAGTTCTGCTCGACCGTCTCGCCGTCCTTGTTGGTGACCTGCTCCTTGCCGAGGCGTTCCATCATGGCCTTGGCGACCTGGTCATTGCAGTGCGACCAGATATCCACGACCTTGTTGTAGCGTTCGCCCTTGGTGACGAGACCCGAGGCGTACTGATCCTCGATCTCCTTCACCTGGTCCTCGGCGCCCTGCAGGATCGGGTGCTTCTCGTCCGGGATCACCATGTCGTCGGCGCAGAAAGACACGCCGGCACGGGTGGAGTAGTAAAAGCCCGCGTACATCAGCTGGTCCGCGAACACGACCGTGTCCTTCAGGCCCAGGCGGCGGTAGCAGGAGTTGATCAGCCCGGAGATCGCCTTCTTGTTCAGCTCGCGGTCGATCAGCTCGAACGGCAGGCCCTTGGGCATGATGCGCGACAGGATCGCGCGACCGACCGTGGTCTCCACGCGCATGGACGGCAGCGCTTCGCCCTCGGCGACGTCGGCCATGGTGTCCGCGATGCGCACGGTGATGCGCGCATGCAGGTCCACCTGCTTGTGCTCGTAGGCGCGGTGCACCTCGTCCACGTCGGAGAAGGTCATCCCTTCGCCCTTGGCGTTGACCTTCTCGCGCGACAGGTAGTACAGACCCAGCACGATATCCTGCGACGGCACGATGATCGGCTCGCCGTTGGCCGGCGACAGCACGTTGTTGGAGGACAGCATCAGCGTGCGCGCCTCCAGCTGGGCCTCCAGCGACAGCGGCACGTGCACGGCCATCTGGTCACCGTCGAAGTCGGCGTTGAACGCGGCACAGACCAGCGGATGCAGCTGGATCGCCTTGCCCTCGATCAGCACCGGTTCGAAGGCCTGGATGCCCAGGCGGTGCAGGGTCGGGGCACGGTTCAGCATCACCGGGTGCTCGCGGATCACCTCTTCGAGGATGTCCCAGACCTCGGGGCCTTCCTTCTCCACGGCCTTCTTGGCGGCCTTGATGGTCGTGGCCAGGCCACGGCGCTGCAGCTTGCCGAAGATGAACGGCTTGAACAGTTCCAGCGCCATGCGCTTGGGCAGGCCGCACTGGTGCAGGCGCAGAGTCGGACCGACCACGATCACGGAACGACCGGAGTAGTCGACGCGCTTGCCCAGCAGGTTCTGGCGGAAGCGGCCCTGCTTGCCCTTGATCATGTCGGCCAGGGATTTCAGCGGGCGCTTGTTGGTGCCGGTGATCGCACGACCGCGACGCCCGTTGTCCAGCAGCGCATCCACGGACTCCTGCAGCATGCGCTTTTCGTTGCGTACGATGATGTCCGGGGCGTTCAGCTCCAGCAGGCGGCGCAGCCGGTTGTTCCGGTTGATCACCCGGCGGTACAGGTCGTTCAGGTCGGAGGTCGCGAAGCGGCCACCGTCCAGCGGCACCAGCGGGCGCAAGTCCGGCGGCAGCACCGGCAGGACCTTCATGATCATCCACTCCGGCTTGTTGCCGGACTCGAGGAAGGACTCGACCAGCTTGAGCCGCTTGCCCAGACGCTTGATCTTGGTCTCGGAGCCGGTCTCGGCCAGCTCCTGGCGCAGCTTGGCAGCCTCGGCCGGCAGATCCATCTCCTTCAGCAGGCTCAGCACGGCCTCGGCGCCCATCAGCGCGGTGAAGTCGTCGCCGTGCTCTTCCATTGCCTCGAGGTATTCCTCGTCGGTCAGGAGCTGGCGCTTCTCGAGCGTGGTGAAGCCCGGATCGGTCACGATGAAGGATTCGAAGTAGAGCACCTTCTCGATGTCCTTCAGGGTCATGTCCAGCAGCAGGCCGATGCGGGACGGCAGGCTCTTCAGGTACCAGATGTGCGCAACCGGCGAGGCCAGATCGATATGCCCCATGCGCTCGCGGCGCACCTTGGTCTGGGTGACCTCGACGCCGCACTTCTCGCAGACCACGCCGCGATGCTTCAGGCGCTTGTACTTGCCGCACAGGCACTCGTAGTCCTTCACCGGCCCGAAGATCTTCGCGCAGAACAGGCCGTCACGCTCCGGCTTGAAGGTCCGGTAGTTGATGGTCTCCGGCTTCTTCACCTCGCCAAAGGACCAGGAACGGATCTGGTCCGAGGACGCCAGGCCGATGCGGATCGCATCGAACTCTTCCGGCTGGGTCTGCTGCTTGAACAGATTCAGGAGGTCTTTCATTCGCTTGCCTCACAAACTTGGTTTCGAGGGGCGCGCACGCCCCGTCGGATCACAATCGGATCGGAGAAGATCAGTCCTGCTCGAGCTCGATATTGATGCCGAGCGCCTTGATCTCCTTCATGAGCACGTTGAACGACTCGGGGACGTTGGCCTCCATGTGGTGCTCACCGTCAACGATGTTCTTGTACATCTTGTTACGGCCCTGCACGTCGTCCGCCTTCACCGTCAGCATCTCCTGCAGGGTGTAGGCGGCGCCGTAGGCCTCCAGTGCCCAGACCTCCATTTCGCCGAAGCGCTGACCGCCGAACTGCGCCTTGCCGCCCAGCGGCTGCTGGGTGACCAGCGAGTACGGGCCGGTGGAACGCGCATGCATCTTGTCGTCCACCAGGTGGTTCAGCTTCAGCATGTGCATGTAGCCCACGGTAACCGGGCGATCGAATTCGTCGCCGGTGCGGCCATCGTAGAGCTGGGCCTGCCCGGTCTCGGGCAGGTCCGCCAGCCGCAGCATCTCCTTGATCTCGGCCTCTTCGGCACCGTCGAATACCGGCGTCGCCATCGGCACGCCACCGCGCAGGTTCTTGCACAGGGTGATGATCTCGGCATCCGACATGGAGTCGAGGTCCACCTTGCGCTCGCGGTGGTTGTAGATCTTGTCGAGGAACTCGCGCAGCTTCGCGATCTCGGCCTGCGCCTCGAGCATGCGGTTGATCTTGTCGCCCAGGCCCTTGGCGGCCCACCCGAGGTGAACCTCCAGCACCTGCCCGACGTTCATGCGCGAGGGCACGCCCAGCGGGTTCAGCACCACGTCGACCGGGGTCCCGTCCTCGAGGAACGGCATGTCCTCTTCCGGCACGATCATCGAGATCACGCCCTTGTTGCCGTGGCGACCGGCCATCTTGTCGCCCGGCTGCAGGCGACGCTTCACGGCCACGTACACCTTGACCATCTTCTGCACGCCCGGCGGCAGGTCGTCGCCCGCGGCCAGCTTGGCCTTCTGGTGCTCGAACTTCTTCTCGAACGCCTCGTGCTGGTCCTGGATCTGACGACCAAGGTCCTCCAGCTGGGAGTTGACCGCGTCGTCCTTCAGCCGCACCTCGAACCACTTGTCGCGGGACAGACCCTGCAGGTACTTCTTGGTGACCTTGGAGCCGTCACCGAGGCCGTCCGGCCCGCCGGCGGCGGTCTTGTTGACCAGCAGCTTCTCCACGCGAGCGTAGATATCGTCCTCGTAGATGCGCAGCTGGTCCTTCAGGTCCTTCTGCACGGCGGCCAGATCGTCGGCCTCGATCGACTTGGCGCGGGCGTCCTTCTCCACACCGTCGCGGGTGAACACGCGCACGTCGATCACCGTGCCCTCGATGCCGGACGGGACGCGCAGGGAGGTGTCCTTCACGTCGGAGGCCTTCTCGCCGAAGATCGCCCTCAGGAGTTTCTCTTCCGGCGTCAGCTGGGTCTCGCCCTTCGGCGTCACCTTGCCCACCAGGATATCGCCCGGATTCACCTCGGCGCCGACATACACGACGCCGGACTCGTCCAGCTTGTTCAGCAGGGACTCGGAGACGTTCGGGATATCCGCGGTGATCTCTTCCTGGCCCAGCTTGGTGTCGCGGGCGACACAGTTGAGCTCCTCGATATGGATGGTGGTGTAGCGGTCCTCCTGCACCACGCGCTCCGAGATCAGGATCGAGTCCTCGAAGTTGTAGCCGTTCCACGGCATGAACGCGACCATCATGTTCTGGCCCAGCGCCAGCTCGCCCATGTCGGTGGAGGAGCCGTCCGCGATCGCGTCGCCCCGGGCGATCTCGTCGCCCACCGCGACCAGCGGCCGCTGGTTGATGGAGGTGTTCTGGTTGGAACGCGAGTACTTGGTCAGGTTGTAGATGTCCACGCCCGGCTCGCCGGCGACGGTCTCGTCGTCGTTGACCCGGACCACCACGCGACCGGCATCGACCGAGTCCACAGTCCCGCCGCGCTTGGCGACGATCGCGGAGCCGGAGTCGATGGCGACGGCGCGCTCGATGCCGGTGCCCACCAGCGGCTTGTCGGCACGCAGGCACGGCACGGCCTGACGCTGCATGTTCGCACCCATCAGGGCGCGGTTCGCGTCATCGTGCTCCAGGAACGGCAGCAGCGCGGCCGCCACCGACACGATCTGCTTCGGCGAGATATCCATGTACTGGATCTTGTCCGGAGTCGAGATCGTGAACTCTTCCTGGTGGCGGCAGGAGACGAGGTCGTCGCTCAGACGGCCTTCGTCGTCCATGGCCGCGTTCGCCTGGGCGATCACGTACTGGCTCTCCTCGATCGCGGAGAGGTAAACGATCTCCTCGGTGACCTTGCCGTCCTCGACCTTGCGGTACGGCGTCTCCAGGAAGCCGTAGCGGTTGGTGCGGGCGTACACCGCCAGCGAATTGATCAGGCCGATGTTCGGGCCTTCCGGGGTCTCGATCGGGCAGACGCGACCGTAGTGCGTCGGATGCACGTCGCGCACCTCGAAGCCGGCACGCTCGCGGGTCAGGCCGCCCGGGCCCAGCGCGGAGATGCGGCGCTTGTGGGTGACCTCGGACAGCGGGTTGTTCTGGTCCATGAACTGCGACAGCTGGCTGGACCCGAAGAACTCCTTGACCGCGGCCGCCACCGGCTTGGCGTTGATCAGCTCCTGCGGCATCAGGCCCTCGCTCTCGGCGACGGTCAGACGCTCCTTGACCGCGCGCTCAACCCGCACCAGGCCCAGACGGAACTGGTTCTCGGCCATCTCGCCCACGCTGCGGATACGGCGGTTGCCCAGGTGGTCGATGTCGTCGGTGCGGCCGTTGCCGTTGCGCAGGTCGATCAGGACCTTCAGCACATCCAGGATGTCCTCCGGCGACAGCACGCCCTCGCCCTCGTCGGTCTCGCGACCCACGCGACGGTTGAACTTCATGCGGCCCACGGCGGAGAGGTCGTAGCGATCCTCGGAGAAGAACAGGTTGGAGAACAGGTTCTCCGCGGCGTCCTTGGTCGGCGGCTCGCCCGGGCGCATCACGCGGTAGATCTCGACCTGCGCCTCCAGCTGCGTCTTGGTCGGGTCCAGACGCAGGGTGTCCGACATGTACGGACCATGGTCGTAGTCGTTGGTGTAGATCGTCTGCAGGGTCTTCACACCCTCGGCGCGCAGCTTGTCCAGCAGTTCCTGGGTCAGGGCGTCGTTGGCGCCGGCGATCAGTTCGCCGGTGGACTCGTCCACCACGCCCTTGGCCAGCACACGACCCAGCAGGTATTCGTCCGGCACCCGCAGGGTGCTGATGCCGGCCTTCTCGATCTCCCGGATGTGACGGGGGGTGATGCGGCGACCCGCCTCGACGATGACCTTGTCACCGTCGGTGATATCCACCACGGCGGTCTCGCCGCGCATGCGCTCGGGGATCAGGTCCAGCTCGCCACCATCCTCGTCGAGGGTGAGCTGGTTGAATTCGAAAAAGGTGGCCAGGATCTCTTCGGTATCCATGCCCAGTGCGCGCAGCAGAATCGACGCCGGCAGCTTGCGGCGACGGTCGATGCGCACGTATACCCCGTCCTTGGCGTCGAACTCGAAGTCCAGCCAGGAACCGCGGTACGGAATGATGCGGGCGTTATAGAGCAGCTTCTGCGCGCTGCCCTGCGTCTTGCCCTTGTCGCTGTCGAAGAACACACCGGGGGAGCGGTGCAGCTGCGACACGATCACGCGTTCGGTGCCATTGATGACGAAGGTGCCGTTCTCCGTCATGAGCGGCATCTCGCCCATGTAGACCTCCTGCTCCTTGACCTCCTTGACCACGGTGGAGCCCGCCGGGGCTTCCTTGTCGTGGATCACGAGGCGCAGCAGCACACGCAGCGGGGCCGCATAGGTCACGCCACGGATCTGGCATTCCTTCACGTCGAACATCGGCTCGCCCAGGCGGTAGCTCACGTACTCGAGCTGGACATGACCGGAATAGCTGACGATGGGGAATACCGACTGAAACGCCGCGTGCAGGCCCAGGGGATCACGCCCGTCCGGCGCTTGGTCCGCCTGCAGGAAATCCCGATAGGACGTCAACTGGGTCTCGAGCAGGTACGGGACGTCGAGGATCTGGGGACGCTTCCCGAAGTCCTTGCGGATACGTTTCTTTTCGGTATAACTGAGGGCCATGGCTTACCTCGGAGGCTAGCTGAACAACGCGGAACAAAACCCGCGCCACCACGGGCTGAGGCTGACGACCAAACGGCCGCCAGCCTCAGGGCTTCGTGATGTACACGAAAACAACAGGCGCAAGCGCCTTCTTACTTCAGTTCGACGGTGGCGCCCGCTTCTTCCAGTTCCGTCTTCATCTTCTCGGCCTCTTCCTTCGGCGCGCCTTCCTTCACGGTCGCCGGCACGCCTTCGACCATTTCCTTGGCTTCCTTCAGACCCAGCCCGGTCAGGCCGCGCACGACCTTGATCACGCCGACCTTGTTGTCGCCGAAGCTGGACATCACGACGTCGAACTCGTCCTTGGCTTCGGCGGCGGCGGCTTCACCACCACCGGCAGCGGCCGGGGCGGCCGCGACGGCGGCAGCGGCGGACACGCCGAACTTCTCTTCCATCTCGCTGATCAGGTCCACGATCTCGAGGACCGTCATGTTGCCGATGGCTTCCAGGATATCTTCTTTCGAAACGGCCATTTCTAACTCTCCTAACGGGTCGTACCCGAATTCATTCAGTACTTGCTGCAGAAAAAGGCGGTAAGGGTTCAGGCTGCCTGTTTCTGGTCACGGATTGCTGCAACGGTACGCACCAGCTTGCCGGGGACTTCGTTCACCGTACGGGCGAACTTGTCGAGCGGCGCCTTCATGGTGGCGAGAAGCTGCGCAAGCGCCTCTTCACGCGTCGGCAGGCTCGCGAGGCGATCGAGATCGTTCGCCCCCATGAGCTGCCCACCAAAGGACACCAGCCGGACCTTCAGCTGATCGTTCTCCTTGGCGAAGTCCTTCACCAGGCGCGCGGCGGAGCTGGGCTCCTCTTCACTGAAGGCCAGGATCAGCGGGCCATGCAGCTCGGGCTGCATGCACTCGAAATCCGTACCCTCAATGGCACGCTTGGCGAGGTTGTTCTTCACCACTCGCAGATAGACACCGGAGGACCGTGCCTGCCGACGCAGGTCGGTCATCTGCGCTACCGAGAGACCCCGATATTCCGCGGCGACCGCGGAATGTGCCGAGGCAGCAACCGTAGCCAGTTCCGAGACAATCACCTTCTTGTCATCGAGATTCAAAGCCACGTTGACTCTCCTCTAGTAAGACCACCCGGAGGCGGTCGTGAAACCGGGCGAACCCGGTACTGCGGTGCTCCCGTCGCAGGTACTTCCTGAATCGGGTGACACCATCTGCGCAGGCTGAGGTATTAAGCCGGGCCCGAAGGCCCCGCGCCTGCGGTCTTGGATGGCGTGCCGCTTGCGCGACAGCCGACCAAAAACCGAATGTTGTTGCTCAGAGGCTCAGCGAGCCCTGATCGACCTTGACGCCCGGACCCATGGTGGTCGACACCACCACGCCCTTGACGTACTGACCCTTGGAGGTCGCCGGCTTCATCTTGACCAGATCGGCCAGCAGGGCGTTCAGGTTCTCGGCAAGCGCACTGGATTCGAAATCCGCCGCGCCGATCGTGCAGTGCACGATGCCGCCCTTGTCGGTGCGATAGCGCACCTGCCCGCCCTTGGCGTTGGTCACCGCGGTGGCCACATCGGGGGTCACGGTGCCGACCTTCGGGTTCGGCATCAGGCCGCGCGGCCCGAGGATCTGGCCCAGCTGACCGACCACGCGCATCGCGTCCGGGGAGGCGATCACCACGTCGAAGTCCATCTGACCGGCCTTCACCTGTTCGGCGAGGTCGTCCATACCGACCACGTCCGCGCCGGCTTCCTTCGCCGCATCGGCGTTGGCACCCTGGGTGAACACGGCCACGCGAACGGTCTTGCCGTTGCCGTGCGGCAGCACGGTGGAACCACGCACCACCTGATCGGACTTGCGCGGATCAACGCCGAGGTTCACGGCGACATCGACCGACTCGCGGAACTTGGCCTTGGGCAGGTCACGCAGGAGATCAAAGGCCTCGGTCACCGGATACAGACGGGTCGGTTCGACCTTCTCGCGGATGGCCTGCATACGCTTGGAAAGCTTTGCCATGTCAGAGACCCTCCACTTCGAGGCCCATACTGCGGGCACTACCGGCAATGGTACGGACCGCGGCATCCAGATCCGCCGCCGTCAGGTCGGGTTCCTTGGTCTTCGCGATCTCTTCCAGCTGGGCACGGGTGACCGTACCCACCTTGTTGGTATTCGGCTGACCGGACCCGGACTGGATGCCCGCGGCCTTCTTCAGCAGGATCGCCGCCGGCGGCGTCTTGGTGATGAACGTGAAGCTGCGATCGGCGTACACGGTGATAACCACCGGGATCGGCAGACCGGGCTCCATTTCCTGGGTCTGCGCGTTGAACGCCTTGCAGAACTCCATGATGTTCACACCGCGCTGACCCAGCGCGGGGCCCACGGGCGGGCTCGGGTTGGCCTTGCCGGCCGGGACCTGAAGCTTGATATACGCTTCGATTTTCTTTGCCATGAGAACTCCCTCGGGTGCGAACGCCTCGCGGCTCCCCGATCAGCAGGTAACGACGCTTGCGCGTCGGTCAGGTTTTCTCGACTTGGTGGAACTCCAGTTCCACGGGCGTCGAGCGGCCGAAAATCTGGACGGCCACCAGCAGGCGGCTCTTGTCGTAGTTGACCTCTTCGACCACGCCGTTGAAGTCGTTGAACGGCCCATCGATCACGCGAACCATCTCGCCCACCTCGAACAGGACCTTCGGGCGCGGCTTCTCGGCGCCTTCCTGCATGCGCTGCAGGATGGCGTCGGCTTCCTTGTCGCTAATCGGGGCCGGGCGATCGGCCGTCCCGCCGATAAAGCCGAGCACGCGCGGCACGGCCTTCACCAGGTGCCAGGCCTCGTCGTTCAGGTCCATCTGCACCAGCACGTAGCCGGGGAAGAACTTGCGTTCGCTCTTGCGCTTCTGGCCGTCCTTCATCTCGACGACCTCCTCGGTGGGGACGAGGATCTCGCCAAAGTGATCCTGCATGCCGAAGCGCTCGATGCGCTCCTCCAGGGACCGCTTCACCTGCGCCTCGAAACCCGAGAATGCCTGTACGACGTACCAGCGTAGTGCCATGGTCGAGAATCCTGATGCTTATCCGATGAACCGACTGATGCCCCAGCCCAGGAACATGTCCAGGAGCCAGAGGAAGATCCCCACCAGGATCACGACAGCAATGACGATCAGCGTGGTCTGGGTCGTCTCGACGCGGGTGGGCCACACCATCTTGCGCACCTCGGTGCGCGCGTTGCCCATGAAGCCGGCGAGCTGGCTGCCCTTGGCGGTCGTCATCCCGATGCCGATGGCGACCCCCACAACGGCGAGCAGCCCGAGGACGCGAATCAGAGTGGATTCGTCCTGGAACCAATAGAAGCCCATGACGCCGGCAATCAGCAGCGCCACGGCCACCGCGAGCTTGACGGTATCAAGCACGCCGGTCTGTTCCGATTGTTCACTCATGAATACGTATCACCCGGTGCTGCCGCCATCCGGAAGATGGCAGGCCAGGAGGGACTCGAACCCCCAACCTGCGGTTTTGGAGACCGCTGCTCTGCCAATTGAGCTACTGGCCTATAAATCGAATCGACAAGAAACAAACGCGAGAGACGACGCACCCGGCGCCGCCTCTCGCGGTCGATCTGTCAACTTGTCTACTGTATCACTCGATGATCTTGGAGACGACGCCGGCGCCGACGGTGCGGCCACCTTCGCGGATCGCAAAGCGCAGCCCGTCTTCCATCGCGATCGGGTTGATCAGGGACACCGTCATCTTGACGTTGTCGCCCGGCATCACCATCTCGGTGCCTTCCGGCAGTTCCACCGAACCCGTCACGTCGGTCGTACGGAAGTAGAACTGCGGGCGGTACCCATTGAAGAACGGCGTATGACGACCGCCCTCGTCCTTGCCCAGGATGTACACCTCGGCCTCGAAATGCGTGTGCGGGGTGATCGAACCCGGCTTGCACAGCACCTGACCGCGCTGCACGTCGTCACGCTTGGTGCCACGCAGCAGGATGCCGACGTTGTCGCCCGCTTCGCCCTGGTCCAGCAGCTTGCGGAACATCTCGACGCCGGTGACGGTGGTCTTCTGGGTGTCGCGAATACCGACGATCTCGATTTCTTCGCCGACCTTCACCACGCCGCGCTCGACGCGACCGGTCACCACGGTGCCACGACCGGAGATCGAGAAGACATCTTCCACCGGCATCAGGAACGCGCCGTCCACGGCACGCTCGGGCTCCGGAATCCAGCTGTCCATCGCCTCCACCAGCTTGTAGATCGCCGGGGCGCCCACTTCGCTCTCGTCACCTTCCAGCGCCTTCAGCGCGGAACCGGTGATCACCGGGGTGTCGTCACCCGGGAAGTCGTAGGAGGACAGCAGGTCGCGAACTTCCATCTCGACCAGCTCCAGCAGCTCCGGATCGTCGACCATGTCGGCCTTGTTCAGGAACACCACGATGTACGGCACACCCACCTGACGCGCCAGCAGAATGTGCTCGCGCGTCTGCGGCATCGGGCCATCGGCCGCCGACACCACCAGGATCGCGCCGTCCATCTGCGCCGCACCCGTGATCATGTTCTTCACATAGTCCGCGTGCCCGGGGCAGTCGACGTGCGCATAGTGGCGAATGTCGCTTTCGTATTC
>NZ_KB897942.1:0-20321 GCF_000377285.1 Thioalkalivibrio sp. ALE25 | reverse complement strand
CTTTATCCACTGGCTAGACCGTCGGGACCGCCGTTGTTTTGACCTGCCTCCCCGTTGTCGTCGCGCCGAGTGGAGAGGGTTTTCGCGGGATCAGAGGCGCTGGATGTCTGAGCGAAGCGCAGCGTAGCGAGTTCAGCGCCGCCCGCGAAAAGCCTCGGAGCGAGGGAAACCCCGGCCCGCACAGCGGGCCGGGGTCGCGGCAGTCGGGCGTGTTTCTTGGGTACTTCTTTGCACGAGCAAAGAAGTACCTCGCGGCGCGCTGGCGAGTCAGCGCTCGGCAGGCGGCGGACCGGAACCACCGTAAACACCGGATGCCGAACCAGGGCCAGCCACAAAGAGGCGGGCAATAGCGACCGCTACTCCGCCGCCTTCAGGGCCTGCACGCGGTCGAGCTGCTGCAAGCGCCGCCAGGCGAGGAAGGCGGTCAGGCTGGCCGCGACCAGGATGCCGAGGGCGGCGAAACCGTAGGCCTGCGGCGTGATCACCAGCGGCACACGGAACAGATCCATCGCAAACGCCTGGTTCAGCAGCCAGGCGAAGCCCGTGCCGGTCAGCCAGGCGACCGGGATCGCGGCGAGGGTCAGCACCGCGATCTCGCCGAGCAGGATCCAGCTGACCTGGCCGCGCGAGTAGCCCAGCACCTCCAGCGTGGCCAGATCCCGGGCGCGTTCGGCATAGGTGATGCGCGCGTTGTTGTAGGTCACGGCAAAGGCGATGGACACGGCCAGGGCGACGAATACCATTGCGAACACGATAATCGTCTCGCCGATGTACTCGCGGATGTTGCGCTCGGCCTCCGCGATCAGGCCGACGCTGGCGACCCGGGGGCGGTCGGACAGGCTGCGGAACAGCGCCTCCTCCTGTGCGCGGTCGGTCAGCAGCCAGGCACCGGAGACCGCAGGGCCCTCGCCGATCAGGCGGTTCAACGCCGGGCGGTGCATATAGGCGCCGACACCGATGGGCTCCTCCACCACGCCGGCCAGCGGCACCGTGACCGTGCGGCGACGGCCTTCCAGGATCTCTACCTCCACCGGGTCGCCCACGCGCAGCCCGAGCTGTTCGGCCAGGTAGTCGGTCAGCAGGATGCCCTCCTCCGGCAGTCGGCCACGCCCGCCACCCATCGGCAGTTGCCGCAGGCGCGGTTCGGCGTCCAGCCCCAGCAGGCGCACGCGCTCCTCGCGGTTCACGCCGACCAGCCGCACCGGCACCGCCCGGAAGGTCTCCACCGCCAGCACGCCCGGCTCGTGGCGCAGCTCGCCGGCCGCGCGCGCCGGCACGGGATCGGTGAACTGCAGGTCGATGTCCATCTGCAGGACCTGCCCGTACTGCGTGTCCAGCATCTGGCTCACCGCGTTCAGCTGATAGGCGCCCATCAGCAGCAGCCCGCCGGACAAACCAATACCGATCACCGACAGCACGGACTTGAGCCGGTGGCGCGCGAGGTTGCGCAGGATGATCCGGGTCGGCTGGTCGAACGCGCCCCAGGCCGCCGAGCGCTCCAGCCAGCCGCGGTGAAAGCGCTCCGGGGCCGGCGGGCGCATGGCCTCGGCCGGTTGCATGCGCACCGCCTGCCACACCGCGCGGAAGGTGCCGAGCATCGCCGCGCCCATGGCCACGCCGACCGCCAGCACCATCACCCAGCCCTGCAGGCGAAAGCTCATCTCGGGGAAGCGGAAGTATTCGGCGTAGATCCCGGCCAGGCCCTGCGCGGCCCATGCCCCGAACACGAGCCCCAGCGCGCAGCCCACCAGCACGATGCCGCCGGTCAGCAGGGCATAGTGCCCGGCGATCACGCCATTGCCGTAGCCGAAGGCCTTGAGTACGGCGATCGGCTCGCGCTGGGCGCGGATGATGCGGCCGACGACGACGTTCAGCAGAAAGGCCGCAACGGCCAGGAAGATGGTGGGCAGGATCGCCGCCTGCGCCCGCAGCTGGGTCAGCTCCTCGGACAGAAAGCGGTGCGAGAACTGGTCTTCGCGGCCATAGGCCCCCATGCCGCCGTAACGCGCCAGCTCCCGGTCCATCGCCTCGATCACGGGGGCCGGGTCCGCACCCGCCTCCAGGCTTACGGCCACCGAGTTGAATGCCCCCTCCATCCCGTACGCGGCGGCCAGCGCGCGGCGGTTCATCCACAGGATGCCGTAGCGTTCGTAGTCCGGCAGCAGATCGGTGGGGCTGATCTGATAGACAAACTCCGGCGACAGCGCGATGCCGCTGATCTGCAGATCGGTCAGGCGCCCGTCGATGATCGCGCGCAGGGAATCGCCGGCCCGCAGCTCGTGGGCCTCCGCGAAGGCCTCGCTGACGACCACCTCGCGCTCGCGCCCAGCCTCCGGCAGCCGCCCCTCGCGCAGGTAGAGCCGGTTCAGCAGCGGCTCGCCCCCATCGGGGATGGAGAGCACGGTGCCCCGGATCGGGTCGTCAAAATCGGCGACCTCCAGACGCACCGGGGCCCGCACCCGGGCCTCGATCTGGTTGATACCGGGCGTATCGCGAAAACGCTCCACCGCGCTCTCCGGCGCGCGCTTGATCTCGGCGAACACATCGGCGAACTGGTAGTCCGAGTAGAAGCGGTCCTTGGTGATCGTGAGGGCATCGAGGCTGGTCACGGCGATCACCAGCGTCATCACGCCGCTGGCGATCACCAGCGCGATCGCCGCCGCCTGCCCCTTCAGGTGGCCGAGATCACGCAGGATCTTGCGGTTCAGCGCGCGCATGGTCGGCCGCGGTCGCTACCAGTGCAGCTCGGCCGGGGACTGGCGCGTGGCGTTGTCGTGGATCTCGCTCACGCGCCCGTCGCTCAGGTGGATCACCCGGTCCGCCATCTCGCCGATCACCGCATTGTGGGTAATGATCGCCGCGGTCGTGTCCAGGCGCTCGTTGATGTGCTGCAAGGCCTCCAGCACGCGGATGCCGGTCTTCGAATCCAGCGCGCCGGTCGGCTCGTCGCACAGCAGCACGGCCGGCTGCTTGGCGATCGCGCGGGCAATGGCCACCCGCTGCTGCTCGCCGCCGGAGAGCTGCGAGGGGAAGTGGTCCATGCGGTCCTCCAGCCCGACCAGCGCCAACGCCTCCTCCGGCGGCATCGGGTCGCGCGAGATCTCGGTGACGATCGCCACGTTCTCGCGCGCGGTCAGGCTGGCGATCAGGTTGTAGAACTGGAACACGAAGCCGACATGGTCACGGCGAAAGGCCGTCAGCGTGCGCTCGGAGGCCTGCGCCAGATCCTGGTCGCGGTAGCGCACCTCGCCCTCGGTCGCGGTATCCAGCCCGCCCATGATGTTCAGGAGCGTCGACTTGCCGGAGCCCGAGGCCCCCAGCATCACCACCAGCTCGCCGGTGTACAGCTCCAGGTCCACCCCGCGCAGGGCGTGAATGGTCACCTCGCCCATGCGGTAGACCTTGGTCACCCCCGCCGCACGGAAGATCACCTCCCGTGTGGCCACGGGGGCCGGGGAGGCGCTCATGCGGGGGCGGCCACCACGTGCGTGGTCGGCAGCGCCGCGGCCCCCGGCTCGGGCGCGCTTGGCAGGATGCCGCCCTCGCCGTCCAGGCTCATGGACCACAGGCTCAGCAGCAACAGCAGGATGATCAGGATCGGGATCAGTACGCGTGGTTTCATCGGACAGGCCCTCGCTCGCGGCAATAGTTCCATGCTGCCACAAAGCCTTCGGCGCGGCGTCGGAAAAACAGCGCCGCCGCCCCGGCCGGACCAGCGTCGGGGTTGCGTCCGGAGATCGCCACGTCGCCTTCGGCTCCTCGCGATGACGTTGCTTTGGCCCCCGCCATTGCGAGGAGCCGAAGGCAACGTGGCAATCGCTGAAATCGACCACAAACCCAGCGCGACCCCTGCTTCCATCGCCCCCCGATTTGTTGTTTTGCGCCCAAATATTTACCCTATGCCCACCGTCCGGCCTGTTGCGAGCGCACAGCGAACCCCGAAATCGCGCGCCGCCAGGCCGCTGTGCCGTCTTTTTTGGACGCCACGCCAACCCGTTTCAACAACGCAAGGAGTCAACATGTCCGCTCTGATCTGTGGGTCCATGGCCTACGACACCATCATGGTGTTCCCCGACCGCTTCAAGAACCACATCCTCCCGGACAAGGTGCACATGCTGAACGTGTCCTTCCTGGTCCCGGACATGCGTCGCGAGTTCGGCGGCTGCGCCGGCAACATCGCCTATAACATGAAGCTGCTGGGCGCGGACCCGACCGTGATGGCCACCGTGGGTGGCGACTTCGCCCCCTACGCCGACTGGATGGACAAGCACGGTATCTCGCGCAAGTTCGTGAAAGAGCTGCGGGACACCTACACCGGTCAGGCCTTCATCACCACCGACCAGGACGACAACCAGATCACTGCCTTCCACCCGGGCGCGATGGGCTTCTCGCACCAGCAGAAGGTCACCGACGCCGACGGCATCAAGGTCGGTATCGTCTCCCCGGACGGCCGTGACGGCATGATCGAGCACGCCCAGCAGTTCGCCGACGCCGGCATCCCGTTCATGTTTGACCCGGGCCAGGGTCTGCCGATGTTCGACGGCGACGACCTGAAGCGCTTCATGGAGAACGCCACCTATGCCGCGTTCAACGACTACGAGGCGCAGCTCACCGCCGATCGCACCGGCCTGAGCCTGGAACAGTTGGCCGAGATGGTCGACGCCATGATCGTCACCCGTGGCGGCGACGGCTCCGACATCTACACCGGCGGCAAGAAGATCACCATCCCGTCGGTCGAGCCGGCCGCAATCAAGGACCCGACCGGCTGTGGCGACTCCTACCGCGCCGGCATCCTGTTCGGCCTGGAAAAGGGCTTTGATTGGGAGACCACCGGCCGCATCGCCTCGCTGATCGGCTCGATCAAGATCGCCCACTCCGGCACCCAGAACCACCACTTCACCGCCGACGAGTTCGCTGACAAGTTCGAAAAGGCCTTCGGCTACCGCTACTAAGCGACCTCACGCCGCCCCGGGCACCCGCCCGGGAACGCAAAAAGGCCCGGCCCGAGTTTCCTCGGCCGGGCCTTTTTTGTGGATGGCATCCGCTCCGCCCCCTGCCCCCTGCCCCCTGCCCCCGTGGGAGCGTGCTTGCACGCGAAGCCCCTGCCCGCGCCAGACTCTGGCAGGGCTTCGTCGCCGAGCCGGCTCCCACAAGAAATTCCTACAAGGCTATTCGCCGTAATGCGTACGCGCCCGGATCACGATCACCAATAACTGCTCGTCCCGAATCGTGTACAGCAGACGGTCCTTGTAGCTGATCCTCAGGGAGTAGTATCCGCGCAGATCACCAACCAGCGCCTTGCCACAGTACGGGTCGACCGCCACCCGGTTGCGCAGGATCTGCTTCACCTTGTCACGCAGCTTCGGCGTCAGGCGCCGCAAGTCCTTCTCGGCTTGACGTGTGAACCGAATAGTCCAGGTCACTGCTTCTCCCCGAACACCTCCTCGAATCCCAGCGTATCGCCCTCATCCGCCTCGCGGCGGCCCTGCTCGAATTCCTGCCGAAAGCCGGGTTCCGAGAGCAGTTCCAGGGTCTCGATCAAGCTGGCGTACTCGTCTTCCGACATCAGCACCGCATCGCCGTTGCGATGCCGGATGTGGTAGATCGCGTGCTGCTCGTTCACGCCCTTGATCAGGTCAAACAGACCCTTGCGGGCCTCGGTAGCGGTCAGCGTCGTCATCGCCAGTTACCCGAAACGTACATAAAGTGGTACATATCGTGCGCCCGCCGCCCCACCCGGTCAAGACCGAACCGTCACAAGCAGGATAGGGCCCCTGTGGGAGCGTGCTTGCACGCGAATGCCCCTGCCCGCGTCCGACTCTGGCAGGGGCTTCGCCGGCGAGCCGGCTCCCACAAGACATTCCTACAAGGCCTCAGCCCCGCTGATAGGTACCCACCAGGCGATTCATGCCGATCACGTGGGGCTCGGCGTGTTCCAGGAACTGCCACAGGGTCAACCCCGGCGGTAGCTGCAGGTCGGCATCCAACGCCAGCAGCCAGAAGAAGTAGTGATGCTTGCCGTGGCCCTCGGGCGGCATCGGCCCGCCATAGCCGGTGCGATCAAAATCCGTCTGGCCCGTCGCGCCCAGATCGGTTGCCTCGGACAGGCCATCCAGATCCGGCGGCAGGTTGTACAGCACCCAGTGCACAAAGCCATAAGTGCCCGGCTGGATCAGCGGCGCATCCGGGTCGTGGCAGATCACCGCCAGCGACTGGGTACCCTGCGGCACGCCGTGCCACTGCAGCGCCGGCGAGGTGTCCTCGCCCTCCCCGCTATGGCGTTTGGGGATCGGCTGGCCGGGGCCGAACGCGGAACTCGACAGCTGCATCTCGGACAGTGCAAAACCCATGACTGGCTCCTTTTGAGTAACCTGCCCGCACGGTAACGCCTACAGCCGCACCCCTCCAAGCCGTCACGCGACCATCTCCGCTTGCAGACCGGCGCCGGCATGCGGATCATCCCGGCATGCGCAAACTTCTGCAGAAATGGCTGGCCCCACGCGACCCGCTGGAGTCCGCCGCCCAGGCGGTGGACCACGGCCGCAGCGGCATCGAGACCGTACTGGGCCTCCCGCACCGGCTGTCGGTACCGCTGCTGCGCCGCCACTTCGGCGACGATGCCGAACCCTCCGACGAAGCTTTCCGCGAGACCGGCCGCGATGGACACTGGAGGCTGCCGCCGCCCGCCCCCGAGTTCGAGGTGCACCTGTTCGGCGATACCGAAGGCCGCCTGACGCTGGGCACCATCCGCGGGCGCGGCCCGTACACCGGGCTGGTAGTCTTCAGCGAATGGTCACCGGATCACCCGGCCCACGTCTGGCAGCTGCGGGTGGAAGAACCTGCCGGCGAAGCCGCCCAGGCCCTGCACGATCACCTCCTGGACCCGAACCGCTCCCCCGAATAGCCCCCATCGCCGCACACCACCCCCTGTAGGAGCCTGCTTGCAGGCGAAGCCCCGGCCAGAGTCGGACGCCGGCAGGGGCGTCCGCCTGCAAGCAAACCCCTGCCGTGAGACCCATTCGTTGGAACCAGGCCTCTACGCTGGAAAAATCCCGTCACACCCCCAACATATCCTCAAGGAAAACCGGTAACAGCAGCTCCGCGAAGCGATCGGCGCGTTCCCCCCAACACCCCAGACAGGCACGGCGGCCACCATGACGCGAAAGCCCCAGTCCATCTCCCTGGTCCTTGGCAGCGGCGGCGCCCGCGGCCTGGCGCAGATCGGCGTGATCCGCTGGCTGGAGGAACACTCGGACTACCAGATCCGCTCCATCGCGGGCGCTTCCATGGGCGCGGTCGTCGGCGGCATCTACGCGGCCGGCCAGCTGGACGCCTACGAGGACTGGGTGAAGACCTTGCGCCGCCAGGATGTCTGGCGGCTGCTGGATTTCTCCTTTCGCGGCGCTGGCCTGATTCGCGGCGACCGCCTGATCGAGAAGCTGCGCGCCATGCTCGGCGACACCGACATCGAACAGCTGCCGATCTCGTTTACCGCCGTGGCCACCGACATCGAGCGCGAACGCGAGGTCTGGCTGAATACCGGTTCCCTGTTCGACGCCATCCGGGCGTCCATTGCCATCCCCACCGTGTTCACCCCGGTGCGCCACAAGGGGCGGCTGCTGGTGGATGGTGGCCTGCTGAACCCGGTCCCGATCGCGCCGACCCTGAACGACGACACCGACATCACCCTGGCGGTCAGCCTGAATGGCCGCGTCGGCGAAGAACTGATCCGCCCCGAACGCACCGGGACTTCCGACTCGCACGTGGGCGCACCAGATAGCCGGGGCCTGCTGAATCACCGCCTGGCCGAGGCCCTGCCCGACCGGGTCGGCACCTGGCTGCAGGACTGGCAGGACAAGCTGGGCCTGGGCGAGACCGACCCCAGTCTGAGCCGCGAACAGGAGGCCCGCGCACTGGGGCTGATCGACATCGTCTCCCACTCCATCGAGGCCATGCAGGGCACCATCGCGCGCTTTCGTATCGCCGCCTACAACCCGGAGCACCTGATCGAGGTCCCGGTCAACGCCTGCGGCGTGTTCGAATTCCACCGCGCCGCCGAGATGATCGACCTCGGCTATGCACTCGCCGAGCGCAAGCTGGGCGACCAAAGGCCGTAAGCCCATACCCCCTGTGGGAGGCCAGCCCTCTGGCCGATCCAGCGCCGGCACAACCCATCGGCCAGAGGGCTGGCCTCCTACAGCGGAAAAGAGGGAACGGCCTGCTCAGTGCTTGAAATGCACGAACAGCCGGCCGTGGTTCTTCGAGTCCTTCTCCACACGGTGGTAGCGGGCCTTGATCTCCGGCTGCTGCAGGAAACGCAGCACGCGCTTCTTCAACTGCCCGCTGCCCTTGCCGTGGATAATCTCTACCGTCTTGATGCGCTTGTCGCAGGCCTGCTCGATCGCACCGTTCAGCTCGGCGTCGATCCGGCGGCCATTGCGAAAGCACTCGTGCAGATCGACCGATAACCGCGACATCGCAACAAAGCCGGGCTCAGTTCACCGTCACCACGATGCAGCGGGCAAGCTGCTGCACCTTGTGCGACACGCTGCCGGACAGCAGCCCCTGCAGGCCGCCCAGCCCGCGCGAACCCATCACCACCATGTCCACGTCGTGGTACTCGGCCTGCTGCAGGATCACCTTGGCCGGAGAGCCATCCTCGATATGGTGCTCGATGTCGGTCACGCCCAGTTCGGTGAAGTATTCGTGCGCCTGCTCCACCAGCTTCCTGGCGATATCCCGCAGCACCTTTGGCGGCACCGCGGAGCCGACCGCCGCGCCGCCCATCGCCAGGGGCGGATCATCCGGGTCCGGAAGATCGGAGAGTTTTCGGATATGCGGCGGCACCTCGCCCTGCAGCAGCACGCTGACCAGCACCACTCGGGCGTGATACTTGGCCGCCAGGTCCGCGGCCACCTCCACCGCGCGCCACGCATTGGCAGAACCATCCACTGGCACCAACATGGTCTTCAATTCCATACCGCACTCCTTGGAAACGCCGCCAGGGAAACACTGATTAAGGTACACACTTGCGCTTCTCCCCCGTGGGACCCGGCCCGCTCCGGGCCGTTCAGTCGCCGACCAGACTGCCAGACTCGCCCCCCGCGCGCACCCCATTCCAGCCCCCTATACTGGGGACAACAATCCGCCCGGAATCCGCGATGACCCGCCTGTTCGAAAAGACCTACCTCAAGCCCGGCGCGGCCCCCGGCCACGGTGTCCACGCCACCGAACACCCGCACACGGGCGACGCGGTCGTCTCCGCCTGGCACTACCACCACGAACAGCTCGTCGAACTCGACCCGCAGCGCACCCTGCGCGAGGGCGCACAACCGCACGAGGGTGGCCTGGTCTGGCTGCACCTGCAGGGCGCGCCCAGTCCGCGTCAGCTGCACGATCTGGGCGAGGCCTTCGACCTGCACCCGCTGGCGCTGGAAGATGTACGCCACCAGGGCCAGCGCCCCAAGGTGGACTTCTTCGAGGAGCAGTTGGTCGCCATCCTGCGCCAGCCGCGCCATCACAACGGCAACATCGAACTCGACCAGGTCAATGTGTTCGTGGTGAATACCCGCCTGGTCATCAGTATTCACAGCGGCGAGCATGAGCCCTTCGGCCCGGTCCGCGAACGCATGCGCGGCGCCAACCGCAACTTCAATCGCCTGGGGGCCGCCTACCTCGCCTATGCCCTGATGGACACCGTCATCGACCAGGCCTTCCCGGTACTGGAGCACATCAGCGAACGCCTGGAAACGCTGGAGGAAACCGTCCTCGAACAACCCGACCGCCAAACCCTCAACGAGATCCATATCCTGCGCCGCGAACTCCTCGTGCTGCGCCGCCAGCTCTGGCCCACGCGCGACGTAATCGCCCGTCTGATGCGCGACGACATGGAGCCTTTCACCCCGGAGCTCTTCCCGTACCTGCGCGACGCCCACGACCACACCATCCAGATCATGGATCTGCTGGAGTCCTACCGCGAGATGGCCGCCACCCTGATCGAGGCCTATATGTCCGCGATCAACCAGCGCTCCAACGACGTGATGCGCGTACTCACCATCATCGCCACCATCTTCATCCCGCTGACCTTCCTGGTCGGCATCTACGGCATGAACTTCGACAACCCGGACAGCCCCTGGTCCATGCCCGAGCTCTACACCTACTACGGCTACCCCGTACTGCTCGGCTTTATGCTCGCCGTCGTCCTCGGCATGCTCTACCTCTTCCGCCGCCGCGGCTGGCTATAACGTCCCCGCCCCAACATCGCGGCGCCGCTCCCCCCTTCCCGTCATCGCGAGGCCGCAAAGCGGCCGTGGCGATCTCCAGACCGAAACCCCGACGCGCGAACTGCCAAAAGCGATTCACAGGAAGCCATGAAGATCGGAAGGCATAACACAGGATCTTTTTCGTTCCGCCGGAAGCCTGCCCCTGCCCTTCCGAGCATGGCCGCGCCCCAAGCGACAACCTGTTGAGAGATCACAGCTAGCACCGCGCAGCCGCGATTACGTCCAGCCGCAGACTCCGCTACGATGCCGGCAACGCAGCGGCACCGACCGAACGGAGGATCCATGGACGTCCCATCGAGCGGCACACCGGAACTGGACGAACTGACCGCCCGGGTGGAGGCCTTCGTCGCGGAACGTGACTGGGCCCAGTTCCACTCGCCCAAGAATCTGTCGATGGCGCTGGCGGGCGAGGTCGGCGAACTGATCGAACACTTCCAGTGGCTGACCCAGGAACAGTCGCGACACCTGTCCCCCGAGACCCACGAGGCGGTACGCCAGGAGATCGCGGACGTCCAGATCTACCTCCTGCTGCTGGCCCGCAAGCTCGATATCGACCTTCTGCAAGCGGCCCGCGACAAGCTGGAGATCAACATCCGCAAATACCCGGTACACAAGGCCCGCGGCAACGCCCGCAAATACTCGGACCTGTAATCCACAGGCCGGGCCAACGATCCATTTCAGATCGCGGAAAGTATCTCCCTGGCGGGAGTCTCCACGGTTCTCTTGGCCTCAGCAAAGCCGGGGTGGGCACAGGCCTTCGGAGTGCGGGCCCTGCGGTGAGCCAGACCCGATCGCTTGCGGACTCCGACCAGAACGGGTTTCAAGCCGGGTGTTCGAACGTGAAAGAAGCCAGCCGGGCGGGGTGCCCGGCTTGGCGAGGGAGTGGGGCTTACCAGTCAGGGGCCCCTTCGTCGTCATCTTCGTCTTCGTCGTCGTCATCATCCATGGGGCCGGCGCCCGCCTCGGCACCTCCGCCCATGCTGCCGCCACCACCCGCGCCGGCTCCGCCTTGCGGCGCACCGCCGCCGGCGCCCGCGCCACCTTCGGGCGCACCCGCACCGCCTTCAGCGCCAGCACCGGCTTCAGGGGCTCCGGTATCGGCGCCCGCGCCGGCATCTCCACCCGTCTGGGCCTGCGCGGCACCGAGGCCGCCCAGCGCAAACATGGAACCCAGGACCATCGCGATCGCAGTTTTCTGGAAAGTCGACATCATGCGTTTCTCCTTCAGGATTGGATCGAATTGCAGTCAATCGATCAAGGCCATGCTGGCGTTCAATTGACTGCACTGAAGGAACAGCAAGCGGAATGCCAGAACGACATCCGGCAACGAAGGTCTCGTTTCTGCCAAACGCCGTGATCCACTTCTCGCGCAGGCACGGACACGCCATCCACCCGCAATGACGCAAAACGACACATGGGCTGGAACGACCCGGTCAGGACGCTACACCGCCGTTCTGGAGCACGAGATCACGCGTCCGCCAGAGTGGGCCGCTGACCGGAGTTTCTGCTGCAGGCCGCCTTCCGCAGCAAACCCTCGATCATGCCGGCCGGAGCCCGGGACGACCTGCGGATGGCCGCAGCCCCCGCGGGAGCTCGCGATGACGGCCAGTGAAGCACCGTCATCGCGAGGAGCGCAGCGACGTGGCGATCTCCCGGGACAGCCCGGGCGCCGGATCCGGCGGGTGTCAGGGCCTGCGCCGAGAGCTTCCACCCTGCGCAACAAAAAAAGCGCCCGGGAAAACCCCGGGCGCCTCTGGATCTGAACCGGGCGAACCGCCCGGCTCGGGCCGTGCTTACTGCTGGAACTGCTCCAGGTCGAAGCGGTCGGCGTTCATCACCTTGGTCCAGGCCGTGATGAAGTCCTTCACGAACTTCTCCTGGTTGTCGTCCTGGGCGTACACCTCGGCGTAGCTGCGCAGGATGGAGTTGGAACCAAACACCAGGTCGATGCGGCTGGCGGTCCACTTCACCTGATCATTCTGGCGATCGCGCACCTCGTACACGCCGTTACCCGCGGGCTGCCAGGCGTAGGCCATGTCGGTCAGGTTGACGAAGAAGTCGTTCGTCAGCTGCCCTTCGCGGTCGGTGAACACGCCATGCTTGCTGCCACCATGGTTGGTACCCAGCACGCGCATGCCGCCGATCAGCACGGTCATCTCAGGCGCGGTCAGGCCCATCAGCTGGGCGCGGTCGAGCAGCATCTCTTCCGGCTTGACCACGTAATCCTTCTTCAGCCAGTTGCGGAAGCCATCGGCCAGCGGCTCCAGCGGTTCGAAGGAGTCGGCGTCGGTCATCTCGGCGCTGGCGTCACCCCGGCCCGGGATGAACGGCACCAGGACATCGTGACCGGTCGCCCGGGCCGCCTGCTCGATGCCCACGCTGCCGCCCAGCACGATCAGGTCGGCCACGCTGGCGCCGGTCTCGGCGGAGAGCTGCTCGTAGACCTTGAGCACTCGGGCCAGGCGCTCGGGCTCGTTGCCTTCCCAGTCCTTCTGCGGCGCCAGGCGGATGCGGGCGCCGTTGGCACCACCGCGCATATCGGAGCCACGGAAGGTACGGGCGCTGTCCCAGGCGGTCGCGACCATCTCGGCAATGCCGAGACCGCTCTCGGCAATCTTCTGCTTGGTGGCCTCCACGGAATAGTCCGTGTTGCCGGCCGGCACCGGATCCTGCCAGATCAGATCCTCCTGCGGCGCGTCCGGCCCGATGTAACGGGTCTTCGGGCCCATATCGCGGTGGATCAGCTTGAACCAGGCGCGGGCGAAGCAGTCCTTGAAGTACTCGGCGTCCTTGCGGAAGGCGTCCATGTACTTGCGGTAGACAGGGTCCATCTTCATCGCCATGTCCGCGTCAGTCATGATCGGGTTATGGCGGATGGAGGGGTCCGTGGCGTCGACCGGCTTGTCCTCGTCCTTCATGTCCACCGGTTCCCACTGCCAGGCGCCGGCGGGGCTCTTCTTGAGCTCCCACTCGTGGTCGAGCAGGGCCTCGAAATAGCCCATGTCGAACTGGGTCGGGTTCTTGGTCCAGGCGCCTTCGATACCGGAGGTGATGGCGTTGGTGGCCTTGCCCTGCATATTGGGGTTCTTCCAGCCGAAGCCCTGCTCCTCAACATCGGCGCCTTCGGGTTCCGGCCCCAGCGCGCCGGCATCGCCGTTGCCGTGGCATTTGCCCACGGTGTGACCGCCGGCGGTCAGCGCCGCGGTCTCCTCGTCGTTCATCGCCATGCGGGCGAAGGTCTCGCGGACCTGCTCGCCGGTCTTCAGCGGGTCGGGCTTGCCGTTGACGCCTTCCGGGTTCACATAGATCAGGCCCATCTGCACGGCCGCCAGCGGGTTCTCCATGGTGTCGGGCTTCTCGACGTCGCCGTAGCGCTCGTCGGAGGGCGCCAGCCACTCCTTCTCCGCGCCCCAGTAGGTGTCCTTCTCGGGGTGCCAGATATCCTCGCGGCCGAAGGAAAAGCCGAAGGTCTTCAGGCCCATGTTCTCGTAGGCCACATTACCGGCCAGGATGATCAGGTCGGCCCAGCTGATCTTGTTGCCGTACTTCTTCTTGAGCGGCCACAGCAGGCGGCGCGCCTTGTCGAGGCTGGCGTTGTCCGGCCAGCTGTTGATCGGCGCGAAGCGCTGGTTGCCGGTGCCGCCGCCACCCCGGCCATCGGCGATCCGGTAGGTACCCGCCGCGTGCCAGGACATGCGGATCATCAGCCCGCCGTAGTGTCCCCAGTCGGCCGGCCACCACGCCTGGCTCTCGGTCAGCAGCGCGTGCATGTCCTTTTTCAGGGCCTCGAAGTCGAGCTTCTTCACCTCTTCCCGGTAGTCGAAGTCCTCGCCCATCGGGTTCGTCTTGCGGTCATGCTGATGCAGGATGTCCAGATTCAGCGATTCCGGCCACCAGTCCATCACCGAGTGACCAGCGGCCGTCTCGCCGCCGTGCATGACCGGGCATTTGCCCATGTTCTGATGCTCACCCATATCCTTCTCCTTGTTCGCTGCGTAGAGCGTGTTCGTGTTCGGGAAGCCACTATCCTTTCGTGATGGCCGGCTTCCGTGAGGGACCGCACGCCTTCTCCGTCTCTTCCCGGCTGCAGCCGGAGAACGGCGTGCTGTTTGTGTATCCCTGAAGGTAGGCCGCCCGAGTCATTGGTGCCAGTTGAGATTCACCATGATCGGGATAGCCCGTCACTATCGCTCCACGGGCGAGTGCACAGCGCGTGCGGTTACAGGATGCTCTCGATCGCGCGGCGTAGATCGGCGGAGCCGGGGCCCGCCTGGCTGGGGAAATGCGCGACCACCCGACCCTCCCGGTCCACCACGTACTTGTAGAAGTTCCAGCGCGGGGCGTCGGCCTGGCGCGCCAGCTCGCGGAAGATCGGATGGGCATCCGCGCCGCGCACGCCAATCGGCCTGAACATGTCGAAGGTGACGCCAAAGTTCTCGAAGCACACCCGGGCGGTCTCGGCCTCGTCGTCGGCCTCCTGATTGAAGTCATGGGAAGGGAAGCCGACCACCTTCAGCCCCCGGTCCCGGTAGTCCCGGTGCAACTGTTCCAGACCGCCGAACTGGTCGGTGTAACCGCAATGGCTGGCCGTGTTGATGATCAGCAGCGGCTGCCCCTGGAAACGCTCCTGCAGGTTGATCACTTCAGACGAATGCAGGCGACCCAGCTCGTGATGGAACAGGGCTTCGGTATTCGGCTCCGTGGCGCTTGCACAGGCCATCGGCAGCACCAGGAACAGAGCGGCGAACAGGGGCGCGAAACGGGACATGACACATCTCCACGGGGTCTCCACGGTCAGACCACCGGCATGCCTTCGGGTTCTGCGGAAGGCCGGTTGGTCACGGCCAGGCCGGGATCGCGATGCCGTCGCACAGCCGCCGGGCCGAAGCGCCTGTCCGCGCCGGCCATGGCCTTGCGGGCATGTCGTGCGTACCCTTGTGGGCAACCATCAACAAGGGCTTCCGCCGATGATTGTCTACGCCCGCCCGCTCCTGCTGCTTGCCGTCATCCTGCCGCTGGCGACTGGCTGCACCGCCGTGAAGGTTGCCGGCACTGCCGGGAGCGCCGCTGTCAGTGTCACAACCGGAACCGTAAAGGCCACCGGCAAGACCGCCGGGGCGGTGGGACGCACCGTCACCCCGGGCGGCAAGCAGGACGATGATGACGCCGATTGAAGTGTCCGGGGTCGGCCGCCCGCAGCGAACGGAACTGAAACGCGGTTCCTGACCGAAAGGGCCGCGCCGGACGGCCTTCATTCCCCGGCCTCCGTGCGGCCTCGTTCGCACGGCAGCCCGGCCCGCCACCAGGCGAACATGCCACCCTGAAGCTGACGGGCATCGTAGCCGTGCGCCCGCAGCTTGCGTACGGCCGGGATGCTGCGGTGTGCACTGAGGCAGATGGCCACCACGGGGCGTCCGCGATCCAGCTCCAGGCCGGACAGCGCCGCCTCGGAGAACCGCGTAATCGGGAGATGGCGGGCACCCGGGATGCGGCTCCGACGGTGCTCGACCCCGGTACGCACATCCAGCAACTGCACCTCGGCGTTTTCCAACGCCCGCGCCAGATCCTCCGGACTCATCTCCGGCACGCGGCCGAACGGTCGCCACTGGCTCCAATCCATCGCGATCACCTCCTGTCCACGATGCCCGTGGCTGACCCCAAGCGTACATCCGCCTGCGCTCGCGTGCGTCGAGAGTGGTTCATCGCCACACCGACACCTCGCGGGCCGCTCCGGCCGATTGCCACGGCCTCTGCGAGGCCTCGCAATGACGGGGCACGCCTCTGTGGGAGCGTGCTTGCACGCGAAGCCCCGGCCTGCGTCTGACTTTGGCAGGGATTTCGCGCGCAAGCACGCTCCTGCGGCGTTTAGCTCCACCGTGGCTGTCGCCCAAGGCTGTCTCACAGACAGTGGCTGGGTGGCACGGGTTACAGGCCAGAGTATTTGCGGGCGTTGCCGCGGGCCTTTTCGACGGGATACTTCCGGGCGTTCATCTCCAGTTTGTCGCTGGCGGCCTCGACCGGGTCGATATCGAGCTTGCGGGCCAGCAGCAGGAGGTAGATCTGGACGTCCGCGATCTCCTGGCGCGCCGCCTCGTGGGTCTCGGCGGACAGGTGGCTGGACTGTTCCTGAGTCAGCCACTGGAAGTGTTCGATCAGTTCGCCGACCTCGCCCGCCAGTGCCATGGAAAGGTTCTTGGGCGAATTGAACGGTACCCGGTCGCGCGCCTCGACGAACGCCTCCAGTTGCCGGGCGAGTTCCTCCAGCCCCTGTGCACCGTCCGATTCCCCTTCCATCGCGCCCCCTTGATATCGATCGCCGCCCAGGTCGCATCGTACCCACAACCGGCGCCAGGCGTACCACCCCATACAGCGGTGGCCCCGCGATTCCAGGCGTTGTTCACGAGTGCTCGCCGGCTACCGGCATAATCGGCCTTCAGCAACCGGGACTGCCCGCGGAACAAGGAACATCGCCCGATGGCGAGTGTAAAAAGTACCTGTTACGAGTGCGACGCGAACTGCGCGATCGACGTGACCCTGGACAACGCCGGCGAGCCGGTGAAGATCGACGGCCCCGACTGTCCGCGCTGTTACGTCCAGCTGGATCGGCGCAACCATCCCGAACGTCTGCTGTACCCGCTGCGGCGCACCGGACCGCGCGGCAGCGGCGAGTTCGAGCGCATCTCCTGGGACGAGGCACTGGACACCATCGCCGAGCGCCTGCGCGCGACCCGCGAGGAGCACGGCGCCCCGGCGGCCGCGTTCTTCGCCGGCTATACCAAGGAGGCGCGCCCGCAGCTGCAGCGCCTGGCGCATGCCTTCGGCTCGCCCAACTACCTGACCGAGAGCGGCTGCTGCTTCTCCTCGACCAAGGTGGCGGAGGAGGTGACCTTCGGCACCAAGATCAAGACCTCCTCCACCGTGGCCTCGGATGCGACCCGCTGCCTGCTGGTGTGGTCCACCAACCCGCGCGGGTCCATCCCGCCGTTCCATCAGCATGCGCTGGCCGCGGCACGCCCCGGCTGCGCCACGGTGGTGGTGGACCCGCGCGTGACCCCGCTGGCGGAACAGGCCGAGGTACACCTGCAGATCCGCCCGGGCACGGATGGCGCGCTGGCGCTGGGCATGCATCACCTGATCTTCGAAAACGGCTGGCAGGACCAGGCCTTCCTCGACGAATGGGGCAACGGGGTGGAGGCCTTTCGCGAATACGTGGCCGGATTCCCGCCGCAGCGGGTGGCGGCGATCTGCGGCATCGAGGAGGCCGACCTGCAGCGCGCCGCCGAGCTCTACGCGACCCGGAGCCCGGCGCAGATCATGCTCTCGCCCACCGCCACCGTGCAGCATTCCAACGGCTTCCAGAATCACCGCGCGGTGACCCTGCTGGCGGCGGTCACCGGCAACATCGACCGCGAGGGCGGCAACCGCTTCTTCAACGACAAGGTCACACCGCAGCCGATCGACCTGTTCGACCACTGCAAACAGAACCTGCCGCCGCGCATCGGCGACGAGACCTTCCCGGTGTGGACGGCGCACTGGCCGGCGGCGCAGAGCATGCTGCTGCCCGACGCGATCCTCGACGGCCGGCCGCAGCGGGTGCATTCGCTGCTGGCGATGGGCATCAACACCGCGATGTGGCCGAACTCGAAGCGCATGGAGGAGGCACTGGGCGCGCTCGATTTCTTCGCCGTGTCGGACTTCTTCCACAACCCGGCCACGCGCATGGCGGACATCGTGCTGCCGGCCGCCACCAGTCTGGAGCGGCCGGCGCTGATCGCCTATCCCGGCTGCAACTTCCGCGGCGAACTTCGCTATCGCCACCGGGCCGTGGCCCCGCGCGGCGAGGCCCGAGCCGACGGTGAGGTGTTCCTGGAGCTGGGCGTGCGCCTGGGGATGGCGGAACAGTTCTGGAACGGCGATCTGGAGGCGAGCTGGGCCGAGGCTGCCGAGGGCATCCCCGAGACCATCCGCGAGCAGGTATACAACGACCCGGACGGCGTGACCGTGTTCGCCAAGGCGCTGGACGATATGGTCGAGCACGGCTTCGAGGAGGGCGATCGCCAGTACCGCCTGCACGGCTTCCGCACCGTCAGCGGCAAAGTGGAATTCGACGCCGCCGAGCTGCGCGCGGCCGGGCACGACGGGCTTCCGGTCTGGCGTGAACCGGCCGAGAGCCCGGTTTCCACGCCGGAGCTGGCGCGCGACTATCCGCTGGTGCTGACCAGCGGCGCGCGCCACAAGCACGCCACCCATTCGCAGCACCAGTACCTGGAGCGCATGCGCCGGGCAATGCCGGAGCCGCTGGTGGAGCTGCACCCCGAGGATGCCGCGGCGCGCGGCATCGCTGATGGCGACACCGTGGAGGTGCGCTCGCCGCGCGGGCGGGTCGCCTTCGTGGCGAAGGTCACCGACCGCATCAAGCCCGGTGTGGCGCACTGCCAGCACGGCTGGAACCACGCCAACGTCAACGAGCTGACCGACGACCGCAACCTCGACCCGATCAGCGGCTTCCCCGCGTTCAAGTCGCTGCTGTGCGAGGTGGAACGCCTGCACGCCGGGCACGAGCAACGCCTGCCGGAGGCGGGCTGACCGTGCCCTTCGTTGGTGTTCTGCCCGAGCGCCGGCACCTCTTCCGGCCGCAGCCGCGCCGCGAGGTGGCGGTGTCGGACGCCGCCGCCTGGCGGCTGAATCCCGCGCATCGCCATGTCTACGACAAGCTGCGCCTGGCCCTGGATGCGGGCCTGACCGCCGCGCCCTGCGGGGTCGCGCCCACGGACCTGGGGCTGGACGCGGCGGACACGGTGTTCGTGAAGCCGATCACCAACCTCGCCGGCATGGGGCTGGATGCGCGTGCCCTGCCCGCTGGCGAGGTGCCGGCCGAGCCCGGCAGCTTCTGGTGCCAGCGCCTGGAGGGCGCCCACACCAGCACCGACTGCCTGGTGGAGAACGGCGAGGTGCGCTGGTTCGCCCACACCCGCGGCTCGGACGAGAAGGACGCCGCACGTCCGATCTACTGGGAGATCGGCGCCGCCGTGCCCGAGGTTGAGCCGTGGATCGCCGACTGGGTGCGGCGCAACCTGACCGGATACAGCGGCATCTGCAACATCGAGCTGATTGGCGGGCGACCGATCGAGGCCCACCTGCGCGGCTCCAACGGCTTCTTTGACTTCTACGGCCCGGCCTTCATCCCGGCCTGGGTGGCGCTGGCAGACGGCGAACCGTTCACCCCGCCCCCGCCGATCCCCGGCGGCTTCGTCATCTCGGTATTCGGCGAGATCGAACTGCGGGACGCCGACTTCCGAGCCGCCGAGGCAGCCGGCGTGAATCTGCAGCCGGACCCGTCCACCCCGGGCCGCGCCGCCATCCTGCGCTGCCAGGATCGGGACGCCGGCTTCGCCCTCTACCAGCACCTCACCGGCCACACGCTGTAGCGTCGGCAGCCCGCGCCCGGCCTGGCCGGGGCAACCTGTCCGCCCCCATACCCCCCATCAGCACGCGGGCAACCCAAGGGGTGACAGGCCCGCAGCGGGCATCTAGGGAAATGCGGATTAATGTGCACGCACGCGTTGGCACCCCAGGTTTTCCGAGACAAGGCGCGTCGCGTAGCGGGTAGTGGTTCTACCCGTAAGCGGCGCAACGCAGGATCGGGGAACCTGGGGTGCCAACCCCACAAACCATTGAAAGCAGGGGCTCGGCCGCTTTTGAGCGCGCACGGCGTTGCGGCTCCTTTGTGCAGAATGACTGCACGGCAGTCACCGCGAGTAGTGTGCTGAGTTGTGTGCAGAAGCTGGCAGGAGGTGAGCGGCCATGGTATTCGGGTTGGTTAGCGACCACCTGAACCCCTCAAGGAGGGCGAGACCATGACCACTCACAAGAGCCAGGCTACTGCGGATCGCACGTCACTGCGAGCGCTTTTGGGGACAGACGAGGAACTGATGCGCACGCTGGTGCGCGAGGCGGTCCAGCAGGTCCTGGAGGCCGAGATGAGCGACCAGCTCCAGGCGGCGCCGGGCGAGCGCACCGAGGGCCGCCTGGGTTACC
>NZ_KB897941.1:0-31038 GCF_000377285.1 Thioalkalivibrio sp. ALE25 | reverse complement strand
TGGGGCTGGATGTCCGCATCCGCGACTCCGGCACAAAACGGGGGCAGCGCAAACTCACCAAACAGGGCGATCCAGAGTTGCGACGGCTGCTCTACCTGGCCGCGATGCAGGCCAAGTCCACACCCGCCTGGAGCGACTACTACCAGCGCTGCCTGGACCGTGGCCTGGCGACGACCCAGGCGCTGAATGCCTTGGCTCGCAAGCTGGCCCGCGTCGCCTTCGCCCTGATGAACAATCAGACCGATTACCAACCTAAGACCCCTTGTGGAGAGACATAGAATCTCCTACGGGGAGCGGTCCGGCGCCCGGGGTCAGACGTCGAGGAGCAGGCGCGCCGGGTCCTCGATGGCGTCCTTGATGGCGACCAGGAACTGCACCGCATCGGCGCCATCGACCAGGCGGTGATCGTAGGATAGAGCTACGTACATCATCGGCCGGATCACCACCTCGCCGTCCACCGCGACCGGGCGCTCCTTGATGGCATGCATGCCGAGGATCGCGCTCTGTGGCGGGTTCAGGATCGGCGTGGAGAACAGCGATCCGAAGACCCCGCCGTTGGTGATCGTGAAGGTGCCCCCGCGCAGCTCGTCGATATCCAGCTTGCCATCACGGGCGCGCTCGGCGAAGTCGCGGATGCGGCGCTCGATATCGGCGATGGAGGCGTTGCCGGTGTCGCGCAGCACCGGCACCACCAGCCCGCGCGGTGACGACACCGCGATCCCGATGTCGCTGTAGTGGTGGTAGACGATCTCCTCGCCGTCCAGAGCGGCATTGATCACCGGGAAGCGCTCCAGCGCCCGCGTGGCCGCGGCCACGAACAGGCCCATGAAGCCGAGCTTGATGGAATGGCGCTTCTCGAAGGTCTCCTTGTAGCGCCCGCGCAGGGCCATCGCCGCGGACATGTCGATCTCGTTGAAGGTGGTCAGCATCGCGGTGGATTGCTTGGCCTCCAGCAGGCGCTCGGCGATGCGCGCGCGCAGCCGTGTCATGGGCACGCGCTCGATGCGCTCGGCACGGTCCGTCGGCTCGGTCGGGCGTTGCGCAGTGCGGGCGGCCGAACCGGAGTCCTCCGCCTGCGCACCCGTACGGGTCCCGGAACCCGCGGCCCGCTGGTCACGAACGCGCTCCACATCCTCGCGCTGGATGCGCCCATCTTCCCCAGTGCCCTCGACCTCCCCGGCACTGAGCCCGGCCTCCTGCAACAAGCGCCGAACGGAGGGAGAGGGCGGCGGCGCACTGCCGGCATCATCCGCGCCCGTACCGGACGCTGCGGACTCGGCAGCGGGCTGCGCGTCGGCGCGCTCCTCCTGTGCGTCGGCAGCCGGGGCGGGCTCGGCAGGCTGCCCCTGAGCCGCGGTCTTCGCCGGCTCCGGTTCGTCACCGGACTCGTCTTCCTCATCCTTTGGCGCGGCCTCGGCCGGCCCCAGATAGCCCAGCACGGCATCGGCCTTGACCACGTCGCCCTCGCTGGCGGACAGCTCCACCAGGGTGCCGGGGCCAGGCGCCGACACCTCGAGGACCACCTTGTCGGTCTCCAGCTCGGCAATGAGTTCATCGCGCTTCACGGGGTCCCCGGCCTTTTTGTGCAGGGCGATTACGGTCGCGTCGGCGACCGATTCGGGGAGTTCCGGGACCTGGATCGGGGTGCGATCGGTTGCCATCTCGCTTCCTTGTGCTGTACGTCAGTTTCGAAGATTCAGGGCGTCGGGTGCGGCGTGTCCCGCGAGCTGATGGGCCCGAACGCACGTTCGAGCAGATCCTTCAGCTGGGCCTTGTGCACCTCGGGGTAGCCGACGGCAGGGGCCGCGGCCGGGGGCCGCGCCACCGCGTGCAGGGTCTGGCCGCGTACCGCCAGCAGCGGGTTGATGCGCGGCGCGACGAACTCCAGATACCCCTGGTTCTCCGGTTCGTCCTGGACCCAGACGAACTCGTCCGCCTCCGGGTAGCGGCCCAGCAGCTCGGTCAGGCGTGCCTCGGGGAAGGGGTAGCACTGTTCCAGGCGCAGGATGGCCGTGTCCGCGTGCTCGCCCTCGGCCTGGCGGGCGGCCAGGTCGTAGAAGATGCGGCCGCTGGTGAGCAGGACGCGCTTCACCCTGTTCGGGTCGTCGATGCCGGCGTCGTCGATGACCGTCTGGTACTGGCCGCTGGCCAGGGCATCGAGGTCGGAGACTGCGTCCTTGTGTCGCAGCAGGCTCTTGGGCGTCATCACGACGAGTGGCTTGCGGTAGGGGCGCAGCATCTGGCGGCGCAGCAGGTGGAACATCTGCGCTGGCGTGGTCGGCACGCAGACCTGCATATTCTCCTGCGCCGCGAGCTGCAGGAAGCGCTCCGGGCGCGCCGAGGAGTGTTCCGGACCCTGCCCCTCGTAGCCGTGCGGCAGCAGCAGGGTCAGACCGGACAGGCGGCCCCATTTCTGCTCCCCGGAGGAGATGAACTGGTCGATTACCACCTGGGCGCCGTTCACGAAGTCGCCGAACTGCGCCTCCCAGATCACCAGGGCCTCCGGGGCGGCGGTGGCGTAACCATATTCGAAGGCCAGCACGCCCTCCTCGGAGAGCAGCGAGTCGATTACCAGGAAGCGCGGATAGTCCGGGTCCAGACGCCGCAGCGGCACGATGGCCTTCCCGGTCTCCTGGTCGTGCAGCACCGCATGGCGGTGGAAGAAGGTGCCCCGGCTGGAGTCCTGTCCGGACAGACGGATGCGGTAGCCATCCTGGATCAGCGCCCCATAGGCCAGGGTCTCGGCCGCGCCCCAGTCGAGCGGCTGTTCGCCCCGCGCCATGGCGACGCGGGCCTCCAGGATCTTCTGCACGCGGTCGTTCGGGCGAAAGCCCTCCGGCGGCGTGGACAGCTGCTCCAGGGTGCGCGCCAGACGCTCGGCGGGCGCACCGGTCTCCACGTCCTGGTCCCAGGTCTGGTTCACGTAGGGGCCCCAGTTGGTCGAAGACCCGGTATGGCCATTGCGCTCGCGCAGCAGCGACAGTGCCACCGGCTGTCCGGCATCCAGCCGGTCGCGGTAGTCCTCCAGGGCCTGATCCTGGGCCTCTTCGGTGGTCAGGCCGTCGCGGATCAGGCGCGTGGCGTAGCGCTCGCGGGTGGTCGGCAGCTCGCGGATGCGGTGGTACATGCGCGGCTGAGTGGCGGCCGGTTCGTCGGCTTCGTTGTGCCCCTGGCGGCGATAGCAAACCAGGTCGATCACCACGTCCTTGCCGAAGCGCATGCGGTAGTCCAGCGCGATCTGGGTGACAAACACCACGGCCTCGGGGTCGTCGCCGTTCACGTGCAGGATGGGTGCATTCACCATCTTGGCCACATCGGTCGCGTAATGGGTCGAACGTGCGTCTTTCAGGGTCGATGTCGTGAACCCAATCTGGTTGTTTACCACCACGTGCACGGTGCCCTTGGTGGAGAACCCCCGGGTCTGGGACATGTTCAGGGTCTCCATGACCACGCCCTGCCCGGCGAACGCGGCATCGCCATGGATCACCACCGGCATCACGCGGTTGCCCTTGCGATCGCCAACGCGGACCTGGCGCGCGCGCACCGAGCCCTCGACTACCGGGGTGACGATCTCCAGATGCGACGGATTGAAGGCGAGCGCCAGGTGAACCGGCCCGCCCGGGGTATCCAGATCCGACGAGAACCCCATGTGGTACTTCACGTCCCCGGTACCGCGATCGTCACGCGGCCGGCCCTCGAATTCGTTGGCCAGTTCCTCCGGCGACTTGCCGAACAGGTTGACCAGCACGTTCAGGCGCCCGCGATGGGCCATGCCGACCACGAGTTCGTGCAGCCCGCGCGCGCCGCCACGCTGGACCAGGGCATTCAGCAGCGGGATCAGGCTCTCCGCGCCCTCCAGCGAGAAACGCTTCTGTCCGACATAGCGCCGGTGCAGGTAGCGCTCCAGGCCCTCGGCCGCGGTGAGACGCTCGAGGATGGCCAGGCGCGTCTCGTCGTCGAAGCCGAACCGGCCATGAGCGGACTCCAGGCGTTCCTGCAGCCAGCGCTTCTCGTCGGTGGCCATCAGGTGCATGTATTCCGCGCCGATACTGGCGCAGTAGGTCTCCTTCAGGACCCGCTCGATGGTATCGAGCGAGACGCGCCCCTCGATAAACAGGGAACCCGGATCGAAGGTGATGTCCGGGCCGACCTGGTCCAGCCCGTGATGCTCGCGGCTCAGCTCGCGCGGCGGCTCGGGGGACTCGCGTTCCAGCGGGTCGAGGCGGGCGCCGAAGTGCCCGAGATAGCGGTAGGCGTTGATGAACTGCAGCACCCGGATCTGCAGTTGTTCGTGCGCCAGGTCCGGGCGGTCGGTCGAACGCCGGCGGCGTTCCGGCCGCGCCACACCTTCCAGCGAGCGAAAATAGTCGGCCCAGGCGGGCGGGACCGAATCGGGGTCCTCGCGGTAGCGCTCCAGCAGACCCTCGGCAAAGGCCAGATTGTCGGGGTGCAGTTCCTGGCCGGAGACGGGGCTGTCCAGCCGGTGCCGGGATGGCATCTCGTTCATTCGCGGTCTTCCCATTCCTGATGCGCCTACCCTTGTGACTCCGTCGGCGTGCGAGGTTCCTTGCAGGCACCCTGGCGCTTCGACGCGGGCTGACTTCGAGAGTAGCGCGTTTGCCCGGCCGAAGGCACACGGCCCGCATGCGGAACGTGCGATTCCGGCCGGGTTTCCCTACCATTCGCGCATGGATGTCTCCCCCCTGCTTGATTCCCTGAACCCGGCCCAGCGCGAGGCCGTGGCCGCCCCGCCGCAGCCGCTGTTGGTGCTGGCCGGCGCCGGCTCCGGCAAGACCCGCGTGCTGGTGCACCGCATCGCCTGGCTGATCGGCGTGGAGGGCGTGGCCCCGCACAGCCTGCTGGCGGTCACCTTCACCAACAAGGCGGCGGCCGAGATGCGCGGGCGCATCGAGGCGCTGCTGGGCCACCCGGCCACCGGGCTGTGGGTCGGCACCTTCCACGGCCTGGCCCACCGCCTGCTGCGCCAGCACTGGCAGGAGGCGAAACTGCCGCAGGGCTTCCAGATCCTCGACTCCGACGATCAGCTGCGCATGGTCAAGCGCGTGCTGCGCGGCCTGGAACTGGACGAGGCGCGCTGGCCGCCGAAGCAGGCGCAGTGGTACATCAACGCGCGCAAGGACGAGGGCTCGCGCCCGGAACACCTGCCGGATACCGGCGACCCCGTCGCGCGCCAGTGGGTGCGCGTCTACACCACCTACCAGCAGGCCTGCGAGCGCGCCGGGGTGGTGGACTTCGCCGAGCTGATGCTGCGCTCGCTGGAGCTGCTGCGCGACAACAAGGCGCTGCTGGAGCACTACCGCACGCGCTTTCGCCATGTGCTGGTCGACGAGTTCCAGGACACCAACGACATCCAGTACGCCTGGCTGCGCCTGCTGGCCGGCGACAGCCCGGTGTTCGCGGTGGGCGACGACGACCAGTCCATCTACGGCTGGCGCGGCGCGAAGATCGAGAACATCCAGCACTTCCAGCAGGACTACCCGGGCACCCAGGTCGTGCGCCTGGAGCAGAACTACCGTTCCAGCGCCAACATCCTGAACGCGGCCAACGCCCTGATCCGGCACAACGCCGGCCGCCTCGGCAAGGAGCTGTGGACCGAGGACAAGGAGGGCGCGCCGGTGCGCCTGTACACCGCGCTGAACGAGCAGGAGGAGGCGCGCTTTATCGCCGAGACCATCGCCCGCTATGTGGACGAGGGCGGGCTATACCGCGAGTGCGCCGTGCTCTACCGCTCCAACGCCCAGTCGCGCGTGCTGGAAGAGACCTTCATCGGCCGGCGCATGCCCTACCGCGTCTACGGCGGCCTGCGCTTCTTCGAGCGCCAGGAGATCCGCGACGCCCTGGCCTACCTGCGCCTGGCCGGCAACGGCGATGACGACGCCGCCTTCCTGCGCGTGGTCAACCAGCCGCCGCGCGGGATCGGCGAAAAGACCCTGGAGGGCCTGCGCCAGGCGGCCCAGGCGGCGGACACCAGCCTGCTTCAGGCGGCGGCCCACGCGGTGGATGCCGACGCCCTGCCCGGGCGCGCGCGCAACGCGGTCGCCGGGTTCGTGCAGCTGGTCCGCGATCTGCAGCAGGAGCTCCCGCGCCAGCCGCTGGCGGACCAGGTGGAGCAGGCGATCGAACGCGCCCAGCTGCGCGAGCACTACAAGAAGGAGAAGGGCGAGCGCGGCGAGGCGCGTCTCGAGAACCTGGACGAACTGGTGGGCGCGGCGCGCGCCTTCGACATGGAATCCACCGCCGAGAGCGAGGAAGGCGAGGGCAATCGCCTGACCGAATTCCTCGCCCACGCGGCGCTGGAGGCCGGCGAGGGCGCGGCCGACCCGCACGAGGACGCGGTGCAGATGATGACCCTGCACTCCGCCAAGGGCCTGGAGTTCCCGCTGGTCTTCCTGACCGGCATGGAGGAGGGCCTGTTCCCCAACGCGCGCTCGCTGGAGGAGCCGGGACGGCTGGAGGAGGAGCGCCGCCTGGCCTACGTCGGCATGACCCGCGCCGAGAAGGAGCTGTACCTGATCCACGCCGAGACCCGTCGGTTGTACGGGCGCGAGTCCTACAACGTCGCCTCGCGCTTCATCAACGAGATCCCGGAGGACGCGCTGGAGGTACTGCGCCCGCAGGCCTCGCCCTACGGCGCCGGACGCTTTGCGGCGGCCCGGCAGAAGACGGCGGGCTTCGGGTCCATGGATGCACAGGCCGCCGAGGCCTCCGCGGCGGGCCTGGCCATCGGCGCCCGTGTGCATCACGCGAAGTTCGGCGAGGGCCTGGTCACCCAGTTCGAGGGCTCCGGCAACTCGGCGCGGGTACAGGTGAACTTCGCCCACGCCGGCTCCAAGTGGCTGGTGCTCAGCTTCGCCAAACTGGAGGTTCTGGGTTAGGCGGAATGCCGCTTATTGCACCACGGAGAACACAGAGGGCACGGAGAAGGGCCAGGGCGATTTACAGGAAGGTGGGGAGACAGGAAGAGAAGGGCTGGATTAACAGGGCTGGCATTGTGAGCGTCGCGCGGCAATCTTTTCGCTAACACTGGCGGGAGTCCCAACCCGATCGCCGCGTCGCTTCGCTCCTCGCGATGACGTACTCAATAGCGACACGATGCGATTCGCCGCGCTCGCCACATCCTGCCCCTCTTCGCAGGGTTTCTGGTGCAAACGCCCTTGATCCCCTTCGTATCTTCGTGGTGACACAAAAAAGCCCCGCCGAGGCGGGGCTTGTGAGCATCAAGCCGAACGGCGATCACTCGATCTTGATGTAGGCGAAGCCTTCCTCGTTCTGCAGTTCGGCCACGCGCACCACGCCCGAGGGGACGAAATTCACGTGGTCGTAGATCAGATCCTCGTCGAGGCCGATCTGCGAGCGGGTGATCTCGCACAGTTCCAGCTTCACGCCATGGGTGCTTGCGAGGCTCATCAGGCGGCCGCGCAGGGTCTCGCGCTCTTCCTTCAGCTCCTCGTCGGCCTCGAACGGCGTATCGGCGAGATTGTCGTCGGTCAGGAAGCGGATGCCGTGGGCCACGAACACGATGCGCACGTCGGCGTCGATGAACTCGTTCTGGTAGTGCGTCATCATGTTATTGATGCTGGTCAGCATCGCGGAGAAGCGGCGCGGGTCGGCGAAGTCGGCGTGATAGACCACCTTGGCCTCCGGCTCGAAGGCCTTGGCATGGGGCATGAAGGCCAGGCTCGCGACCAGCAGGGTGGCCAGCAGGAGGGCCATGCCCGCGGCGGTTGCCGAGGTGGTTTGAAGGGTCCGGGGAAAGCGGTTCATCGTGGTCTCCTTTGTATGGTGTTGTTTCTTTCTAGAGTAGACGCCCCGGAACCCCCCTGTCATTCCCGCCACGCCCCGCTCCCAGTTGACGCGCAGCCGGCCCGGCGGTATGCTCTGCCGCCTTTTCCAGAACCTAGCGATTCAACGCGAGGGAAGTACTTTGGCGAATATTGCTTCTGCCCGTAAGCGGGCCCGTCAGGCGGTCAAGAACCGCGCCCACAACATGGCGCTGCGCTCCCGTTTCCGTACGGCCATGAAGGCCGTGCTGAAGCCGCTGCACAAGGGCGATGCCCAGGCTGCCGCCGAGGCCTACAAGTCGGCCGTGCCGGTGATCGACAAGACCGTGAGCAAGGGCCTGATCCACAAGAACAAGGCGGCCCGTCACAAGAGCCGTCTGAACGCCCGCATCCGCGACCTGGCCCAGGGCTAAGCCCCCGGGCATATGGCCGGCCTCGCGCCGGCCGCGGATAGCTGAATCGCGAAGCCGCGCCCCGCAAACGGGCGCGGCTTTTTGCGTGGGTGGCATTCGGCGCGCCCCTGAACGTATTCGTCGCCGCTATCCCCCGTCATCGCGAGTCGCACAGCGACGTGGCGAGCTCTCGGGGTACCCCGCGACCGCCGCGTTCCTTCCACAATGAGGGTTACCGGGGCTGAAAGACGCGCGCCTCGCCCTCACCGCGCGGGTCGGAGGCGGCCTCCAGACGGTCGGCCTCGGGCTCCCACAGAATGGCGTGCATGTCGCCGAACGGGCGGACCTGAGGCACCAGCTGGTGCCCGCGCGCGACCAGCTGGCCGCGCAACTCGGCATCAAAGGCGCCGGTCTCGTGCTCGACCCGGTCCGGCAGGTACTGGTGGTGATAGCGCGGAGCCGCCACCACATCCTCGATGGACTGTCCCTCGAGCACCCCGAGGATGCCGTGCAGCACCATGGTGATGATACGGCTGCCCCCGGGCGTCCCCAGGATCGCCACCCGCTCGCCGGTGTCGACGAAGGTCGGGCTCATGCTCGACAGCGGCCGGCGCTGCGGGGCGATGGCGTTGGCCTCGAAGCCGACCAGGCCGTAGGCGTTGGGCTCGCCCGGTTTCGCCGAGAAGTCGTCCATCTCGTTGTTCAGGAGCACACCGGTGCCGGGCACCACATAGCCGGCGCCGAAGGGGTAGTTGAGGGTCAGGGTGGCCGCGACGCGGTTGCCCTCGGCATCGATCACGGAGAAATGCGTCGTCTGGCGGCTCTCGGTGGCGGCGGCCTCCGGGTGGTCGGCCTTCGGATCCACCGACAGCGGCAGGTAGCGGCTGGGGGTGGCCGTGTCCGGATGGATGGTGGCGCGCAGCCCGGCGGCGTAGTCGCGCGACAGCAGCCGCTCCAGCGGCATCTCGACGTGATCCGGATCGCCCAGATACTCGGCGCGGTCGCGGTACGCGCGGCGCATGGCCTCGATGGTCAGATGGGCGCGCATGTCCGGCGCCAGTGCCTCGAGGTCATAGAATGAAAGGATGTTCAGGATCTGCCCCAGTGCCACCCCCCCGGAGGATGGCGGGGATGCCGTGGTGATCTCGGCCCCGCGGTAGTCGAGTCGGATCGGGTCGCGCTCGACCACCGCGTAACCGGCGAGGTCGTCCAGCGTCCAGATCCCGCCCGCCTCGCGCACCCCCGCGACCAGCTGCTCGGCCAGTTCGCCGGTATAGAACCCGTCGCGGCCGGCGTCCGCCAGGCGCCGCAGGGTTGCGGCCAGATCCGGCTGGCGCAGGGGCGTCCCTTCGTCCGGCAGCTGGCCGTCGTCCAGGTAGATGCCGCGCGCGTCTGCCCCGTCGCGCAGGGCCTGGTGGCGGAACCCCGCCATCTGCCGATAGCGACCGCTGACGGGGACACCGTCTTCGGCCAGACGGATCGCCGGGGCCAGGCTGTCCGCCAGCGACAGACGCCCGTAGTTCCGCGCGATGTGATCGAGGCCGGCCGGCATGCCGGGGATGCCCGCCGCCAGCACGCCGTCGAGTGACAGTCCATCGACCACCTCGCCTTCCGCATCCAGATACATGTCGCGATGCGCCGCGGCCGGGGCGGTCTCGCGAGCGTCGACCATCACGCTGCGGTTCGAGTCGGCCTCGTACAGCAGGAAGAACCCGCCGCCCCCGAGGCCGGAGCCATAGGGTTCGGCCACGCCCAGCGCGGCGGTGATGGCCACGGCGGCGTCGAAGGCATTGCCGCCGTCGCGCAGCACGGCCTCGCCGGCCTCGCTGGCCGCGGGGTGGGCAGTGGCCACCGCATGCTGCCCGGGTCCGGCCCAGGCCAGCGGGGCGGCCAGTGCCAGGGTGACAAGGACGGCGCCGCGCAGGAGGGGTCGATGCCAGTCCACGAGGTTGCCTACTTCGCGGCCATCAGGGCTTCATACTTGGCCTGGAGCTGTTCGCGGGTCTCCTTGTGATCCGGGTCCAGCGGGATGCAGTCGACCGGGCAGACATCCTGGCACTGCGGCTCGTCGAAGTGCCCGACACATTCCGTGCACAGATTGGGGTCGATCTCGTAGATCTCGTCACCCGGGTAGATGGCCTCGTTCGGGCACTCGGGCTCGCAGACATCGCAGTTGATGCATTCGTCGGTGATCATCAGGGCCATGGGCCAATCCTCGTATCCAGTCGCAGGGCCCGGCCGCTAGCGCTCCAGGCCGTTTTGTTCGGCCAGCATGCGCGCCACGCCGGGGCTCACGAATTTTGAGACGTCGCCACCCAGACGGGCGATTTCCCGTACCAGACTCGAGGAGACGAAGCTGTATTCCTCGGCCGGTGTCAGGAACAGGGTTTCGACCTCCGGCGCCAGCTGGCGGTTCATCGCCGCCAGCTGGAATTCGTGTTCGAAGTCGGACACCGCCCGCAAACCGCGCAGGATCACGTTGGCGCGCTGGGCGTGGACAAAATGCGCCAGCAGTACGTTGAACCCCTGCACCTCGACGCCGGGGATTTCGCCCACGGCCTCGCGGGCCAGGGCCACGCGCGTCTCCAGCGGGAAGGCCGGGCCCTTGTTGGGATTGGCGGCCACCGCGATCACCACGCGATCGAACAGGCGGGCGGCCCGGCGCACGATATCGGTGTGACCATGCGTGATGGGATCGAAGGTGCCGGGGTAGATAGCGGTAACGGACATGGGCGAAAGGCCGGCCGGGAAAGCCCCCATTAGACCCCAAGCACCGCAAGCAGACAAAATGCGCCCGCCGCACCGCAACCAGGGAATGCCCCATGAGTGACGACTACCGCCCTCCGCTTGCCGAATACTGGGATCAGCTCGAGTCCCGCTACGGTGGCGGCTTCAATTTTCACCAGATCTCGCGCGACGAACTGGCGCAACTGGTGGAACACCTGCGCCACGCCGTGAAGGAAGACCCGCAGGTCACGGACGTCGAGAAACAGAACCTGGGCCTGGTCCTCAAGCACGCTGAACAGACGCTCGAGAAGCGCAAGTAGGCGCGCCGCACACGCCCCGGCCGGAGAGGACCGGCGTGCCCCGCGCAAGCGTGCACCTGCCTAATGGCGCTCCGGTAAAGCCGCGGAGTCCATCGTCGCGGCACAAGGCGGCAGGGCGCGGCATTCGGCCCCCGTGTCCGGCGCATCCGCCGCCGCACCGAGGGTGCGAGCGTAGCTGCCCGGCCCCGCCAGACCGGCCGCACAGCTTGCCGCCTCGCGCGCTTGCTCACCGCACTCGCGGGCGATCAGTACATGCGCCAGGTTGTTCCACCCTTCGTGACGCGCCGGATCACGCTCCACGAGGTTCCGCAGGGCGTCCTCGGCCGTGGTCAGGTCGCCCTGGGCAAACGCCACGTTGGCCCGGCCCACATAGGGGATGGCCTCGTCGGGCCAGCGCTCCATCGCCGTTTCATAGCCAGTGGCGGCCGCCGCGAGGCGTCCGGTCTGCTCCAGCTCGTTGACCGCTCGCAGCCAGCGCAGGGGCGTGGCCGTTGCCGGCAGGGTGTCCGGTGCCATCACCAGGAAGGCCCAGCGTTCCCCGCGGGCCCAGGTCCGCTCGAAGCGGGCAAACGAGTTCACATGGCGCTGGATGGGGCCGCTGCGCAGGAAGATCTCGCGATCTTCCAGGTCATAGCCGATCACCACCGCGAAGTGCCATTCCGGGATCAGGGCCACGCCGAGGTTCTGGAACACCACCACCGGGTTGCCGGCGGCCACTTCGCGCAGGACGGTTTCCAGTTGCGGCTCGATGCGGTAGGCGACCTGGTCGCGGGCCCGCACCGCCGCGCGCATCTCGGCCTGGAGACTGCCCTCGCGGCCGGGGAGGTAGACCTCCTCGATCAGGTCGTCCAGCGCGGCGTCGATGCCGCGGGCGTTCAGGGCCGTGGCCAGGGCGGCGGGGCCGCACTGGTATTGCTCCTGCGGGAAGAAGGGCGTGTCCGTCAGTTCCACGCGGGTCGGCAGGTCGGCCGGGCGTTCACTCGCCAGGCTCGCGCTCTGCGGCGCGGTGGCGCAACCGCCCAGGGCGAATGCGCCCATCACCAGGCCGAACACAAGAACGGCGAGCCCGGAGGCTCGCCGTCGGTTCCACGATGCCATGACCGCGTCAGCGGTTGGCGCGCGCCGGACCCACGAACGAGAAGATGTCGGTCACGCCGACCGCATCGAGGATCACGAACACCACGAACACGATGGCGACCACACCAAGGGCGCTGGCGGCGCCGGCCGGGTCGGTCTCCATGTGCGCCTCCAGGCGGGCGAGTTCCTCGTCGGTCAGACGCGCCACGCGCTGCTCGGCCCGTTCGGGGTCGACCCCCATCTCGATCAATTGGGCACGGACCTCGGCGTCATTGAGCTGTTCCAGCAACTGGGCGCGGGTGTCATCCGCGCTGGCCTGCTGGATCATGCTGCCGGTGTCGAGCATGCCCACGCCGGCGAAGGCCGGGGTGGCGGGCAGCAGGGTCAGCGTCAGCGCGACCAGGAAGGCCGCAGGGGCGGACAGGACTTGGCGAAACGAAGGGACGCGCATGGACAGACTCCTCGAATGGGGACGGGGTGCATAACGCTTACGAGTGTAGCGCGCCCACGGCGCAAGGGAACCGGCCGCGAAGAAAAATCGCGGCCGGAATCACAGGCCTCAGCTTTCGTCGGGGGCGTCAACCACGTTGATCTCGTACTCCAGGACCTCGACCCCGCGCGCCCAGGCCCCACCGCACACCGAGTTGTCACGCGTGCGTTCTTGGGTCTCGCCCGGACCGAGGGTGCGCCACAGGCGGGTGGTCGTGCGGACATCGTCCTCCAACTCGCCGGGGCAGTTGTAGGCGGTCTTGGTGACGCGCACCTCCAGCCAGTCGTCGGTGTTGTTGGTCGCCCGCCATTGGCCGCGCACGTTGGCACAGCCGTATTCGCGCATGCGGTACTCGAAGGTGACCTCGTCCGGCGAGCCATCGGCCGGCGCGAAATAGGCGCCCTGCGCGGCGACCTGGCCTGGCGCCAGGAATGCGGCGGCCAGGACGCTAGCGGCCGACAGGGCAAACGTGCGGTTCAGGATTCGCGTGTACATCGTTTCCTCCATCCGGTATCCGGTGTTGGCGCCCGTCTTGCGCGGGCTTGCAGTGCTGTAGACTCCGGAACCGCCCGTTTTGTGCCGATCCCGGTTGTCCGGCGGGGTTTTTCGCCTGCCCGCCTGGATCTTGCATCCCATCCTCGCAAACCGACCTGAAACGCATATGAACGAGATCATCCCCGACTCGACCCTGACCTGCCCGGAGTGCGGCCATCAGAAGACCGAGACGATGCCCACCGATGCCTGCCAGTGGTTCTATGAGTGCACCGGCTGCGGTGCCCTGCTGAGGCCGTTGCCGGGGGATTGCTGCGTCTTCTGTTCCTACGGGTCCGTGCCCTGTCCGCCGATCCAGCAGGAGGGCCCCGGTGCTTGCTGTACCCCCGGGAGGCCTTCGGGTCCGTAGTCCGCGTATCTACTCGGTCTTCACGTCGAATGGCGGGCAGCGTTTTGGCAACAGCTCGCCGCGGATGCGCGGGTAGCAGGGCAGGCCCCGTTCGAATGGCGGGGCATCCTCGCCCTGTATCAGCGGGCGCAGGTAGTCGCGCGCGGCCTGGGTGATGCCGTAGCCATCCGGGGTGATGTAGTTGCGCGGCATGCCCTGCTCGATGTCCGCGACGGTCTCCAGCGGGGTAAAGCCGATGCTCCAGCGGTACGGCTGGTTGGAGTCCCGGCGAATGATCGGCATGAAGGCGTCCTCGCTGGCCACCACCCCCTCCACCGCCGCGCGCCCGCAGGCATAGGCCTGCTCCACGTCCACCTTCGATGCGATATGGCGCGAGGCGCGCTGGATATAGTCCACCACGGCCCAGTGCAGCTTGTGGCCGGTCTTCTCGCGGATCAGTTCGGCCAGGCGCGGGGCGGCACCGCCGAGTTGGGTATAGGCGTACACGTCGTGACTCTGCGCGACCGAGAACAACTCCCCGTCCGGGTTCTTGATGCCCTCGGAGACGACCACCACGCAGTAGCCGTGGCGCTCGATGGTCCGGTTAAGGTGCTCCAGAAAGTCGTCCTGGTCGAACGGGACCTCGGCGAACAGGATCAGCATTGGCGGCTGACCGTCGAACTCCTGCGCCAGCGCCGCGGCGGCCGCCAGCCAGCCGGCATGCCGACCCATCACCTCCATCACGAACACCTTGGTGGAACTGGTGTGCATGGACTCGACGTCCAGGCTGGCCTCGCGCACTGCCGTGGCGATGAACTTGGCGGCCGAGCCGAACCCCGGGCTGGAGTCGGTCACGGCCAGGTCGTTGTCGATCGTCTTGGGCACGCCGATCGCCTTGATCGGAAAGCCCATGCGCTCGCCCATCTTTGCGATCTTCAAGGCGGTATCCATGGAGCCGCCACCGCCGTTGTAGAAGAAGGTGCCGATGTCATGGGCGCGGAAGACCTCGACCAGGCGCTCGTATTGTTGCGGGTCCTTGTCGGGGTCACCCAGATCGAAGCGGCAGGAACCGAACGCACCGCCCGGCGTATGGCGCAGGGCGGCGAGGGTCAGCGGGTCCTCCTGGTCGAGGTCGATGATCTCTTCGCGCAGCACACCCAGGATGCCGTCGCGCGCCGCATAGATCTTGCCGAAATGGGCCGGGTGGGCGCGCACCGCCTCGATCACCCCCCAGGCGCTGGCGTTGATGACGGCAGTGACTCCGCCCGACTGGGCGTACAGCGCGTTCTGCGGCATGCGAATCCTCCATTTCCTGTTGGTTCCCGAAGGCCGAGCAAACACAGTGCCAGGCCGATCACGCCACGATCAGTACCGTGGATCGGCCACTCCGGGTGCTTTTGCTACACTATGCCGCCTTTGACACCCGGCGCGCCGGGGCCGTTCGCCCCGCGACGGGGCTGCTGTGCCCCATTTCGCGCCGTGTCGCCCGATTCACAACAGCATCAGGATTGCATCATGCATATCGGTACCACTCTGACCAACTGCATTATCGAAACCCAGCGCGGCATCCAGGGCGCGACCGGCGAATTCACCGGTCTGCTGAACGACATCTCCGTGGCGTGCAAGAAGATCTCCGACCTCGTCGACAAGGGTGATCTGGTCGGCGTGCTCGGCTCCGCCGGCTCCGAGAACGTGCAGGGCGAGACGCAGAAGAAGCTCGACATCATCACCAACGAGGTGTTCATCGAGAGCCTGAGCCACAACGGCCACGCCGCCGGCCTGGCCTCCGAGGAGATGGACGAGATCTGCGAGATGCCGGCCAACGAGCCGCGCGGCCACTACCTGGTGCTGTTCGATCCGCTGGACGGTTCCTCGAACATCGATGTGAACGTTTCGGTCGGCACGATCTTCTCCATCCTGAAGGCCCCGGAAGGCGTCACCGATCCCAAGACCGAGGACTTCCTGCAGCCGGGCACCAAGCAGGTCGCCGCCGGCTACTGCCTGTACGGCCCGTCCACCATGATGGTGATGACCACCGGCCAGGGCGTGAAGATGTTCACCCTGGACAAGGACTTCGGCGAATTCCTGCTGACCAAGGACAGCGTGCAGATCCCGGAAGACACCCAGGAGTTCGCGATCAACATGTCCAACAGCCGCTTCTGGGAGGCCCCGGTCAAGCGCTACATCGACGAATGTCTGGCCGGCAAGGAAGGCGAGCGCGGCAAGGACTTCAACATGCGCTGGGTCGCCTCCATGGTGGCCGAAGTGCACCGCATCCTGTCGCGTGGTGGTGTGTTCCTGTACCCGATGGACACGAAGATGCAGGCCAAGGGCACGGCCGGCAAGCTGCGCCTGATGTACGAGGCCAACCCGATGAGCTTCATCATCGAGCAGGCCGGCGGCGCCGCCACCACCGGCCGCGAGCGCATCATGGACATCAGCCCCGAGGGCATCCACCAGCGCGTACCGGTGGTCCTGGGCGCGAAGAACGAAGTGGAGCGCATCACCGGCTACCACAACGAGGGCTGATCGCCACGCCCCGGCAGCGCAAGCCCGGCCCCGCAAGGCGCCGGGCTTTTTTGTGCCTGTCCGACGAAATTTGTAACGATCATTACATTGTTGATATACATGTAACATGGCTTCTCCGGATACCGACTGGCAACTACTCATCCTCGCCTTTCAGAGCGGGCAGGACTCGACCCGGGTCCGGCTCTGGCGCGCGCTGAAGGCGCTGGGCTCCGCCACGCTGCGCGACGGCGTCTACCTGCTGCCCAATCGCCCGGATCTGCGCGACGCTCTGCTGGAACTGGCGGAATCCGCACGGGCGGCGGGCAACCAGGCCTACCACCTGCCGGTGGCGGCCAGCGCCGAGGAGCAGGCGCACTACCGCAGCCTGTTCGATCGCGAGGCCGAGTACCGTACGCTGCAGACCAACGCCGAGACCCTGCTGGGCCAGCTGCCCGGACTGGGCGAGGCCGAACTGCTCAAGCGCCTGCGCCAGGTCCATCGCGAGGCGGAGCAGCTGCGCCGCACCGATTACTTCCCGGGCCCCGGACGCGGCCCGCTGGAGGCCCAGCTGGCCCGGCTCGAAGCCGCAGCCCAGTCGATGCTCTCGCCGGACGAACCATCGCCCGCGCCGGATTCCGGAATCCCCCGCCTGGACCCGGCGGACTACCGGGGCCGGCTATGGGCCACGCGCGCGGCCATGTGGGTGGACCGGGTCGCCAGTGCCTGGCTGATCCGCGAATTCATCGACCCGGAAGCCCACTTCGTCTGGATTCCCACCCCGGCCGACTGCCCGCCCGAGGCCCTGGGCTTCGACTTCGACGGGGCCGCCTTCACCCACGTTGGCGACCGCGTCACCTTCGAGGTCCTGCTGGCCGCCTTCGGTCTGGAGCGCCACAGCGGTCTGGCCGGACTGGCCGAGATGGTGCACTTCCTGGACGTGGGGGGGCGCCCCATCCCCGAGGCGGCGGGCTTCGAAAGCATCCTGACCGGGGCCAAACAGCAGTGCGCGGACGACGACGCCCTGCTGGCCCGCGTGACCCCGGTGCTGCACGACCTCCGCCAGGCCTATGAACAACAATCCGGACACAACACCGAATGACCGATCCCCGACACTCCGCGACCCAACGACCCGACCCTCCCACCCGGACCGAGGCCTTTCGCTACTGGCTTAAACTCGGCTTCATCAGCTTTGGCGGTGCCGCCGGGCAGATCGGGATGATGCACGAGGAGCTGGTGGAGCGGCGCCGCTGGGTCTCCGAGAACCGCTTCCTGCATGCGCTGAACTACACGATGGTGCTGCCGGGTCCCGAGGCGCAGCAGCTGGCGACCTATCTCGGCTGGCTGCTGCACGGGACCTTCGGCGGTCTGATGGCCGGGCTGCTGTTCATCCTGCCTTCGCTGTTCCTGATGATCGGTTTGTCCTGGGTGTACCTGGCCTTTGGCGATGTACCGGCGGTGGAGGCCGTGTTCTATGGCATCAAGCCGGCGGTGGTCGCGATCATCGTCTACGCGGGCTGGCGCATCGGCGGACGGGTACTCAACAATGGCCTGCTGTGGCTGATGGCCATTGCGGCCTTCCTGGCGATATTCGCGCTCAACATCCCGTTCCCGTACATCATCATCACGGCGGGTATCCTCGGCTGGCTGGGCAGCCGCGTCTGGCCAGAGCGCTTCCAGAGCGGCGAATCGCACGGGGCCGGCAGTGTCGAGTCCCGTGGCCCGGCGGTGGTGGACGACGACACGCCACCCGCCCCCTGGATGCAGTTTCGCTGGTCGCGGGTGGTCCGCTTTCTGGTGGTGGGCCTGGGCCTGTGGGCTGCCGTGTTCGGCGCCCTGCTCGCGGTGTTCGGCTGGGACGCCACGCTGACCCGCATGGGGCAGTTCTTCACTCAGACTGCGCTGGTCACCTTCGGCGGGGCGTATGCAGTACTGCCTTACGTATACCAGGGCGGGGTGGAGACCTATGGCTGGCTGAGTCCGACGCAGATGATCGACGGCCTGGCCCTGGGCGAATCCACGCCCGGCCCGCTGATCATGGTGGTGACCTTCGTCGGCTTCATCGGTGGCTGGACGCAGGCCTTTCTCGGGCCGGATCAGATCGTGCTGGCCGCCCTGCTGGGTGCGCTGGTCGCGACGTTCTTTACCTTCCTGCCGTCGTTCCTGTTCATCCTGGTCGGGGCACCGCTGGTCGAGCGCACCCGCGGGGACCTGCACTTTACCGGCCCGCTGACGGGCATCACCGCCGCTGTGGTCGGGGTGATCGTGAACCTTGCCGTCTTCTTTACCTGGCACGTCCTGTGGCCGGACGGGTTCGAAGGGGCCTTCGAATGGTTCTCCGCCCTGCTGGGCATCGCCGCCTTAATCGCCCTGGCCCGCTTCCGGGTCGGGATTATCCCGCTGATCGCTGTCTGTGCCGCTCTGGGCGCCGGGTATCAGCTTCTGCTCTAGGAGTACGTGACATGCTGAAAAACACACGCAACAGGGCCCTGCTTGTTCTGGCCCTGGCGGCTTTTGTTCTAAGCCCGATGCTCGCGGCCAAGGAGGCGCCCATCCTGCCGGAACCCGAAGCTGTCTCGGACCATGCCCACGCCTGGATCGGGCCGTACGGCGGGCCGGACACCGAGAACCAGGGGTTTCGCATGAACCTCGGCTATGTGGTCGGCGAAGACGCCGTGGCCGTGATCGATTCCGGCCACACCCCGGAGATGGCCAAAGAGATGCTGGAGCATATCCGCGCCACGACGGACAAGCCGGTGCGCTACGTGATCAACACCAACTCGCAGCCACACCGCTTTATGGGCAATGACGTCTTCCGCGAGGCCGGCGCCGACATCCTGGCCGCGCCCGGGGCCGCCGACCGCATGCAGGGCAGCGCCTCGATGTTCGCCATGCAGCTCGAGAACGCGCTGGATCGGCCGGAAGGCTCCACCGAGCACCCGGAACCGCCAAACGTAATGGTCGAGGATCGCAAGGAACTGGACCTGGGCGGCGTCACCCTGGCCGTTCGCCACGTGGGCAGCGCCCACACCCACGGCAGCCTGATCGCGGTGGTCGAGCCCGACAACGTCGTATTTGCCGGCGACGTGCTCTATGGCGGTCGCCTCCTGGCCATCCTTCCCGACGGCAGCATGGAGGGCTGGCTGCAGGCCTACGAACTCCTGCAGGATGAATACGCGGATGCGAAATTTATCCCGGGACACGGTGAACCGGGGGCCTTGTCGACCTTCGACCACCCGACCCACGACTACCTGCGCGCGCTGTGGGACCACATGTTCGAAGCGGCAGACATGGGCACCGATATGCAGTCCGCAATCCGCGCCTTTGACGACTCGCCCTGGCAGGACCTGGCCGACTTCGACGACCTGGCGCCGCGCAACACGAATATCGCCTATCAGGAGGCCGAACTAGCCCTGTTCTGACCGCCCCGGCTGCATTTCGCCCGGCGCCCACCCGGGGTCCCTAAACCACGCGGCCTTCGGGTTGCGCGTCCGGGTTTTGGTGCAGGGTGGTCAGGTTGGCCACGGTGGTGTCGGCGATGTTGGTCAGCGCCTCGTGGGTCAGGAAGGCCTGGTGGCCGGTGACCAGCACATCGTCGCGCTGCATTAGCCGCGCCAGGCGCCGGTCCGGAAGACCGGCCAGCGACCAGTCGTGGAAGAACAGCCCCGCCTCGGCCTCGTAGACATCCAGTGCGAATCCGCCCAGCTGACCCGAGTCCAGTGCGACCTCGGCGGCATCGGTATCCACCAGCGCCCCGCGCGCCGTATTGATCAGAAAGGCCCCTCGCGGCATTCGCGCCAGGGTGTCGGCATTGATCATGTGCCGGTTCTCCGGTGTCATCGGGCAGCTCAGGCTCACCACCGAGGACGCGGCCAGCAGCGTGTCCAGGTCCTGATACTCCACCCCCGCGGCCTGCAGCTCCGCATTCGGGTACGGGTCGTGCGCGAGCACCCGGCAGCCAAAGCCGAGCATGATCCGCGCGAAGGCCTGGCCGATCCGCCCGGTGCCCACCACACCCACGGTACGCCCGACGAGATCAAAGCCCGTCAGATGGTCGAGCCGGAAATCGCCGCGTCGGGTCCGCTCCCAGGCCCGGTGCACCCGGCGGTTCAGCGTCATCAACAGGGCGACGGCATGCTCCGCGATCGCGTTCGGGGAGTAGGCCGGAACCCGCCCCACGCGCACGCCGCGCTCGCGGGCCCGCGCCACATCCAGATTGTCGTACCCGGAGCAGCGCAGCGCGATCACGTGGATGCCCTGATCCGCCAGCCCGTCAATCACCCGGCGGTGCAGGTCGTCGTTGGTGAACACGCAGACCGCATCCGCACCCCGGGCCAGGTGCGCCGTCTCCGCAGTCAGGCGCTCGGCGTACACCACCGGCACCAATTCGGCGGCCACCAGAGCCGGTATCAGGTGCTCGCGATCATGCTGCTGGGTACTGAAGACGGCGACCTTCATCGCATCCCCCGGACAGTGGTTGGGCCAAACTCCAGCATAACCGGGAAAGGTTACACCCTGATTGGCTCGCGAGTCGGGATGGCCACACTCGGTTTCGAGCCACACGTAGCGAGTTCGCTACTGCGTGTGGCAAACGCTCCGGTAGCGATTCCGGCATGTGGTCGCCACACAAGCCGCCTACACCCCTACTGCCACTGCAGGGTGCTTTCCACTGACCCCGTGCTCTTTCCCGGGGTTCAAGCTGGCTAGTTCAGACGAGGTCGCGGGGGATCCGGACATCCCAGTTGCGGGCATATACCCTGCGTTCACCCTCGTACGCATCCAGCTGTGCATGGATCTGGAACTCGGTGGGGGTCGAGGTGAGGACCGTACGGGTCACCGTGCGCACTTCCCAGTCGCCGCGCCGGAAGCCACGTTCCCAGAGGGTTTCCCCGCGCGCGGAGTTGAAGTCGTCGCCGCGGTAGCTGTACCACTCCAGCGCCTTGCGCTGCATCTCCAGATTCAGGTCATCCAGCTGGACGGTCCCCGCGTCATTGGTAACCGCGAGGGTCGATTCGTCCTCGGCCAGGTCGCGGATCACGCGCCAGTTGTGCTGCTGGGGGGTCAGCTGGTGGACGGACGTCGAGGGTGGACCACCCTCGGGTGGCGGAAAGGCGATGCCGGCGTCCAGCTCTTCCCGCCGCCCCCGTCGTGGCAGGAGCAGACGGCTTGCCCCCGCTATGATCCGCAGCCGCACGGGCTGCGGCGCCGGCCATGCCAGCGGGAAATACGACGTGGACAGCGACAATCGGATACGGTGCCCCGCCGGGAATTGCTGGGCCACGTCGTTGAACTTGATCCGGACCCGGTAGGTTGTGTCGGGTTCCAGCGGCTGCGGGGTCTCCGCGCCTTCGCGGTGGGTCAGGTTCAGCAGCCCGTAGGTGACACGGGTGGCCTTGTCGTCGGCCGCCACGTCGGACAGCCGCGCCGCCACCATGGCGACGGGCCGGTCGACCCTTAGCTGCAATTCCAGCACTGCGGCACCCAGGATCTCCAGCGACTCCTCCAGTGGGGCACTGGTGAATACCAGGGCACCCCCGTCCTCTTCGCGCTGGTCGTGCGGCAGGTCGGGTGTCGCTGCATACGAGCACCACTTACCGGCAAAAAGTCCCACGCTCAGCGGTGACTGCAGCGTCATCTCGCGCTCCGGAGACGCGGCCGACGCGTGTTCCAGCCGCCCCGGCCAGGCCAGGGTCAATGGCTCCATCTCGACGTTCTTCGAGGGCCAGCAGGGTTCGCCCACCCAGCGCCCCGGGCGTTCCTCGTAGCGAGTGGTCGGCGGGACGCTGTCCTGGATCCAGGCACGCAGCATCGGCTCGTCCATGATCCCGTTGTCGACGCCCTTCAGCCAGTGATCCCACCAGCGCAGGCACTCCTGCAGGAAGCCGATCGCCGGGCCGGGCACGCCCTGATGCGGGTATTTGTGGCTCCAGGGGCCGACCAGGCCCAGGCGGGGTGCCTGGAGGTTGGCCAGCAGGCGGAACACGGCGTTGGAGTAGCCATCGGCCCAGCCGCTGACGGCCATCACCGGGATCTGCACGGCGGACCAGTCCTCGCAGATCGAACCGTGCTTCCAGTAGTCGTCGCGGCGCTGGTGGCGCAGCCACTTCTCCAGCCACAGCCCGCTGCCCTCCAGGCGCTGGAACCACATCTCGCGCCAGCGCTCGCCCACGATCTCCGGATCGGGGGGCAGGGAGTTGTAGGCGAACATGGTCGAGGCCCAGGACAGATTGTCGCCCAGCAGGCAGCCACCCATGTGGTGGACATCGTCGGCGTAGCGGTCATCGGTGGAACAGACGCTGACCACCGCCTTCAGCTCCGGCGGTTGCAATGCCGCGATCTGCAGGCCGTTGAAGCCGCCCCAGGAGATGCCGATCATGCCGACGCTGCCATTGCACCAGGGCTGCTCGCCCATCCAGCGCAGGACCTCCACGCCGTCGTCGAGCTCCTGCTGCAGGTACTCGTCCTCCAGTACCCCCTCGGAGTCGCCCGATCCGCGCAGGTCCACCCGCAGACAGGCGTAGCCGTGACCGGCGAAGTAGTGGTGGATCGCGTCGTCGCGCAGGCGGGTCGAGTCGCGCCGGCGATACGGGATGTATTCCAGGATTGCGGGGGCGGGCCGCTGTTCGGCGCCCTCGGGGCGCCACAGTCGGGCGGCCAGGTGCGTACCGTCGGACAGCGGGATCGGGATGTATTCCTCGATTGCCACGGGGCAGGGAAGGTCGGTGACTGTTCTCACGTCGGCACGTTCTCCTCACGGTGGGGCGTGACGGGCTCGAATGCCATGGGCAGTCGCTCCATGACGCGCACGTAGGTTCGTTCCAGGTCGGTGTGGTTCGCAGCTCCCAGAAACAGTGTCGCCACCTCGTAGGAATAGCTGTCCTGCCAGCATAGCTCCGACAGCCGCATGCCCTCCTCGACCTCGACCTGAATGACCAGTCCCGGGAACTCGGCCTCGACGGCCGCGATCTCGGATGCCGTCGGAACCCGCACGACCCGCGCATCCTGATGCCGGCGCACCATGAACTTGGCCGCACACGCGAATTCCCCCTGGCGATGCGGCATGGCGGGCTCGCGGCCCAGTCCGAGGTCGATCATCACCTGGTGGTGGTAGCAGCCATCGACCATACGGAACAGCGGGGCGTGGGACTTGGAGATCCGTGTATTAATCTCCAGCAGCCAGATCCGGTCTGTGGCCTCGTCCCAGTAGAACTCCACGTTGAACGGGGCGCAGTCATAGCCCACCTGGTGGATCACGCGGGCGGCGATCTCGCCCATGCGCGTCTGCACGCCCTCCGGCAAGGTCGACGGATACTGGTAGCGCGAGAACGACGAGCCGGCCGCACCCTCGCGCAGGGAGTCGACCGCACCATAGATCCGGACCTCGCCCTGCCAGGCATACCCCTCCAGGGTGCACTGACGCCCCTCCGATATCAGGGCCTCGACAATGCAGTGGTTGCCGTCGATTCCGGCCACCTCCGGAGGCAACGTCGCGTGCCCCAGGACATGGTTGAAGGGTCCGCCAAAGTGATCGATCTCCCGGCGGATCCGCTGCATGGCACGCCGGAAGTCATCCGCATCGCCGATACGAAAGCCGAGATAGGAGAGAACCGACTTAACCGGCTTGATCCAGAACGGAAAGGCCAGCGTGACCTCGCGCAGGGGATCGCTGGAAAACGGGTTGACCGCGCAGAAGGCCGGGATGTTTTCGGGCACCACGCGGGCCTGTTCCAGCCGGCTCCAGTACTTGTGCTCGCACTTCAGCACGCTTTCAAGGGTCGGCCCCGGCAGGTCCGCGGCCTGGCGCAGGATGGGCAGGATCGTGCTCACCGGGAAGTCCCAGAATCCGACCACGGCATCCACCGTGCCGGGAAACCGCTGCAACCGTTCGCGACCCTCGGTCAGTATCCGTTGGATCGGAAACCGGGCACAGGGCTTGACGTCCGCGCGCGTGAAGAGCGCGTGGAAGGCATAGTCCTCCGCTGCGTGCAGGGTCCGGAGCTGGGCCAGATGAAAGTCATCCAGACCGACCACAAAGATGTTGCGCTTCACCGGCGCCCCCGAAATCGCCACTGCCACCTCCGGGCCACCGGCCGTCAAGATCGCATCACGCCTTTCCCGGAGTGTGGCACGTATCGGGGCTATTTCCAGTCCGTCACGCGCTGGATCATGGTCGGCACCTGGCGCAATATGAGTGGCACCCGGGTCGGCGGGGCGTGCTTGCCTGCCGTTCGGAGCCACTGACCGGGAGTCGCCGATGGACGTGATCTCGCCAAAAGCCGTGGATACGCTCATCCGCCTGCTGGCCAGTGATGGCTACGAGGTGGTGGGTCCGACGCGGCGCGACGGGGCGATCGTCTACGACCGCGTGCAAGGCCTGGATGACCTGCCGGCGGGCTGGGGGGACGAGCACGCCCCCGGTCACTACCGCCTGCGCGAGCGTGACGACGCGGCCCTGTTCGGCTACGTGGTCGGTCCGCACTCCTGGAAGAAATACCTGTTTCCCCCGCAGGAGACCCTGTTCCGGCTGACCCGCCAGGCGGACGGCAGCTTCACCACCGAGCCGGGCGAATCCGACGCGTCGCCGCGTGCGTTCATCGGCATGCGTGCCTGCGAGCTGGCGGCGATCGGCGTGCAGGACCGGGTGTTCCTCGGCCAGACGGTGCAGGACCGCGGCTATGCAGCGCGGCGTCGGGACGTGTTCATGGTCGCGGCCCACTGCGCCGAGCCCGGCGCCACGTGCTTCTGCGCCTCGATGGATACCGGACCGCGCGCCCGCGAGGGCTTCGACCTGGCCCTGACCGAGGTGATCGATGCCACGCAGCATTTCCTGGTCATCGAGGCGGGGAGCGAGGCGGGGCGCGCGATGTTCGAGCGGCTGGAGCCGCGCCCGGCCACGGACGCCGAGCAGGCCGCGGCCGAACAGGTGTGGGCCGAGGCCCCGGAAAAGATGGGACGGCAGATGCCCGGCGACGCGCGCGAGGTGCTGAACCGGGCCTTCGAGCACCCGCGCTGGGAGGAGACCGCCGAGCGCTGCCTGTCCTGCTCCAACTGCACCCTGGTCTGCCCCACCTGTTTCTGTTCCCAGGTCGAGGAGGTGCCCGATCTGGAAGGTCTGCGCACCGAGCGCCTGCGGCGCTGGGACTCCTGCTTCAACCAGGAACACTCGCACCTGGTCGGCGGCGCCCACCGCGACTCGGTAGCCGCGCGCTACCGCCAGTGGATCACCCACAAACTGGCCACCTGGCACGATCAGTTCGACACCTCCGGCTGTGTCGGCTGCGGACGCTGCATCACCTGGTGCCCGGTGGGGATCGACATCACCGAGGAGGTGACCGCCGTGCGCCGCGACCCGGAGGGCCGGGGATGAAGGAGCTGCTGGCCATCCTTGAGGAACAGCCGTTCTTCGAAGACATGGACGAACGGCACCGGCGCCTGCTGGCGGCCTGCGCGGCCGAACGCAGCTACGCGGCCGGGGCCATCCTGATGCGCGACCACGAACCCACCGAGACCTTCTGGCTGATCCGCGAGGGCCAAGTGGCGCTGGAGGGTCGCCTGCGCGAGGGCAATGTACCCTTTATGACCCTGGGCCCCGGCGACATCCTCGGCTGGTCCTGGCTGCTGCCGCCGTACCGCGCGAGCTACGACGCCCGCGCGACCACCGACTTGCACACCCTGCGCTTCGACGCCGGCGTGCTGCGCGAGCGCATGGAGGCCGACCCGGCGCTTGGCTATACCCTGATGAAGCACTTCGCCGCGCTGATCGTCCAGCGCCTGCAGGCCGCGCGGCTGCAGGCGCTGGACATCTACAGCCACGGAGGGCCCGGGCATGGCACCTGAGACCCTGCAGCCCCGCGCCGACAGTGACCTGCCGGAACAGGCGATGGCGCCGCAGCCCTGGCGCATCCATTCGGTGCGGCCGGATGTCGCCAGCAACGAGGTGTTCAGCTGGACGCTGTACCCCGAACCGGGAGTCGACCCGGGGCCGCTGCCGACCCCCGGGCAGTTCAACATGCTCTACCTGTTCGGCGTGGGCGAGGTGCCGATCTCGGTCTCCGCCATCACCGAGGACAGCGGCATCGTGCACACCACCCGCGCGGTGGGCAGCGTGACCCGCGCGATGCAGGATCTGGAGGCCAGTGCGGTGGTTGGCCTGCGCGGGCCGTTCGGCACGGCCTGGCCGCTGGAACAGGCGCGCGGGCGCGACCTGGTGCTGGTCGCCGGCGGCATCGGTCTGGCCCCGCTGCGTCCGGTGATCCATGCGGCGCTGGAACGGCGCGACGACTTTGGCCATGTGGTGATCTGTTACGGCGCCCGCTCGCCCGGTGACATGATCTTTCGTGACGAGCTGGAGGCCTGGGGCGCGCGCGACGACATCGATCTGCGCATCACCGTGGATCGTGGCACGGCCGCCTGGCGCGGCGATGTCGGCGTGGTCACCCAGCTGGTCGATCGTGGCGGCTTCGACCGGCGCAACACACTGGCGATGACCTGCGGCCCGGAGGTGATGATGCGCTTCACCGCGTCCTCGCTGGAGCGCCGTGGCCTGAAGCCGGAAGACATCTACGTCTCCATGGAGCGCAACATGCGCTGCGCGGTGGGCTTTTGCGGGCACTGCCAGATCGGGGCGCATTTCGTCTGCCGCGACGGCCCCGTGTTCCCCTACCCGGTGATGGAACCGGCCTTCCGGATACGCGAACTATGAGACGGGAACAACCTACCCTCGCCGTATTCAAGTTCGCCTCCTGCGACGGCTGCCAGCTCTCGCTGCTGGACTGCGAGGACGAGCTGCTGGCGGTGACCGACCGGATCCAGATCGCGCACTTCCCCGAGGCCACCCGCACCCGCATCGACGGGCCCTGGGACCTGACGCTGGTGGAGGGCTCGATCACCACGCCGGAGGCGGCCGAAGAGATCCGCGAGATCCGCCGCGCGTCGAAGTTCCTGGTCACCATCGGCGCCTGCGCCACCGCCGGCGGCATCCAGGCCCTGCGCAACTTCGCCGATGTCGAGGCGTTCACCCGTCAGGTCTACGCCCACCCGGAATACATCGAGACCCTGGCCACCTCGGATGCGATCAGCCAGCACGTGCCGGTGGACTTCGAGCTGCGCGGCTGCCCGATCGACAAGTACCAGCTGCTGGAGGTCATCAGCGCCTTCCTCTACGGCCGCCGCCCGCAGGTCTCCAGCGCCAGCGTCTGCGAGGAGTGCAAGCGGGCGGGGCAGGTCTGCGTGATGGTCGCCCACGGCACGCCCTGCCTCGGCCCGGTCACCCACGCCGGCTGCGGCGCGCTGTGCCCCGGCTGCCACCGCGGCTGCTACGGCTGCTTCGGCCCCAAGGAGACGCCCAACGCGCCCGGTCTGTCCGGGCAGCTGGAGGCCCTCGGCATGGAGCGCGCCACCCGCGTGCGCTTCTACCGCACCTTCAATGCCGGCGCCGACGCCTTCCGCGAGGAGAGCGAGCGCGAAGAATCAGGAAACGGACCATGAGCGAGACCCGCACCATCGAAGTCGACTACCTCGCGCGCGTGGAGGGCGAGGGCGCGATGTACGTGCGCACCGAGGGCGACCGCGTGGAGGAGGTGAAGCTGTCGATCTTCGAGGCCCCGCGCTTCTTCGAGGGCTTCCTGCGCGGACGCGACTTCCGCGAGGCGCCCGACATCACCGCGCGCATCTGCGGCATCTGCCCGATCGCCTACCAGCTGGGCGCCTCGCTGGCGATGGAGGACGTCTGCGGCGTGACCGTGGACGGCGTGCTGCAGGACCTGCGCCGGCTGGCCTACTGCGGCGAATGGATCGAGAGCCACGCCCTGCACGTGTTCATGCTCCACCTGCCGGACTTCCTTGGCTATCCCGACGCGGTCACCGCCGCGAAGGACCACCCGGACATGGTGCGCAACGGCCTGCGCATCAAGAAGATCGGCAACGCCATCCTGCGCCTTTTGGGCGGGCGCGAGATCCACCCGGTCAACCTGCGGGTCGGTGGCTTCTACCGCACGCCGACGCCTGCCGAGGTCGCCGGCCTGCGCGAGGACCTGGCCTGGGGCCTGGAGGCGTCCTGCGAGGTGGCCGAGTTCCTCGCCACCCTCGACTACCCGAACCTGGAACGCGACTACGAGTTCGTGTCGCTGGTGCACCCGGACGAATACCCGATCACCCACGGCCGGCTGGGCTCGAGCAGCGGCCTGGACGCCGCCATCCGCGAGTACGACGACGTCTTCACCGAGGAGCACGTGGCCCACTCCAACGCCCTGCACAGCCACCGCTCCGACAGCGGCGAACCGGTCTTCATGGGTCCGCTGGCGCGCTTCGCGCTGAACCGCGAGCGCCTCACCCCGCGCGCCGCCGAGCTGGCCGAGCGCGCCGGGCTGGGCGCGGCCTGCCGCAACCCGTTCCGCAGTATCCAGGTGCGCATGATCGAGATCGTGCTCGCCTTCGAGGAGGCCCTGCGCCTGGTCGACGGCTATCGGGCCGCACCGGCCGAACCCGCGCTGCCGGTCACCCCGCGCGCCGGCACCGGCTTCGGCGCCACCGAGGCCCCGCGCGGCATCTGCTACCACCGCTACCGCATCGACGACGCGGGCATCATCACCGACGCCAAGATCGTCCCGCCCACCTCGGTCAACCAGCCCACCATCGAGGCCGACCTGCGCGAACTGGTGCAGACCCACCTCCACCTGCCGGACGACGAACTGCGCCACCACTGCGAGGTCGCCATCCGCAACTACGACCCCTGCATCTCCTGCGCCACCCACTTCCTCGACCTCACGGTCGACCGCCAGTGAGCCCAAAGATTCAATGAGGAAAAGATGCCAATAGGCACACGTCCTGCTAGAGTCGACGAATGAAGCAGATCAACTGGGACGCTGCGAAAAACGAGAAGTTGATGGCGGAAAGGGGCATATCCTTCGAGGACGTGGTTTTCGCCCTTCAGTCGGGCAGCCTGCTGGACGACGTGGTCCACCCGAACGGGGAGAAGTACCCGAACCAGCGGATGTTTGTCGTCCGGGTTGATGCCTACGTATGGTTGGTGCCATATGTTGAAAACGACAAGGAATTCTTTCTCAAGACTGCAATTCCCAGTCGCAAAGCCACCCGACAATATTTGAGGGGATAGCATGGGAAAGCCCAATCTGAGCCAGGAAGAGCAGGAACTGCTCGATGCCTATGAGGCGGGCGAGTTCGAATCGGCTCTGGACGATGAGCGTCGAGAATACGTTGCGCACGCGGCTGAAGAGACCTTCCGAAAAAACAAGCGGATCAACATCCGCATTTCCGGGCGGGACCTGGAGGCCCTGCAGCGCCGAGCCCTCGAGGAAGGTATCCCGTACCAGACACTGGTCTCCAGTATCCTGCACAAGTACGTTTCCGGCGGGTTGAGAGACGCCGCCACCGGCAAGTCCCACGCGAAAACGCGATGAGAGAACACCGGTGCTGATTGGTTTCCGGTTCTACTGAAATATTCAGCCAGTGCGGCCCGGAAAACGCCGATCCAGTTCGTCACGCGAGAGGGTTTCCGCGTCCCCGCTCTCGACCTGCGCAAGGCGGCGGGCAATCTCCTGCTCCCAGGCCGCGGCGACGCCGGTGTCCGGCGCCCCCTCCAGGGTCTCCAGAAGATCATGCACCAGCCGTGCACGCTCCGAGTCCGGGAGCGCTCGCGCCTGGTCAAGAATCGTTTCGAAGTCGTCGCCCGGCATGTCTGACAGTGTTCACAAGGGGTGGTGGTCTTTCAGGTTACGCCTGTGCCGGAGCGTGTTCCAGCGAGCCTGGGCATCCCAGGGCTGGCCGGAGACCATCACTCTTGCTGGGAACCGATCCGGCAAGCGAATCGCATCGCGGGACAAAGCTCGTGAGTACTGAAAAGGGCCCGCTAGTGATCGGTATCGGCAACCCCTGGCGCGGCGACGACGGCATCGGCCACGCGGTAGTCGATGCACTCGAAGGCACGGCAGGCCTCGCCACCGCGAAAAGCCACGGCGAACCCGCTGAGCTGATGGAGCTGTGGCAGGGCCACGACCCGGTGATCCTGGTCGATGCCATTGTCACCGGCGCCGCCCCCGGCACCCTCCACCGCCTGGACGCCCGCGAGCCCCTGCCGCGCGGCGCGCGCTACTCCTCCCACGGTATCGGCCTCGCCGAAGCCGTCGAACTCGCCCGCTCCCTGGGCGAGCTTCCCCAGCACGTCATCGTCCACGGCATCGAGCCCGCCCGCCTCGAGGATGGCGCAGGGCTCTCCCCCGAGATCTCAGTTGCCATTGTCCGGATTTTCGAGAACATCCGAATGGAGCTCACCGGGCCCCGGCCTGACGCCTCTCGCTGACCGGAATCCTACGGGGGACGGATCAGGCGGAGGACGAGGCCGGGAAGGTAAAGGACTCATCTCGGCCGGCCCGGATGCAGTTGCTTTCGCTGGCGCCCAGGTAGAGATACCAGGTTTGCTGGGTAAGAGGTTCCGGCTGCGTGAATACTGCCGGGGCCAGGAGCGCCAGATTGGCGCCTCGCTGAGGGTCGCGCACAGATTCATAACGGATGGCCTGGATACCGGCTCGTCGCGCTTCGGCAAGTAGTGTGCTGAGTTGTGTGCAGAAGCTGGCAGGAGGTGAGCGGCCATGGTATTCGGGTTGGTTAGCGACCACCTGAACCCCTCAAGGAGGGCGAGACCATGACCACTCACAAGAGCCAGGCTACTGCGGATCGCACGTCACTGCGAGCGCTTTTGGGGACAGACGAGGAACTGATGCGCACGCTGGTGCGCGAGGCGGTCCAGCAGGTCCTGGAGGCCGAGATGAGCGACCAGCTCCAGGCGGCGCCGGGCGAGCGCACCGAGGGCCGCCTGGGTTACCGGGCC
>NZ_KB897940.1:0-43339 GCF_000377285.1 Thioalkalivibrio sp. ALE25 | reverse complement strand
AGGCGCAGCGAGTTCAGCGCCGCCGGCCCAGCGCGTCCGGAGCGAGGTTCCCGGGCGAAATCCGGGTGCCCTTCTTTGGGTCCTTTCTTGGGCAAGCAAGAAAGGACCTCGGGGCGCGCTGGCGAGTCAGCGCCAGGCAGTATGTGGACCGAAGGCACCGTAAACACCGGAGGACGAACCAGGACCAGCCTCACAACGGTTGAGATGAACGGTAAGTCAGGTGATAACCGATATGCGTCCAGCGCGATCTGCGCCACACGGGGTGATGGGGAAGCGCCGGATGGCGGGATTTGCGAGACTGACGCTATGGCGATGAAAAAGCGAATTACGGTTGGGCTGATCGTGCTGGCGGGGGTGGCCGCGCTGGTCTGGGCGCTGCGCCCGCAGCCGGTACCGGTGTCGCTGACCACGGTCGAGGCCGGCCCGTTCGAGGAGACCGTGCGCGAGGAAGGCCGCACGCGGTTGCGCGACACCTTCACCGTGTCGGCGCCGATCGCCGGCTTCCTGCATCGCGTCGAGCTGGAAGAGGGGGACGCGGTCGAGCTTGGCGACACGCTGTTCCGCATGGAGCCCCTGCCGACCCCGGCGCTGGATGTGCGCTCGCGCGAGCAGGCGCGCGAGAACCTGGCCGCTGCACGGTCGCGCCTGCAGAGCGCCGAGGCGAACCTCGAGAACCTGCGGGCCGAGGCGCGTTTCGCCGAGTCCGAGTATCGCCGGCATCAGGAGTTGTTCGAGCGCGGGGCGGTCTCGGCCACCGAGGTGGAGCGCATGGAGACCGCGCGCGACCGCGCGCGTTCGGCGGTGCGCGCCGGCGAATCCGCGGTGGAGGTCGCACGCAGCGAGATCGAGAGCGCGCGGGTCGTGCTGGAGATTGCCAGCGGCCAGATGCCGGAATCCGAGGCGGAAACCCTGTCCGTTCGCTCGCCGGCCTCGGGGGTGGTGCTGGAGCGCTATCGCTGCTGCGAGGGCACGATCGGGGCCGGCGAGCCGGTACTGGTCGTGGGCGATCTCGACGATCTCGAGGTGCAGGTGGACCTGCTGTCGATGGATGCGGTGCGCGTGGTGCCGGGCATGCGCGTGCGCCTGACCGACTGGGGCCGCGATGCCGAACTGGAGGGCACCGTACGCCGCGTGCAGCCATTCGGCTTTACCAGGATCTCCGCGCTGGGCGTGGACGAACAGCGCGTGCCGGTGATCCTCGACCTCGACGCGGTGGAGGCGCGCATGGCCGGACTGGCGGTGGGCTACCGTGTGGAGGCCGAGTTTCTGCTATGGGAAGGGGATGACGTGCTGCAGGTCCCGACCAGCGCGCTGTTCCGCGACCGCGGCGAGTGGTCGGTGTTCGTGGTCGAGGACGGCCGTGCCGAGCCGCGCCGGGTCGAGGTGGGTCGTCGCTCGGGCTTTGCCACGCAGATCCTCGACGGCCTGGAGGCGGGCGAGCGTGTGGTCACCCGCCCGGGGGACCGGGTGCAGGCCGGCACGCGCGTGGTCGAGAACTGACCGCTTTAGATGGCCAAAGACTTGAATGAGGCGCCGCCGGCTCGGGCGCTGGAAGATCTGCTAACCCCCCTGGATGCCGCGCTGCAGACGCGCGGTGCCGCCGTGCTGGTGGCCGAACCCGGTGCCGGCAAGACCACCCGCGTCCCGCTGCATCTGGCCGCCTCCAGCCCCGAGGATCGCGTGATCGTGCTGCAGCCACGCCGGCTGGCCGCCCGCATGGCGGCGACCTACATGGCCGGGCAGCTCGGTGAAGCGGCCGGGCAGACGGTCGGCTATCGCGTCCGCGACGAGCAGAAGGTCTCGGAGCGCACCCGGGTGGAGCTGGTCACCGATGGCCTGTTCCTGCGGCGCATCCAGGGCGACCCGCTGCTGGAGGGGGTTGGCACCGTGGTCTTCGACGAATTCCACCTGCGCCGGCCGGAGGCCGAACTGGCGCTGGCCTTTGCGCTGCAGGTGCGTCGGCTGCTGCGCCCGGAGCTGCGCATCGTGGTGATGTCGGCGACCCTCGACGACGAGGCCGTGGCGCGGCTGCTGGCCGGCCCGGAGGCGGATGCCGTGCCGGTGCTGCGGGCGCGTGGGCGGCAGTTCCCGGTCGAGGTCCGTTATGCCCCGATGGCGAAAGATGCGCCGCTGGCGGACGGCGTGGCGCAGGCGGTGCGGGATGCGCTGGCGGCGGAGACGGGCTCGGTTCTGGTCTTCCTGCCCGGCGAGCGCGAGATCCGCGAGGTGGCCGCGCGTCTGGGCGAGGGGGTGGGTGACGGCGTGGATACGTCCGCCGTCCCCGCGCGCATCGCGCCGCTGTTCGGCCGGCTGTCGGCACAGGAGCAGGCCCGGGCCGTGCGCCCGGCGCCCGCGGGCGAGCGCAAGGTGGTGCTGGCGACCGACATCGCCGAGACCAGCCTGACCATCGAGGGCGTGCGCGTGGTGATCGACGCGGGGCTGTCCCGCGAGCCGCGCTTCGATGCGGCGACCGGGCTCTCGCGCCTGGTGACGCTCCCGGCCTCGAAGGCCGCCGCAGAACAGCGGGCCGGGCGTGCCGGTCGCACCGAGCCCGGCGTAGCGATCCGCCTGTGGTCGCGGGCCGACGAGGTCGCGCGCCCGGACTACGCGACCCCGGGGATGCAGCAGGTGGATCTGCTGCCGCTGGCCCTGGAACTGGCCGGCTGGGGCGAGGCAGTGGCCGAACTCGACTGGCTGGAACCGCCGCCCGCGCAGGGCCTGGCCTCCGCGCAGGCGGTACTCGCGGAACTGGGTGCGGTGGATGCCACCGGTCGGATGACCGGGCATGGGCGGGCCCTGCTACGCCTGCCGACCCACCCGCGGCTGGCGCACATGCTGTTGCGGGGCCAGGAGCGGGGGCTGGCGCGCCTGGCCTGCGAATTGGCGGTGGCGGTAGAGGAGCCGGGTGTGGCCGGGCCGGAGGCGCCGCTGGAGCTGGGTGCGCGCCTGGAGCGCGCGCGGCGTTCGGGTGGGCGGGCCTGGCAATCCGGCCTGCGGCGTCTGGAACAGGCACTGGCCCGAGTCGGGGATGGCGCCGGCGCCCGGGATGCGGTACTGGACGAAAGCACGGCGCTGGGCGTGCTGGCGGCGCTGGCCTGGCCGGAGCGTATCGCGCGCCGCCGCGGCGAGGTGGCCGGGCGCTTCGTGATGGGGAACGGCCGCGGCGCGTGGCTGCCGGCGCGCGAGCGTTTGGCGCATGCCGACTACCTGGTCGCGGTGGATTGCACGGATGCCGACCGCGAGGCCCGCATCCGCTGCGCGGTGGCGCTGGATCTGGCCGCACTGGAGCAGGAGGCGCCGGAACTCTTCCACCGCGAGACGCGCTGCGACTGGGTGGAGGACGGCGCGCGGCTGGAGAACGCGCGGATTCGACGGATCGGCACGCTGGTGGTGGAGCGGCAGATGGTCGCGCTGGACGACCCCGCCGCCACCATCCCGCGCTGGTGCGAGCGGCTGCGCCGCGAGGGCCTTGCGCTGTTGCCCTGGGATGATGCGGCGACCCAGCTGCGCGCGCGCATCCAGCTGCTGCACGAAACCATGCCGGAGTCCGGTTTTCCGGATCTGCGCGACGACGCGCTGCGGATGACCCTCGAGGAGTGGCTGGGGCCGTATCTGGCCGGGATCACGCGGCGCCGGGATCTCAAGCGGCTGGATCTGGCGGCGATCCTGCGCGCGTGGCTCGACTGGGACCACCAGCAGCAACTGGAGCGGGAGGCACCGGCGCGCATCGAGGTCCCCTCCGGCTCCGCCCACCGGATTGATTACACGCAGGACCCGCCGGTGCTGGCGGTGAAGCTGCAGGAGCTGTTCGGCCTGGGCGAGACGCCCCGGGTCGCGGGCGGCCGCGTGGCGCTGGTGCTGCACCTGCTGTCGCCGGCGCGGCGTCCGGTGCAGGTCACCCAGGATCTCGCCAGCTTCTGGGAGAACGGCTATCCGGAGGTGCGCCGCGAGCTGAAGGGGCGTTATCCGAAGCACCCCTGGCCGGAGGATCCGTGGAATGCGCCGGCCACGCGGCATACGAAGCGGCGTGGGTAGCAGGCCCGGGTTTGGCGGGGGCTTCGCCTGCAAGCAGGCTCCCACAAGCGTTCTGCCCGCCAGGGTTGCGGGGCAAAGGCGCGGCCGTCATCAGAGAATGCGGAGGGTGGCGTTCTCGGGTAGTGTCGCGTTCAGTGCCGTCCGACGAGGAAGCGAACCGCGATGCTGAAGTTCCTGACCGTGATCCTGATCCTGCTGTTTGTCTGGTGGCGGGTGTCGCGCTGGATGGATGTGCGCCGCCGCCGCGCGCAGGGGGAGGATGTGTCCTACCAGGTGGACGTGAAGGGGTTTCGGCCGATCACGGTGCTCAGCATCATCTTTCTGATCCTCTACGGCGGCTACGTGATCTGGTTTGCCCTGACCGAGTGGGCGGATCTGCTGTAGCGGCGGACTGGTCGAGGGACCGTTACTCGATACCGAGTTTCTTCAGGCGGTAGCGCAGCTGGCGGAAGCTGAGGCCGAGCAGGCGCGCGGCGGCCGTACGGTTGCCGCCGGTCTGTTGCAGTGCGGTGGCGATGGCCTGGCGCTCCTGCGCGGCGAGCTGGTCGTCCAGTGCGCGGTCGGCCTCGTTGCGGGCGCTGTGGTCGGGGTCAGGCGGGCTGTCCGGGGCGCGGTCCATGACGGGTTCGGTGCCCAGGCCAGTGGCGGGAAGGTCGATGTTGTCGGCGTGGATCAGCCGACCCTCGCACAGGGTGGCGGCGCGCTCCAGGATGTTCTCCAGTTCGCGGACGTTGCCCGGGAAGCCGTGCCCCTGCAGGGCCGCGAGGGCATCGGGGGCCAGTTCCAGGTCGCCGGTCTCCCACTGCTCGCTGATGCGCCGCAGGATACGCGCGGCCAGGCGCTCGATGTCCCCGCGGCGGTTGCGCAGTGGGGGGACCTTCAGCTCGATCACGTTCAGTCGGTAGTAGAGGTCCTGGCGAAAGCGCCCCTCGCGTACGGCCTTCTCGAGGTCGTGATGGGTGGCGCTGAGGATGCGCACGTCCACCGGGATCTCGCGGGTGCCGCCGACCGGCTTGATCGCTCGCTCCTGGATGGCGCGCAGCAGCTTGACCTGCATCGGCAGTGGCAGGTCGGCAACCTCGTCGAGGAACAGCGTGCCGCCGTCGGCGGACTGGAACAGGCCGGTGTGGTCCTGGGTTGCCCCGGTAAAGGCGCCCTTGCGGTGGCCGAAGAACTCGCTTTCCATCAGCTCGCCGGGTATCGCGCCGCAGTTGACCGGGACAAACGGTCGCTCGGCGCGCGGCCCGAGGCGATGGATCTCGCGCGCGACCAGCTCCTTGCCGGAGCCGGATTCGCCGGAGATGAACACCGGCGCCTGGCTGCGGGCCAGCTTGTGGATGGTGGCTCGCAGGCGCTGCATGGGTTCGGAATGGCCCAGCAGGGGACTGTCGTCGGGGCGGGCCGGCGTGGTCGCGTCATCGGGCCCTTCTTCCGGCCCGGGGCCACGGGTCTCCAGGCGCAGTGCGGCGTCGATCAGTTCGCGTAGCTGTTTCAGGTCCACCGGCTTGCTGACGAAGTCGAAGGCCCCCAGTTTCAGTGCCTGCACCGCCGTGTCCACGCTGCCGTGGGCGGTGATCACGGCCACCGGCAATTCCGGGCGTTCGCACTGGATGTGGCGGACCAGCTCGAGGCCGTCGCCATCGGGCAGGCGCATGTCGGTCAGGCAGAGGTCGAAGTCGCGTTCGGCGAGCAGGGCGCGGGCGGGTTCCAGGCGGGTGGCCGTGGTCGCTTCCAGGCCCATGCGTGCCAGGGTGATCTCGAGCAGTTCGCAGATGTCGGGCTCGTCGTCCACGACCAGCACGTGACGGATACTCATGCGCCTTGTTCCTTTGGCGATTCGTCTTCCAGGGGAGCGAACAGGATCCGGAAGCAGCCGCCGGTGGGCGTCCGGATGTACTCCAGCGAGGCCCCGTTGTTTTCGCACAGCATGCGCGAGATGTACAGGCCGAGCCCGGTTCCGCCGCTGCGACCGGAGACGAACGGTTCGAACAGGTCCTTTTCCTGTTCCGTGGAGATCCCGGGACCGGCATCGATGACATCCAGGCTGACCACGCGGGCGACCTGGCCGGCGCCCCCGCGCAACACGATGGGCGGACTGTCGGGTTCGTCGTGACCGCCGTGGATGCGCGCGTTGGTGCACAGGTTCCACAGGATCTGGTTGAGCTGCGAGCGATCGAACTGGATTTCGGAGTCGCCCGGTTCCACCCGGGCATGCAGGGTGGAGCGGGGCAGTTGCAGGGCCCCGCAGAACTCCTCGGCAAAGCGGTCCAGGGTCTCCTGCAGGTTCAGGCGTTCGCGCTCGCCGGCGTCCCGGCGTGACAGGCTGAGGACATTGGAGATCAGTTCGTTCACCCGCTTGCTCTGGTTGTTGATGATGTCGAGCAGGCGCTGGTCGTGAGGCGCGAGGTCCGGTGACTCGCCGAGCAACTGGGCGCTGTGGCTGATCGCACCGAGCGGGTTGCGGATTTCGTGGGCGATGCTGGCGGTCAGCCGGCCCAGGGCCTGAAGCTTGCTGGCCTGGGCCTGGCGCTGAAGCTCGGCGGCGTCCTCCAGGATCAGCAGCGTGCCCTGGTCGCCGCGATCGCCCAGCGGCGCCAGGCGGATGCGCAGGGCCGGCTGATCGCGATCGCCCGGCAACTGCTGGCTGGTGTTGGGCCTGCCGCTGCGCTGCCACTCGCGGATGACGCGGGCCACCGAGGGCGACAGCGACGACAGGTGGCGCCCCGGCCGTGGCGGCAGCAGGCGGCGGGCGGCCTCGTTGATGGAGCGGATGTAGCCCTCCGGGTCCACCGCGATGACCCCGGCGCTCATGCGCGCGATGATCTGGGCATTCAGCTCGGCCAGATTCGCCAGGTCGGCCTCCTGGCGTTCCACCTGGGCGCGCGTCTCGCCGGCCCGGCGGGCGAAGTGGCGCGCCAGCAGGCCGGCCGCGAACAGGGTGGCGCCCAGCAGGCCAGCCTGGGTGATGGCGCTCTCGCCAGGATGGAGGAGCAGGGCGCTGACCGTCTCGGCCAGCAGCAGCGCCAGGGTGGCGATGGCCGCCAGACTCAGCGCGAAGCGCGCGCTGGATAGCAGTACCGCGGCGACCAGGGCGGGGACCAGCAGGAGGCCGATCCCGGTGCCGACCCCACCGGAGACGAGCAGCAGCCCGATCAGGCCGATGCCGTCCCCGGCGCCCCCGATCAGGGCGATGCGGCTGAGGCTGGTGGTGTTCGGGTTGTGGGTGCAACGCCAGGCGAAGCCGGCCGCGGCCAGCGCGAAGGCGAGGTAGGCCGTGGCGATCACCGCGTAGAACTGGGGGGCGACCGCATGCAGTCCCAGCGGGGTATCCGGGAACAGTCCCAGCAGCAGCAGAACCGCTGCGACAAAGACCCGGTAGAGCGCGAACAGCCAGGCGGAACGCCGGGTGTCGGCGTCGATCGGCGTGTGCGCCCCGTTCTGGCCGTCCATGCGCGCGGGGATCAGTCGTCTTCGCTGTGGGTGTCGGCGTCCGAGCGGCTGCGGTCGACCTCGGCGTGCTGGCGCGAGCAGTACAGGCGGTCCCCGTCGCGGTAGGCCTCGGCCTCCGGAACGTGCACGCCGCAGAAGGCGCAGCGGATCACCGCGCCACCTTCCTTGAGGCGTTCGGGGCGTTCCCCGCGGGAGACCTGCTTGCGGTTGCTGCTGGAGCGCACCAGGGTGCGCACCGCGAGGAACACGGCGACGATGGCAACGATCAGGAGCAGCAGGCGCATGACCGGATTCTAGGGGAAACGCTGGTCAATGTGCACATTGATCAGCGTTTCCCTGACGCGATGATGGTCGCGGACCATCGGACCGGCCAGCTCGCGCTCCCGTAAGGGTCAGCCGGTGTTGCGCATGCCGGCGGCGATGGCGTTGATCGAGCGCAGCAGGGGCGACAGCCAGGGATTGTCGGCGTCGTCTCCGGCCTCGGCGTCGAACTCGCGGGATTCGCGCAGCAGGTGGATCTGGATGCTGTTGAGCGGGTCCAGATACGGGTTGCGCCGTTGCAGCGAGCGCGCCAGCAGGGGGGTCTCGTCCATCAGGGCGTCCAGCTGGGCGACCCGCAACACCTCGGTCACGGTGCGGCTGTGCTCGTCGCGGACCCGGGCATAGATGCGTTCGGCCAGTTCCGGGTCGCTGCACAGGCGGGCGTACTCGGCCGCGGTGCGCATGTCGGCCTTGGTCAGCGCCATCTGGCAGTTGGACAGCAGCGAGCGGAAGAACGGCCACTCCTGGTACATGCGCTGGAGCTGGGCCAGGCGCTCGGGATCGTCGCCACGCCAGCGCTCCAGCGCGGTGCCGATGCCGTACCAGGCGGGCAGGGTGTGGCGCGCCTGGGCCCAGCCGAAGACCCAGGGGATCGCCCGGATCGAGCTCTTGGAACGATCGGTCTTGCGCCGGTGCGAGGGGCGCGAGCCGATGTTCAGGAAGCCGATCTCCTGCACCGGGGTGATCTCGTAGAAGTAGTCGAGCACACCGTCGGTGCGGTCGATCAGCTCGCGATAGGCATCCTCGCCGCATTGCGCGAGATCCTGCATGGTGGCGCGGTAGTCGTCGCGATCCTGGCGCGGTGGCCGGATCAGGCTGCGCGAGGCGAGCATGACACCGGTGGCGCCCATGCCCAGCTCATAGACCGCGGTCTCCACGTTGGAGTACTTGTACGACAGCACCTCGCCCTGTTCGGTGAACTTGATGCGCCCCTGCACGGTGGCCGGGGGCTGGGCGAGGATGGACTCATGGGTCGGGCCGCCGCCACGGCCGACGGTGCCGCCGCGGCCATGGAACAGCTGGCAGCGCACGCCAAAGCGGTCGGTGATGCCGACGATCTTCTTCTGCGCCTCGTAGAGGTTCCAGCTGGAGGCGAGGATGCCGCCGTCCTTGCAGGAATCCGAATAGCCGAGCATCACGTCCTGGATGTTGCCGGAGGCGGCCAGCAGGCGGGCGTAGACCGGGTTGGACAGCAGGCCCTCGAGGACGTCCTCGACATGCAGGAGGTCCTCGATGGTCTCGAACAGCGGCGAGATGCGCAGGTGGCAGAAGGGGTTGCCGTCTTCGTTGTCTCCGGCCAGCCCCGCGAGGCGCCCCAGCAGCAGGACCTCCAGCACATGCGAGGCCGCGTGGGTCATGGAGATCACGTAGGTCCCGATGCCATCCGGGCCGACCTCGCGGCGCATGCCCTGGATGACCTCGAACACGCGCAGGGTTTCGCGGGTGCCTTCGCCCAGGGCGTCGCGGTCCAGTTCCGGCAACTGTTCGGCGGCGATCAGGTCGCTCAGGGCCTGCTGGCGGCCGGTCTCGTCCAGGGCGGCGTAGTCGGTGTCCGGGGCCAGCTGGCCGAGGATCTCGGCGATCGCGTCGGTATGCACGGTGGATTCCTGGCGCACGTCCAGGTGGTGCAGGTGGAAGCCGAAGGTCTCGACCAGGCGGATCAGATCGGTCAGCGCGCCGCTGGCGATATTGCGGTCGCCGTGGCTGATCAGCGAGTCGCGGATCAGCTTCAGGTCGCTCAGGAAGGCCTGGGCGTCGGCATAGGCGCTGTTGGTCGGAAGCACCGCGGCCTCGCCATGTACCCGCCGGACCACGGTGTCCAGGGTTTCGCGCAGGCGATACCGCATGATGTAGAGCTTGCGCCGGTAGGGCTCGCTCTCGAAGCGGTCGGAGGCCCCCTGGAACACCGCGTTCGCGATGTTGGCGTCGGAGTCCAGGCTGTCGAGGAAGGCCTGCGACGGCTGGCACATGAACGACGAGTGGGTCAGCACGTTGCGCAGGTGGTTGACCCGCTTGATGTATTCGCGCAGGACCTGCTCCATCGCCAGGCGACAGGACAGTTCGGTGACCTCGGGGGTCACGTTCGGGTTGCCGTCGCGGTCCCCGCCGATCCAGGAACCGAAGTGCAGGAAGGCCGGGATCCGCACCGGCAGGCTGCCGTCCGGGTGGACGCCGTAGATGCGGCGGATGGCCTTTTCCAGGAAGCGGTAGGACTGCGGGATGGCCTCGAACAGGCTCTCCTCGAAGTAGAACAGACCGTACTTGATCTCGTCCTGGACCTGCGGCTTCTTTACCCGTACCTCGTTGGTGCGCCAGAGGATCTGGATCTGGGTTTCCAGTTCCTCGGTGATCAGGCGGCGTTCCTCCTCGCCCAGACCGGGCTGGTTCAGCCGGTCGGCGGTCTCGAACACGCGGCGCTGGTTCTCCATCGTGGTCCGGCGACGGGCCTCGGTGGGGTGGGCGGTGAAGACCGGCTGGTAGTGCAGTTCGCTGAGCAGCCGTTCCAGCTCCTCGGCGGTGACCCCCTCGTCATGCAGTTGGCGCAGGGTCTGGTCGAAGGAGCCGGTCCACAGCGGTTCGCCGCTGGAGACCTGGGCCCGGCGCCAGCGGTAGAACAGGTCTTCCTCGGCAATGTTGACCAGGCTGAAGTAGATGCTGAAGGCGCGGATCACGCGCTCGGTGAGCGCGGCGTCGAAGTGGGTGATGTCCGCCATCAGCTGGCGGCGCAGGTCCGGGTCCTCGTTCTTGCGCAGGCTGACAAAGCCGCGGCGCAGCTTTTCGACCGCGTCGAATACCGCCTGGCCTTCCAGCTTGTGGATCACGTTGCCCAGGAGTTCCCCGAACAGCCGCACGCGGGCGCGCAGTTCCTTGTCCTTGGGCAGGAATCGGTCGTGTTGATCGCTTCGAGTCATATCGGGCCTGTGCGCGCAGGACGACGATCGCCGCTGCCTGGGCTTGCCGGTTGGGGTCGGGAGGTCGCGAAAAGGACGCGATTATAGCGCAGATGCGGCCTTCGCACGCCGGCTGCGGCGCGGGAGCTGTTCGCGGTACAGGGCGAGATAGGCGTCGGCGCTCGCGTTCCAGCCGAAGTCGCGGGCCATGCCGGTGCGCATCAGTTGTTCCCAGCGGCCGTCGCCGCGGGCGGCGTACAGCCCCAGGGCGCGCTCCAGCGCGCCGCCGAGGGCGGCCACGCTGTCCGGCGAGAAGCTGAATCCCGTGGCCGTGCCGGTGTCCAGATGATCGGGTGTGGCGTCGACCACGGTGTCCGCCAGGCCCCCGGTGGCGTGGACCACCGGCGGGGTGCCGTAGCGCAGGCTGTAGAGCTGGTTGAGACCGCAGGGTTCGAAGCGCGAGGGCATCAGGAACAGGTCGGCGCCGGCCTCGATCTGGTGGGCCAGGGGCTCGTCATAGCCGATGTGCACCCCGACCCGGCCGGGATAGGCGCGCGCCAGGGCGCCGGTGGCGTGTTCCAGGTCCTTCTGGCCGGAGCCGACCAGGGCCAGCTGGATGCGCCCGGCCTCCAGCAGCGGGGTGCAGGCGGCATGCAGCAGGTCTACCCCTTTCTGCTCGACCATGCGGCCGACGTGGCCCAGCAGCGGGATGTCCGGGTCCGGTTCCAGGCCCAGGCGGGTCTGTAGCGCGGCCTTGTTGGCGGCCTTGCCGGCGAGGTCGTCGGCGCTGTAGCGCGCGGCAATATGGCGGTCGCGCGCCGGGTCCCAGTCGCGGTAGTCGACCCCGTTGAGGATGCCGTGCAGGTCCGCGGCGCGGGCGCGCAGCACGCCGTCCAGGCCCATGCCGGAGGCTGGCTCCTGGATCTCGCGGGCATAGGTCGGCGAGACCGTGGTAATGGCGTCGGCAAAGACCAGGGCCGCCTTCATGAACGACAGCTGGTCGTGAAACTCCAGCGCCTCCGGGTGCCACAGGTCCGCGGGCAGGTTCAGCTCCTGCAGGGTGCTGGCCGGGAACAGGCCCTGGTAGGCCAGGTTGTGAATGGTGAATACGGTCCGCGGGCGCTCGATGCCGGTGCGCTCCGGGTCCAGCAGCAGCGGCACCAGGCCGGTCTGCCAGTCGTTCAGGTGGATGAGCTCCGGGGTCCAGCCCAGCCCGGCCTCGTCGCGCGCGAGGGCGACGATGGCGCGGGCGAAACCGGCGAAGCGCTGGGCGTTGTCCGGCCAGTCCATGCCGTTGCTGGCGCTGTACGGATTGCCGGCGCGCTGGAAGTACTCCGGCCAGTCGATCAGGTAGACCGGCACGCGAGTGCCGGGCAGGCGGCCCTCGAGGAGCTGCCACGGGGCGTTGTCCGGACCCGGGCGCGGGGTGGCATCCACCAGATTGCGGCAGGCCTCGGGATAACCGGGCAGGACCAGGCGCACATCCTGGCGTCGGCGGCGCAGGGCGGCGGGCAGGCTGGCACTGACATCGGCGAGCCCGCCGGTCTTGACCAGGCTGTAGGCCTCGCTGCTGGCGAACAGGATGCGCATGAAGAGTTCCCCGGGAACGGAACCGGCGGCGCCGGATGGTTTCTATGGATTGTAACGCAGGGGACCGGGCGGCACTCTGGGGAACAGGACAAGCGGGGGCATGGAATGACGACAGGACGGAATACGGGGATGGAGAGTGCCCTGCGGGTCGAGGCCCGCCGGCTGGAGGGCGAGACCTTGCGCGATCTGTTCGCGCGCGATCCCGACCGGGTGCAGCGGGATGTGCAGGAAATCGCCGGCATGCGCCTGGACTGGACGCGTCAGCGCCTGGACGCCCCGGCCTGGGATGCGCTCTTCGAGCGGGCCGCGGCCTGCGAGGTGCCGGAGGCGCTGCGCGCGCTGTTCGCCGGCGAACGGGTCAACACCACCGAGGGCAGGGCGGCGCTGCACACCGCCCTGCGTCTGCCGCGCGAGGCGCGCTGCGAGGTGGATGGCCACGATGTCGTGCCCCAGGTGCATGCCCAGCTGGACCGGGTCGAGGCCTTCGTGCAACAGGTCCACGACGGTACCCACCGGGGCTACAGTGGACGTCCGATCCAGCGGGTGGTGAACATTGGCATCGGCGGTTCCGACCTCGGGCCGCGCATGGTCTGCCGGGCGCTGGCGCCGCATGCGCGGGCGACGGCCGAAGGCGCGCCGCTGGCGGTCCAGTTCGTCTCCAACGTGGACGGCGCGGCCCTCTCCGCCGTGCTGCGCGAGGCCGACCCGGAGACCACGCTGTTCATCGTCGCCTCCAAGACGTTTGGCACCCAGGAGACCCTGACCAACGCCCGCGCGGCCCGCGCCTGGCTGCTGCGCCATGCACCGGACGACTCGGCCGTGGCGCGCCACTTCGTGGCGGTGTCCACCGCGCGCGACCGGGTGACCGAATTCGGCATCGACCCGGACAACATGTTCGGTTTCTGGGACTGGGTCGGTGGGCGCTACTCCGTGTGGTCCACCATCGGGCTGCCGGTGGCACTGCTGCTGGGCATGGATGGCTTTCGTGCCTTCCTCGGCGGCGCGCACGCTATGGACGAGCACGTCCGGCGCGCGCCGATCGCCGGCAACGCGGCGGTGCGCATGGCGCTGGTGGATCTGTGGAACCAGAATCTGCTGGGCGCGCAGTCGCGCGCAGTGCTGCCCTACGACGAACGCCTCTCGCTGCTGCCCCCGTACCTGCAGCAGGCGGAGATGGAGAGCCTGGGCAAGCGCGTGGGGCTGGACGGCCAGGTGGTGACGGACGATACCGGCGCGGTGGTCTGGGGCGCGGTGGGGACCGACGGCCAGCATGCCTTCTTCCAGCTGCTGCATCAGGGCACGCGCTTCATCCCGGCCGAGTTCATCGGCGTGGCGCGCCCCGAGCACGACCTGCCGGCGCAGCATCCGTTGCTGATGGCCAACCTGGTCGCGCAGGCGGAGGCGCTGGCGACGGGCAAGGACGAGGGCGCGGTGCGCGCGGAGATGGCGGCGGCGGGACAGTCGCCGGAGGCGATCGACGCCCTGGCGCCGCACCGGAGCTTCCCCGGCAACCGGCCGAGCACGCTGATCCTGCTGGAACGCCTGGACCCGGCCACGCTGGGCGCGCTGATCGCGCTGTTCGAGCACAAGATCTACGTGCTGGCCACGCTGTGGGGTATCAACGCCTTCGACCAGTGGGGGGTGGAGCTGGGCAAGCAGTTGGCCGGCCAGATCCTCGCGGATCTGGAGCCGGGGGCGACACCCGCCGCACACGATCCCGCGACCACCGCCACGCTCGACTGGTTGCGCCCGCGGTTACCGCAGCGGGACTGACCCACGTCCGTTCCGACTTGGCTCAGACGGTCAGGGCGTCGTCGGACTCCTCGATAGCGGGGACGTCCGTGGGCAGGGTGATCGTCCGGGTGTCGCCGTCCAGCCAGAAGCGGATCTCGGCCTCCGCGCCATCGGCGGTGGCCGACACCGCCTCGAGGAAGTCCATCGGGGTGGCGGGCACGCGGCCGTTCACCTCCAGGATCAGGGCCCCGTGGCTCAGTCCCGCGGTGGCGGCCCGCCCGGTCGCGCGGCTGACCAGAACGCCGGGTTCGTCGGGCAGTTGCAGGGCCTCGCGCAGGTCGTCGCGGGCCTCGACTACGGTGATGCCCAGGGCGGTGACGACCTCGTCCTCGCCCGGCGGCGTGTAGTCGAAGGGCACCTCCGCCTCGAGGATCTCCGGGGCGACGTGGATCGCCGCCCCGCTGCGAACGGCCAGGGCGAGCGCGTCGCTGGGACGGGTGTCGATCATCCGCGGCTCGTCGTCGCCGGCCACACGCACCTCCAGCCAGCCGAGATAGGTGCCGTTTTCCAGGCCGTCCACGATCACCCGCTCCAGGCGGGCGTTCAGTTGCTCCAGCAGGTCGATCATCAGATCGTGGGTCTGCGGGCGCGACAGCGGGACCTCGTGCATCGCGAGCAGGATCGCGCGGGCCTGATCGGTGCCGATCACGATGGGCACCACCTCGCCGGAGGCCGGGTGGCGCAGCAACGCGATGGGGGCGCCGGAGTTGGCGTCCACCCCGACGGTGGCCAGCTCGACCGGCAGCAGGCGATCCGGATCAGTGGCCATCTCTCGCGCCAGGGCATCGCTGGCCAGAACCAGCAGCAGGACGAGTACGAGGGGCAGGGATAACCGGGAGCGGGGCATCGGCAGGGTGCCTGGGAAAAGGTGTCTCCCGATCATGGCAGTGCGCTCGCGAGGCGTCCAGAATACCCGGCCTGCTTTTCCGGATGGATGGATACGATGGCCAGTGACAAGCCCTATGCCCCGGCGGCGGAACAGAACCGCACGCCGATCCTGGAGGTGCTGCGCGAGCGTTTTCTCGCCCACGGTCGGGTGCTGGAGGTCGGCGCTGGAACGGGGCAGCACGCGGTGCACTTCGCCGCGGCGCTTCCCCACCTGGACTGGCATCCCAGTGATGTGGCCGAGAATCTGCCCGGTGTAGAGGCCTGGCGGCGCGAGGCCGCCGTGCCCAACCTGCGGCCGGCGCAGCCACTGGACGTGCTGCGGGACCCCTGGCCGGAGGGGCCGTTCGAATACGTCTACAGCGCCAACACTGTGCACATCATGCACTGGCCGGCGGTCGAGGCGCTGTTCGCCGGCGTGGCACGGGTGCTGGCGCCGGACGGGTTGTTCGCCCTGTATGGCCCGTTCGCCCACGACGGGGCCCACACCGCCGAATCCAACGCGCGCTTCGACCAGATGCTGCGGGCGCAGGACCCGGGCATGGGCGTGCGCGACCGCGCCCACCTGGACGCGCTCGCCACCGCCGCCGGTCTCGCACCCGAGGCGGTCATCAACCTCCCGGCCAACAACCAGATCCTCCTCTGGCGTCGTGCCTGAAAAGCCGGGGTATGGTCATTACGGCGTCACGAAAGCCTTGGACAACATTAAGGGATATTCACAGGAAGACGGGAAGTTTGGAAGAAATGCCCTGGTGGGTCGTGGCCTGCCCCAGCCCACCAATCAGTCTTTCTTCCAGCCTTCTCATCTTCCTGTTAGCGCCTTTTAGGGCGCGTGACGAAAGCGGAGGTCAGCAGTCGCCGATGCGTTGGCCGCGCATTTCCATGCGCACGTTCATCGGGCCCATCGGGGTGTCCATCTCGCTGGTCATTTCGCCCTCGGCGCGATCGCCCATGAAGCGCATGCTGCCCTCCATCTGCATCTGGCCGCCCTGCGGGTCCGTGCAACTCATGGTGTAGTCCATGCGCTCGGCGGTCATGTCCATCTGATCCAGGGTGCAGCCCTCCGGCGCCTCGATAATGCTTTCGCCGCGATCGATGTCTTCCTGGGTGACGCACTCGGTCGTGGTCTCGGTCTGGTCCGGCATGTTGCCCATGCCTTCCATGATCATGGTGTTCTGGTTTTCCCACAGGCCCGGCTGGATGTTCGGGGTGTCGGCCTGGGCGGCCAGCGGCAGGGCCACGAGGGGCAGGGCGGCGAAAAGGATGCGCAGCATGACAGTCTCCTGAAACGGGGTAAGGCGATCGTTCAATGGTGCCTGCCCCGCCATGACGGGGCAAACGCTGGTTTCCGCGACCGCGCACTGGCACCTTAAGGAAACATTGATCAGTGGTTCTACAAGGATTCACTCGGAGGGAACGCGATGGCATTGCCGTTGTGGCTGGTCGGGGGTGTCGGCGCGCTCGCGCTGGGGGGTGTGCTGTGGCAGGAGGGGCAGTTGCCGGGCTCGTCCGGTGGGCACGCGCACCTGGCCGCGCCGCGCTGCGAGGTGCCGGTCGCCCTGCACCTGGCGGGCGTGGATCCGCGCTTCCGCCTGGAGCGCGACGCGGTGCAGACGGCCCTGGATGCGGCCGTCCGGATGTGGGACGGGCAGACGCCGGACGTGCTCTTCCGCCAGCGTGAAGGCGAGGGTATGCCGGTGCGGCTGGTGTTCGACGAGCGCCAGGCAGGAGCCGAGAGCCGGGACCGTGCCCGCGCGGAACTGGACCGCCTCCAGCGGGGGATCGCCGAGCGCGAGGAGCGCCTGGATCATCGCCACTCGGCGCTGGCGGCGGATGCCGCGGGCTATCAGCGTCATCTCGAGGATTTTCAGGCGCGCCAGCGCGAATACGAGCAGGCGGTGGCCGCCTGGAATGCCGGTCGCATGGCGCACAGCGCGGGGAATCGCGAACGTCTGGAGCGGCAGCGCCGGGCGCTGGACCGCGCGGGTGACGACCTCGATCAGCGCCGGCGCACGCTGGAACAGCGCCGTGACGAGCTCAACCGTGACATCCGGGCACTGGAGCGCGAGATCGATGGGTTCAACGAGCGGGTCGCGGAGCTCAACCGCGAGATCGGTACGACCGGGGCCTTCGACATGGCGGTGTACGAGCAGCACGGGGCGCGGCGCTCGATCACCGTGTTCAAGGCGAGTGACGCCGATGAGCTGCGTCTGACGCTGGCGCACGAGCTGGGCCATGCCCTGGGGATCGATCACGTGGACGACCCGGCAGCCGTGATGCACGCGATGCTGGGGGAGGCCAACGCCGGGCGGCGCGACCTGAGCGAGGCCGACCGTCGCGCGCTGGCGGCGGCCTGCGACGTGGAGCTTGCGCGGTGACCGCCGGGGTCGGGCGGATGCCCGGTCCCGGTATCGGTGCTAGAAGTGGTAGCGCATGGCGGCGGCCAGTACGTGCACGTGACCCGAGGTGGTGCCCTGCATGTTCACAAAGGTATCCGCCTGTCCATCCCCGCTGGAATCGAAGCCCCGGGTGACGTCCAGGTCCTCGCTGCCGATGTGGATGTAGCTGTAGCCGAAGTCGAAGGTGAAGCGGTCACTGCTGGTTAAGGTGGCTCCGATGGAGAACCAGGTGCGGTCGCCATCCGGAGTGCGTGTGCTGCGGCCGTCGGTCTGGGTCGGGGTCTGGTCATACTGGATGCCGCCGCGCAGGGTCCAGCGCGGGTTCATTTCGTACTCGGCTCCGACCGCCAGGGCGTAGCTGTTGCGGTAGTTCTGTTCCAGCACCTGTTCGTTGCCCTGCGGCAGCTGGATGCGGATCTCGTCGAAGTTCGACCAGTTGAACCAGGTGTACTGAGCCAGGCCGGTCCAGCGGTCATTGAAGCGGTGGCGGATGCCGATGGATGCGATATCAGGCAGCTTCAGGTCGGCCTGCCCGGGCAGCACGGAGACAGGCCCGCCCGCGGGCTCGGTGATGGTCGCCGTGCCGCTCAGGGTGTGGGTGATGCCGTCGCGGTAATGGATGCCGAGGCGGGTGTCATCGCCCAGATCGAACAGCATCCCGATGTTGAAGCCGATATCCCAGTTGTCGCCCTCGAGTTTGAATTCCCCGTCGGTGTCCGGATTAGGGCCACCCGGGTCCGGAGTGGCGCTGCGCAGGGTCGCGTCGGCGTACTGCAGGTCGAGGCCGCCGCCGATGGAGATCCGGTCGGTCAGGTCGAAGGCGATGCTGGGCTGCAGGTTCAGCACGCGCAGGTCGGATTCCAGCGAGTCGTAGCGGGCGAAGAAGTCATCGTTGTATTCGTTCTTCAGGCCGAAGGGCGCGCTGAGGCCAAAGCCCAGCCAGACACGTTCCGAGTACTGCTCCGCCCAGTACAGGTTGGGGATCGGAGTCGGGTCGTAGGGGTTGTTGCCGTCGCGGCCCTCGTACGGGGCCCCATTGATGGTGGAGCTGCTGCGCCTGACCTTGGCCTCGGGGGCCAGCAGATACACGCCTGCCTGCACCTCGTTGCGTTCCAGGCGGGTCATGCCGGCCGGGTTGAAGTAGATGGTGCTGGCATCGGAGGCGATGGCGGCCTCGCCGGCATAGGCGCGCCCGAGACCGGAGACCCCTTGCTCCTGCAGGTAAAAGCCCGCGGCCAGCAGGGTCGTGGGTGTGGCGAACAGGACGGTGCTGACGGCGGCGGCAAGCGCCAGACGGCGCGAAGGCTTCAAGGTCATGCGGTCTCCCCCTTATTGGTCTTTTTTCGGGGGGACCGTCGGCGGGCGGTATGGCGCTTCCGGCACGAGCTCCCCCGCCGCGGACACTACCGATTCCGGGGAGATGATGCCAACCGCATCACGTTTTTCGGTCAGGTCACCAGGATCAGGCCCATCAGTGCGGCGACGCCGCCGCCCACCAGCAGCGCGAGGGTGCGCCGGGTAAAGCGGCCGAGGATCAGGCGCGCTGCGCGCTCGCGCATGCCGAAGGCATCCTGCAGGCCCACAATAGCGGCGATCAGGCCCCCGACCAGCAGGATGATTCCAAGGATCTGGGTCATCGGTCAGGCCTTGTGAATCAGCCGGAGCAGGCCCAGCAGAAGTACGGCACCGACGGTGGCGGCGGCGAGGTTGCCGATCAGCCCGCCGGCCTGGACCCCGAGCTGGGTGAACAGCCAGCCGCCGAGGAAGGCCCCGATCACGCCGACCACGATATTGAGCAGGATGCCCTGCCCGGAGCCGTGCACCAGCAGTCCGGCGAGCCAGCCAGCGATGCCGCCGATGAGCAGGAGGAGGAGAAGGGATTCGATGGCCATGATGTCGCGCTCCTTGCGGGTAACGGAGTGTTGGAGTGTGCCGAGGTCGCTGCGTTCCCCGAAAAGCACGGTGGCGAAGGGTTCGACTGTACAGGGCACGCGGCTGGGCCGCCCACCAGCGGTGACCTCCGCAAGGGATGGCAACCCCTTCGTCGTGGGTATTTTTGAGAACCATTCCGCAAAACCCTAGTCTCTGTATCGGACATTCATGGATCCGTCATGGACGGGGTCAGCCAATCCGCGCGGCCTGTCGACGGGAAGGAAACCGGAATGCATGAACCGAATGATCGCTGCTCCGCGGGCTGGCGCCCGTCATCCCGCGGACAGGGCCGCGCGCTGCTGCCCGCCGCGCTGCTGGCGCTGCTCGCGGGTTGTGGCGCCGAGGACGGGCAATCCGACTCGATGGTCTCGAATGCCAGCGCCGGCGAGCGGCTGGCGCCGGTGGAGGAGACCGGCACGCTGCGCGTAGTGACCCGCAATGCCCCCACCACCTGGTACTTTGACCAGCATCTGGAAGCGGCGGGCACGGAGCATGATCTGGTCGAGGGCTTTGCCCAGGCGCATGGCTGGCAGGTGGAGTGGGTCATGGCCGAATCGGTCTCCGGTGTGCTCGAGACGCTGGCCTCTGGCGAGGCGCATATGGCCGCGGCGGGGCTGACCCATCTCGCCTCGCGGGACGAGCGCTTCCGACGCGGCCCGGAGTACATGGAGATCACCGAGCAGGTGGTCTGCCATCGCGACTTCGATGCCATGCCTGAATCGGCGGACGACCTGGGCTCGGTGGATCTGGTGGTCTCGGCCGGCAGCAGCTACGTGGAGACCCTGGAGCAAGTGCTTCCGGAAGCGGCCGGGTTCGAGGTCCGCGAGATCGGTACCGAGCGGCTGATGGCGCAGGTCGCCCGGCAGGAGATCGACTGCACCGTGGCCGACTCGCATATCGTGCGCTACAACCGCCGCTCCTTCCCGCATCTCGACATTGCCGTCGATCTGTCCGAGCCGCGCACCCTGGGCTGGTACGTACAGCCGGACCAGGAGGCGCTGGCTGAACTGGCGGGCGACTGGATGCAGGGCGATGGCGGCCGGGAACTGCGCGAACTCGTGGACGAGCGCTACTACGCCTACATCGATCAGTTCGACTTTGTCGACCTGCGGGCGCTCAACCGGCGCATCGAGGACCGCCTGCCGCAGTTCCAGTCGTATTTCGAGGAAGCGGCCGAAAGCACCGATCTACCGGCCGATCTGCTGGCGGCCCTGGCCTATCAGGAGTCGCACTGGGATCCGGAGGCGCGCAGCCCCACCGGTGTGCGCGGCCTGATGATGCTGACGCAGCGCACGGCCGAGTCCCTGGGGGTGGATCGCCTGGACCCGGTGCAGAGCATCGACGGCGGGGCGCGCTACCTGCAGCGCCAGCACGAACTGCTGCCCGACGACATTGACGAGCCCGACCGCACCTACCTGGCGCTGGCGGCCTACAACATCGGCCGCGGGCACCTGCTGGATGCGCGCCGGCTGGCGCGCGAGCTGGGGCGTGATCCGGATCGCTGGGCCGACATGCGCGAGACCCTGCCGCTGCTGACCGAGGAGCGCTACTACCAGAACCTGCGCTTCGGCTACGCCCGCGGCTACCAGCCGGTGTACTACGTGCAGCGCATTCGCAACTACCGCGACGTGATCCGCCCGGTCTTCGTGGCCGAGGACGAGCTCCCGTCCGACCGGATCGTGGTCAGGCGCGACTGATCCCGGGCCGGCGGGCGTTGCCCGCGACCAGTGCATCCAGCGCCTGCTGCCAGCGCGGTTCCAGCCGAGCCGGCAGCCAGGCGCGCACGTCCGGTGCCGGCGGCGTGCCCTGTTGCAGCCAATGTCGCAGGCGCTCGGTCAGGGCCGCGCCATCGCCGGCGGGATAGCGGCAAGTGTCTGGATATTGCTCGCGGTAGGCCAGGGCATCCGGGACCAGTGGCGTCGCCCCGGCGGCCGTGGCCTCCAGTACCGCGAGTCCCTGGAACTCGTGCAGGGCGGTGCTGACGACCATGCCCGCGCGGCCCAGCAGGTCTTCGTATTCCCGGCGCGGCAGCTTGTCATCCGCCACGATGCGGTCCCCGAGGGCGGCGCGCAGTCGCTGCAGGGCCTCGGGGGGTTGCGCGGGCCGCGCCCCCAGCAGGGCGAGCCGGAAGTCCACGCCCGCCTCCCGCAGCCTTAGCAGCGCCTCGACGAACACCTCCGGCGCCTTGTCGTACTCCCAGCGGTGATTCCACAGGATCAGGCGCGGATCGCGCGGGTTGTCCGCCGCGGTGGGTGGCGCGACCGGGACGGGCAGGACCTCGCTGCGTGCCTGCAGCCGGGTGCGCAGGCCTTCAGGGACATGATCCGGCATCCGCGAGAGCAGGGCGTCCATGCCATCCAGGAACGAGGCGCGGTTGAAGGCGGAGTTGAAGGCCACGCGGTCCGCCGCCAGTGCCGCGTAGATCTGCACCATCTGGGGGTCCACGGAATCCACCTGGTCGCGGCCGACCGGGTAGGCGAACTGGTTTTCGTGCACGTAGTACAGCGTGGGTGGCCGGGCGAGTGACGGATGCAGGCCGCGCAAGGTGGCCAGGTCTACCATCGAGGTGGCGATGACCGCATCGGCCTCCACGCCCGCGAGCCGGTCCAGCCAGGAGACCGGGTTGCCGCGGATGCGCCAGCGGAAGTGCCGCCCGGGCAGTTCCAGCACCTCCCAGTCGAATTGACCGAAGGTCGTGGTCAGCCAGTCGACCCAGGCGGCGTGACTGTCGGCCCGGTAGGCGGAGAGCAGGAGGATGCGCGAGCGTGGCGGCATGCAGGCGGGCTGGTGGTCGGGAGCGAGGCCCTACCTTGCCGCTGCGCGGTGCATGCCGCAATCGCATCATCGGCTACGGCATGCGCGGTCAACGCGCGGTTGCGCTCCAGCGTTCGCTGGCCATGGGCGCGTCGACCGGGGTGCCGGCGATGTGGTTGGTGTAGTTGGACAGGGTCTTCAGGCCGATCGCCAGGATGACCTCCAGCATCTGCGCGGGAGTGTGCCCGGCGTCCAGAAAGGCCTGCTGGGTGGGCTCGTCAACCCAGCCGCGCTGTTCGAGCATGGCGCGGGTGAACTGGCGCAGGGCCTCCAGTTTGGGGTCCCCGATCACGCGGTCCTCGCGCAGCGCGGCGATGATGTCGTCGGGTACGCCGGTCATGCGACCCGTCATGCTGTGCGCGGCCATGCAGTAGTCGCATTCGTGGTAGCGGCTGACGGTCAGCAGCAGGACGCCCTGTTCGGTGGGGCTCAGCGACGTCTTCTGCAGCAGGTCGTGGAGCGCCAGGTAGGCCTCGGCCAGGGCCGGCGCGCTGGCCATCTTGCAGATCAGGTTGGGGACCATGCCGAAGGTTTGTTCGGCTCGGTCGAATACGGCTTGCGCCTCCGGGGCGCTAGCGGCGTCGTGCAGGGGGAAGCGTTCATCGCGCATGGGGTACCTCCGGGGGCGGGTGGGTCAGGAGTGTGACCAGCGCCGGGCCCAGGCGCAGAACCGTCGCCGGGTCCTGGTCGGCCTTGGCCATCACCAGGATCCCTTCCATCAGGGCCAGCCACTGCTCGGCCAGCGCTTCGGTGCTGGTATCGCCGGGCAGTTCGCCGTCCTGCACGGCCTCGTCCAATACGGAACGGAAATGGGCGGTGACGGCGTCCAGGTGCCCCCGAATCGCCCGGCGCAGGGGCGGGTTGTGGGTCCCCATCTCCACGGCCAGGTTGCCGAAGGGACAGCCGGGCAACTGGCCGGATTCCGCCTGCATGCGAGCCTCGAAGGCGTGGATCGCATGGACGAACGCCTCGATCCGGGCGTGCAGGCCGTTGGCGCCGGCGAGCCCCGGGATCAGCACCTCGCGCTCGAAGTCCGCGTAGAGGGCGTCCAGCATCGCCAGGGTGAGCGCCTCCTTGCCGGGGAAGAAGTGGTACAGGCTGCCCTTGCGCACGCCGGCATGGGCACAGATCTCGGCGATGCCGACGGCGCTGTAGCTGCGACCGACGATCAGTTCGCGCGCAGCCGTCAGGAGTGCGTTGCGGCTGTCGCCGCGGGCCCGGTGGGTCGGGGTTGGGGTCGGAGGCGTTGTCATGCCTTTGCACACTAGTTGACCGGTCGGTAAAGTGCAAGGAGCAATCGTCCAGGAGGGCACAAGCCGATGTCCCGAATTCCCGACATGCATGTGGCCACTGACGCCGCCGGCGTATCCATTCCCGCGGAGTACGCGGATGCCTGGGAGGATGGCTTTGGGGTGCGTGGCTGGAAGCTGGATCTGCCGGGGCGTGGCGCGGACGTGATCGCGGCGACCCCGTATACCGGCGAGCGTATCCCGACCTCGGTGTTCGTGCATGACATCGTCGACCATCACCTGTGCGGCTTCGCCCTGTCCGGTTATACCGACGAGGCGGGGGCGCTGATTCAGCTGGCGGAACGTACGGGCTCCGATCCGGTGCCGGACTTCGTTCAGATCATCGACGAGGATCTGCTGCCGGGGGCGTTCGAAAGCGACGACTGGCGCGAGCTGCTGCCCGCGTCGCTGATGGCGGTGGTGGAGGCGGCGCCGGATCCGCGCTCCGGAATGGCGCGCCTGCGCGAGCAATGGGGCGACGCGGTGCTGCGCGCGCTGTGGATCGCCGGGTTCGTGGAGACGGGCTGGGGGCTCGCGGCGGGCGCGCGCGAGGCCTGGGAACGCCACGGGCTGGACTACGCCCGCCGCGCCGCGACCGCGCGCGCACTGCAGCGGCTGTTCGAACAGGTCGATGCCACGGTGCTGGATCAGGGCTGGGTCCACGCGCGCGGCGTGTTCCGGGTCGCCCCTGCGGGGGTGGGGTTTCGCTTCGAGGAGCCGGCCGCGGGCCGCGACGAGTATCAGCCCATCACGGATGACTGAGGGGGCGTGCGCACCCCGCTGGAGCGTTCATGTATGGGCGGCGGGGAGCTCCGGTGACGGGCGGTGCAGGTGGTAGCCCTGGGCCATGTCCACGCCCAGTTCGGCCAGCATCTCCAGGGTCGGGCCGTCTTCCACGCATTCGGCGACGGTCTGCTTGTCGAGGCCCCGGGCGACGTCGACCATCGCGCGGATGAAGGCCTGATTGTCGCGGTTGTTGGGCAGGTCGCGCACAAACATGCCGTCGATCTTCAGGACCTGCACGCCCAGGTACTTGAGGTAGGCGAAGGTGGAGAACCCGGAGCCGAAGTCGTCCAAACAGACGGTGCAGCCGGTGTACTGCAGCGCTTCGATGAAGCGCTGGGCATCCTGCATCTCGGAGACCGCCGCGGTCTCGGTCAGTTCGATGATCAGCCGTCGCGGTTCGACCCCCTGCTGTTCCAGCTGCTGGGCGATGTATTGCGGCAGTCCCGGTTCGTCGAAGCTGCGGCCGGAGATGTTGATCGCGATCCCGGGGATGGCCGGGTCCCCGGCCAGTCGGCGGATGCTCTCGCGGATCACCCAGCGATCGATGTCGAGGATCTGCCCGGTCTTCTCGGCAATCGGGATGAACTGGCCGGGCATGGCGATTTCCTCCGGGGACGCCGGGTCGCGCATGCGCACCAGGGCCTCCATGTGGTGCAGGTGGCCATCGCCGACCGCGTAGATCCCCTGGTAATGCAGCTCGAAGTGTCCCTGCTCCAGCGCGGTGCCGATGCGCTGGCTCCAGGACATCCGCTCCAGCATGTGCTCGGCGGTGTTGCGGCTGCGGTCGAATACCGCCCAGGTGTTCTTGCCCAGGTCCTTCGCCTGGTACATCGCGGTGTCGGCGTGGGCCACCAGGTCCTCGACGTTGTCGCCATGCTCCGGAAAGTGGGCGATGCCGATGCTGGCGGTGAGCCGGTAGTTCTGGCCGCGGAAGCGGAACGGGATCGCCGAGATCGCGCGGCCCACGCGTTCGGCCAGTTCGATCGGCTCCTGCTCCGACTCGCGATCCACCAGGATCGCGAACTCGTCGCCGCCCAGGCGGGCAAAGATATCCTGACTGCGCACCAGCGCGGCGATCTCGCCGGCGGCGCGCACCAGCACGGTATCCCCGGCCCGGTGGCCGAAGGTGTCGTTGATGGTCTTGAACTCGTCGAGATCGAAGTACAGCAGGGCGAAGCGCCCGTTGCGCCGCCGCTCGCTGTGGATCACGTGTTCCAGGCGTTTCTGGAAGTGATGGCGGTTGTACAGGCCGGTCAGCGCGTCGTGTTCTGCGAGGTAGACCAGTTGCTGGGCGGTCTGGCGCTCGTGGGTCACGTCCTCGTACAGCCACAGTCGACCGATGGAACGCTCGTCGGTGTCGTGGACGGGGTAGGAGACCTGGGTGAGGATGCGCCCGTCGTACAGGTCGACCTCGAAGCGTTCGCTGATCTCGTGGGTATCCAGCACGTGCAGCACGTGGCGCGAGGCGTGATCCGGCCGCGCGAAGCGGTGGGTGGAATGTTCCAGTACCTCGCGCGAGGGACGACCCACCAGTTCCACCTCGCTGCCGATGGCCCACATGCGCCGGAAGGCCGGGTTTACGTATTCCACCCGGCCCTCGCGGTCCTCGAACAGGATGCCGATGCTCATCGCCGAGAGCAGCGCGGCCATGCGCCCCTGCTCCCGCCGGGTCAGTTCCAGCAGGCGCGTTTGCTCGTCGCGCGAGGCTTCCAGTTCGGACAGGGCCTGGAGCAGGGCCTCCTCGTTGCGCTTGCGCTGGGTGATGTCGTGCGAGATCGCCACGTAGCGTGCGGTCTCGCCGCGCGGGGCGACCAGTTGCAGGGAGATCTCGACCGGTACCTCGAAGCCGTCGCGATGGCGATGGCTGGTCTCGAAGCGGAACTGGTCACGCTCGCCGCGGCGCAGCGGCTCGATCAGCTGACGAAAGCGCGGCTCGGGGTAGTCCGGCTTGATGTCATAGGGGTGGAGTTCGAGCAGTTCCTCGCGCGGGATGCCGGTCTGGTCCACCGCGCCCTGATTGACATAGATAAAGCGCAGGGTCTCGACGTCGAACAGGAAGACCGCGTCCAGAGTCAGGTCCAGGGTCGAGCGAAAGGATTCCAGTTCGTCGGTCCGGGCCCGCAGGGTCTCGCCGGTGGTGACCAGTTCGTCGGCATCGATAACATGCCCCTGCAAGTACTTAAGGCGCCCGCGATCGTCGAAGATCCCGGCGCCGCGCTCGAACACCCAGCGCTCCCCGCCATTGCGTCCGATCAGGCGCCACTGGATCTGGTACTGGCCGGTCCGCTGCAATCCCTCGGATACCTCGCGCCAGACCCGGTCGCGGTCTTCAGGGTGCACCAGATCGTTGAAGCTGAGGCGTTCGGCGAAGAACCTTTCGCGCGAGTAGCCGGTGAGCTCCTCCAGGGCGCCCTCGGCGTTGATCACGTCCCAGTTCGGGTTGTTGCGGCAGCGATAGACGAAGCCGTCGATGGTGTCGAGTACCCGCAGCAAGTCGTCGCCCTGCTGGGTGCCCAGCGAGCGGGTCAGGGTCATCATCCCGATGACGGCGAGGAGGGCGGCGAACATGCGCAGCAGTTGCACCGGTAGTCCGCTTGCCTCCAGGAAGTCGGCATGGGTCGGCAGCCACTCGGGCAGAGCCGGGTCGACAGTGCCCGGAAACGGCGTGATCAGGGCGTACCCGAGGAAGGCTAGGGCGAGGACGGCCAGGGCCGGGTACTGGCTGGCATGATCGTCGGCGTCGGCGGTGCGCTGGAGGGACCCCCGCAGCAGAAGCAAGAACGCCAGGCCGGACAGTACGGCCCCCGGAAGGCCGACCAGGTAGCGCCCGCCATTGGCCAGCCCGCGCGCCGGGTCCTCGGCCATACCGACGAGCAGGAGCACCGCGACGGCGATCAGCGGATAAAGCCACAGGGCGTCAAGGCGCAGGCGCGATGGACTCGCGAGCAGGGCGCGGCGCCCGAACTCCAGAAGCGGCAGGTAGGACAGCAGTTGCCAGGTGGCATTGAGCCACGGGTCGCGCGCCGCCGGATAGTGCAAGCCCGCGGCCTGGAGGAATTCGTAGGCGCCATGGATCAGGCCGAACAGACCCAGCAGCCAGAAATGTCGGGCGAACGGCAGGGATCCGTCCCCGCGGGGCAGGACGAAAGCGACTACGCCAAGGGAGAAGAAGGCCAGGCCATAGACCAGGTATAGGACGGTGAATCCGGCGAGCGAGAGATCCATCAGTGGCAGCCGCTCGCATTGGAGGGTGCCTTACCGGCGGGGATGCGGGTCAGCCGGGTCAATGGGTCGGACACGCAGTTTCCTTTCGGCCATAGGGCGGAGCCCGCCGGAGCCGGTCTACGAAATCAGGTGTCTAGCTTGCGGGGTTGTGTGGCGGGGATGCAAGCCATGGCCGGGGAGGGACATGAGAGGGAGTATCCGGCCCGCGGGCGCGGACCGGATATGCGGGCCGGGATCAGGCTCCGACGTATTCGTCGCACCAGCCGTCGGCGTTCACTTGAACGCCCTGGAAGTCGGCGTGGAAGCACTGACCCCACTGGTCATCACCTCCGCCCCAGAAGGCGCAGTTCTTGCACTTCTCGCCTTCGGAGTAGTCCGCGTGGTCGGCGTCGGCCGCATCGTTCACGTAGTTGTGGGCGTGGCCGTCTTCGGCTTTCGTATCGGCCTTGGCCGAGGAGATGCCCACCATGCTGACGACCGGGATGGCCGCCACGGCAGCGGATGCCTGGCGCAGGAACTTACGACGGTTCGCATTCGGTTGATCGGACATGAGGTCCTCCGTTTGCTTTCTGAATGGATGGTTCTTCTTGTTGCCAGTTGGAGCGAACGACGCACGCTGGATACGTGCGGGCTCAACCCCTTCGAGCCCTCGGGCCCTTGAGGGTTCCCTCGATTTTTGCGGGGATCCCCGAAGCCTTCCGGCGATCGTGGTTCGGCAGAGGGGATGCACCGGGGCCGGGAAAAATTCCATGTCGAGCGCCGGGTCCTGCCTGATGTGATGAAGATCGCGTCAGGCTGGTCTACCATTAGAGTTTTCTTATTCATTCGAATTAGGGGGTGCCCGATGCAGTACCGTAAGACGATGGTGATGTTCGCCCTGGGGGCGCTGGCGGCCATGCCGGTGGCCCAGGCCAGCGCGGTGGATCGCGGCATGGAGCCCAGCGTGGCACTGCTGGGCGGTGTGGTCTCGCCGGACCTGTCGGATGCCAGCAGCGATGGTGCCTACGGGGTCGAGATCGGCGCCAACTGTCAGTTGTTCCAGCCGGCCACCGGCGTGCTGCGCCATCATCTGAGCGTGAGCCGTTACAGCGACGACCCGCTCAAGATGACCAGCGCCGAGGTGAACAGCCACTGGATGTTCGAGCCGAACGAACGGCTGTCGCTGGGCTTTGGTCCCGGCATCGGCTACGTGCGGGCCAAGCTGGATGACGACCGCAATGGCCTGTGGGCGGCCCAGCTGGGTGGCAGCCTGAAGTACCAGCTGGACCGGCAGTGGTTCCTGGGGCTGGAGGCGCGTTACCAGTTCACCGAGAGTGACCGCTTCGACGGCCGTCGCGCCGATGCCGACAACATGCGCGTGATGGGCAAGGTGGGCATGCAGTTCTGATCCGGCGGGTTGCCCGGCGTCCGGGGCCTTGCCGGCCCCCGGGCGCCGGGCGACGATAGGGCGACGTTGACACAGCAGGGCGTTGCCCATGACCGATACCCCCGACCCTACCGATCCGGGTGACAACCGGGAGGCCCCCGCCTGGCACAGCCGGTCCGCGGATGATGCGCTGGAGCACTGGGGCTCCGACCGCGAGGGGCTGTCGGCGGTCGTGGCCGAGGAACGTCTGGCGCACTTTGGCCCCAATCAGTTGCGTCCGCCGGAGCGGGCGGGCGTCGTCCGGCGCTTCCTGCGCCATTTTCACAACGTACTGATCTACATCCTGCTGGTCGCGGCGCTGGGGACGGCGCTGCTGGGGCACTGGGTGGATACCGGCGTGATCCTGGCCGTGGTCCTGATCAATACGCTGATCGGGTTCGTCCAGGAGGGCAAGGCGGAGAAGGCCCTGGATGCCATCCGTCGCATGCTGTCCCCGCGCGCGGTGGTAACGCGCGCTGGCGAGCGTCGTGAGATCCCGGCCGAGGAGCTGGTGCCCGGCGATATCGTGCACCTGCAGGCCGGTGACCGGGTGCCCGCCGACCTGCGGCTGTTCGAGACCAAGAACCTGCGCCTGGAAGAGGCGGTCCTGACCGGCGAGTCGGTGGCGGTCGAGAAGGATACCGCCACGGTGGAACGGGAGGCCGACCTTGGGGACCGGCGCGGCATGGCCTTCTCCGGGACGCTGGTGGCCTTTGGCCGCGGTGCGGGCGTTGTCGTGGCCACGGGCGAGCATACCGAGATCGGGCGCATCTCCACCATGCTCGGCGAGGTCGAGGGGCTGGAGACGCCGCTGGTCCGGCAGATGGAACAGTTCGGCCGCTGGCTGGCCGCGGTGATCGTGGTGATCGCGGCGGCAACCTTCGCCTTCGGTTACTGGGTGCGCAGCTATCCGCTGGACGAGATGTTCCTCGCGGCGGCGAGCCTGGCGGTGTCCACCATCCCCGAGGGCCTGCCCGCCATCATGACCATCGCGCTGGCCATTGGGGTGCAGAAGATGGCGCGGCGCAATGCGATCATCCGGCGCCTGCCGGCGGTCGAGACCCTGGGGTCGGTCTCGGCCATCTGTTCCGACAAGACCGGCACGCTCACCCGTAACGAGATGACGGCGCAGACGCTGCGCACGGCCACCCGGGAGATCCTCGTCAGCGGCGTGGGCTATGCGCCGCAGGGGCAGTTCTCCGAGGACGAACGGGATCTGGACCCGGACGAGGACCCGCTGTTGCGCGAGGTGCTGCGGGCGGGGCTGCTGTGCAATGACGCCCGGCTCTACCAGAAGGATGGCGACTGGGTGATGGAGGGCGACCCGACCGAGGGCGCCCTGATTACGCTGGCGCAAAAGGCCGGGCTGGACCCGCGCCTGGAAGGCGAACGCCTGCCGCGCACCGACGTGATCCCGTTCGAGTCGGATCATCGCTACATGGCGACCCTGCACCACGACCACGACGGTCACGCCCGCATCTTCCTGAAAGGGGCGCCCGAGCGCGTGCTGGAGCTTTGCAGCGAGCAGCAGGTAGATGGCGAGACCCGCGAGGCGCTGGATGGCGAGCGCTGGCACGTCGCCATGGAGGCCGTGGCGGCCCGCGGTCAGCGCCTGCTGGCCGTGGCCGTGCGCGATACCGAACCCGATCACGGCGAGCTGCGTTTCGATGATGTCGAGGCTGGCGGTTTTACCCTGCTTGCCCTGCTGGGGATCATCGACCCGCCACGCGACGAGGCGATCCGCGCGGTGGCTGAGTGCCGCGCGGCGGGGATCGACGTCAAGATGATCACCGGCGACCACCTGGCGACCGCCCGGGCGATCGGCGAGCAGCTGGGCCTGGGCCGCGAGGCCGAGGCGCGGTCCGGTCACGAGCTGGATGCCCTGGACGAGGCGGCGCTGGCCGACGCCGCGGAGCGTACGGACGTCTTTGCGCGGACCTCGCCGGAACACAAGCTGCGCCTGGTGCGTGCCCTGCAGCAGGGCGGGCGTATCGTGGCGATGACCGGCGACGGGGTGAATGATGCCCCGGCGCTGAAGCGGGCGGATGTTGGCGTGGCCATGGGGGGCAAGGGGACCGAGGCGGCCAAGGAGGCCTCCGAGATGGTCCTGGCGGACGACAATTTCGCCTCCATCGCGCATGCGGTGGAGGAGGGCCGGACGGTCTACGACAACATCCGCAAGGCCATCCTGCATATGCTGCCGACCAATGCCGGGCAGTCGCTGACCATCATGATGGCGATCCTGATGGGGCTGGCGTTGCCGCTGACCCCGGTGCAGGTGCTGTGGGTCAACATGGTGACCTCGGTGACCCTGGCCATGGCGCTGGCCTTCGAGAAGGCCGAGCCGGGCGTGATGCAGCGCCCGCCACGGGCGCCGGACACGCCCCTGTTGTCCGGGTTCCTGCTCTGGCGCATCCCGTTCGTGGCGTTGCTGCTGTGGGCCGGGACCTTCGGGCATTTCGTCTACATGGAGACCCTGGCCGGGGTGGCCGACGAGGTCGCGCGTACCGTGGCGATCAATACCCTGGTGGCCGGGCAGGCCTTTTACCTGCTGAATCTGCGTCTGATCCATCAACCGGTGCTGCCGGGCGGCGAGCTGTTCCGCTCGCGCGCGATGTGGCTGGCCATCGGGGTCCTGGTGCTGCTGCAGCTGGCGTTCACCTACGTGCCCGTAATGCACACCCTGTTCGGGACCACCGCCATCGGCGCGGACGACTGGGCGCGCATCCTGGCCTTTGGCCTGGCGGTGTTCGTGATCGTGGAACTGGAAAAGCTGGTGGTGCGCCAGGTGCTGGCACGCCGGCGCGGCGTGTTGCCGCGCGCCGTCTGACCGAACGCGCGCGGGTCGGGCAGAGCGCGTTTCCCGGAGCCCCGGCTCAGTGGGCGGGCCGGGCCGGCAGTTTCCCGCCGAGCAGGGCGGTTGCCTGTGTCGCGTCCACCGGGGGCGAGTAGTAATAGCCCTGCGCCAGCGAGCAGCCGAGGGCGCGCAGCGTGGCGGCGTGGGTGTGGCTTTCCACGCCCTCGGCCACGGCCTCGAGCCCGAGATTGCGGGCCATGTGGATCACGGTCTGCACCAGGCGCTGGCTGTATTCGTCGCGATCCAGGCCGGCCACGAAGCTGCGGTCGATCTTGAGGATATCCAGTGGCAGGCGGTGCAGGTAGCTGAGCGAGGAGTAGCCGGTGCCGAAGTCGTCCATCGCCAGGCTGATGCCCAGGGCCTTCAGCCGGTGCAGGGTCTCGATCAGTTCGTCCAGGTTGCCGAGGGTGGCCGTCTCGGTAATCTCCAGGCGCACCTGCGCGGCCGGGGCGCCGGTGCCTTCCAGGATGGTCTGCACGTCCCCCACGAGTTCCGGGCGGGTGAGCTGACGGGCGGAGAGGTTGGTGCTGATGGTCAGGGGCGTTCTCGCCCCGTCCGCGTTCCACTCCACCAGCTGGCGGCAGGCAGTGTAGAGGACCTGCATGTCGATCAGGTGCACCTGCCCGGTGTCCTCCGCGATCGGGATGAAATGATCGGGCGGCACCAGTTCCCCGTTGCGCTCCCAGCGTACCAGGGCCTCGAAGCCGGTGATCCGCTCCTCGCCGAGCGACATGATGGGCTGGAAGTGGACGCGGAAGTCGCCGCGTTCCACCGCCAGGCGCAGGTCGGTCTCCAGCGCCAGGCTTTGCAGGGCCTGCGTCTGCATGCCCGGGTCGCAGAACTCGCACCGGGCCTTGCCAAGTGACTTCGCGCGGTACATCGCCATGTCCGCCTCGCGCATCAGGTCATCCGGGGTGGCCGGACGGGCCGGGTCGTCGGGTTCGCCGGGCCCCTGGACCGGGCAGCTCTGGCCGTAGGGCCGGGTCGCGATGCCGATGCTGACGGTGACGTAGACGTCCTGCCCGGCGAGGGAGAACGGCTCGTGCAGCACGGCCTGCAGGCGCTCGGCCACGCGCAGGGCATCCACCGGCTCGTGCAGGCCCTCCAGCAGGATGGTGAACTCGTCGCCACCCAGCCGCGCAAGGGTATCGTCCGGGCGATTGGTCTCGTCCCCCTTGGGGCGCGAGACGGTGTCGTTCTGGCGCAGCGCGGTCAGCAGGCGCTGGCCCACGCGTACCAGCAGCTCGTCGCCGGCCGGATGGCCCAGGCTGTCGTTGACGACCTTGAAGCGGTCGATGTCCACGAACAGCACCGCGAACAGGTTGAAGGGCTCTCGCGTGGCACGGGCGATCGCGTGCGCCAGCCGGTCGTGGAACAAGCGCCGGTTGGGGAGGCCGGTCAGCTGGTCGTGGGAGGCGTTGTGGAGCAGGCGTTCCTCGTGGCGGTTGCGCTCGATCACGCGGCCGAGCTGCACGCCGATCTGCCACATCAGCCAGAGCAGGTCGGGGTCGGTGGTGGTGGGCTCGGTGGCGAAAAATTCGAGGACACAGGCCACCTCGTGGCCGACCATGACCGGGAAGGCGAAGCCGGAGCGCAGGCCGCTGGCCGTTGCCTGAGGCGCGCGCGGGAAGTTGTCGTCCGCCGCGAGATCCTCGATCCACGCGGGCTCGCCGTGGTCCAGCACACGGCCGGGCAGCCCCTCGCCGGGGCCGAAGCTCGTGTTCTCGGTGCTGTCGCGAAAGGCGGTGAAGGGCTCAGCAGAGGCGAGATGCCAGATGCCGGTGGGGTCTAGCTGGCTGTGGCCACTGTGTTGGTTCGGTCGGGCCAGGTAGGCATGCCCCACCGGCCAGTCCAGGTAGCGTCCGATCGCGGCCAGCGCCGCGCGCAGTACATGCGCGATGGAGTCGGACTGGTTCGCGGTGGAGGCAATGGTGTTGAGCAGCTCGATCTGCTGCTGCTTCGCGTAAACGTCCTGCAGCCGGGTCTCGGCCAGCGTCTCGGCGCGGCGGCGAGCCGCGCGTTCCTGCTCGACCAGGGTCTGCAGGCGATCCCGTTCGCTATCCGTCGCGAAGTCGCGCGCGCGTCGGTTCACGCGCACCCCCCGTGGGCGAGGCAAATTGTGCGCGTCCGAGGCCTGCGCGTCTGGGTGTACTGCATGGGCCACTCCCGGCCGTTATGGTGCGCTGCGTCCCTTGCCGGTAGAACCACTCCCGGCTGCGTACCGCGCCTAGCCTCGGGAAATCTGGGGTGCCAACGCGAGTGTGGACATTAACCAGTGTTTCCCTTGCCAGCCGGTACACGCGGAGGCGTCTCATCCGGAAGACGCCTCCGAGTCCCGTGCCATTCCGTGCGCATTGTAGGGCCCCGGCGCATGCGGCGCATCAGTCGGCGGGGTGGGTGACCCAGGGTTCGCCCATGGCCTCCTCCCAGTCCGCCTGGGTGGGATGGTTGCGGTCGTAGCGTTTCCAGGCCTCGAAGATCTCGTCCGGCCAGTGTGACTGCAGCCAGGCGATGATCGCCTCGACGTCCGCCTCCGACAGGGTGTCCTCGAAGCTGGGCATGGCGCCGCCACGCGCCTCGGCGCCATAACGGATCATGTCCTTCAGCTGCCAATAGGGGTGGTGCCAGGTGTGGGCGCTGCCATCCAGCGGGGGCGGTGGCAAGGTGCCGTCCGGGTTGCGCTGGCGCCAGTTCTCGGCGCCCTCGCGCTGGGCCCCGTGGCAGGCGATGCAGTGCTCCTGATAGAGCCGTTCCCCGCGCTGCAGGATCTCCGGGTCGGTGGTGCGTTCGAGGTGGTCGGGGGTGCCGGAGGCCCCGCCGAAGCCGTCGCAGCCCGCCAGCGTGGCAGCGGACAGGAGCAGCACCGCACCGGCGAAACCGGCGCGGAGGGTACGCGGGTCCGGCATCAGTCCTGAACGTCCGGCTCGCCGGTGCCGTCGGCCGGCGCGTCGTCCCCGCGGAAGGCGTCGCGTACCGAGCCCCAGGCCTTGCGCGAGCCGTCACGGATGCCGCCCCAGGCGTCGCGGGCGCCATCGCGCACCCCGCCCCAGGCGCCGGAGGAGCGCTCGCGCATCTCGCCCGACCATTCGGCCAGGCGGTCCCGTTCCTCGACCAGGCCGTCATAGGCCCGTTCGCGGCGCTCGCGGGTGGCGTCGCTCAGGTCGTCCCAGCCCTCGCGGATGTTGTTGCCCAGGCGGCTCAGTTCGCGGTCCATCGCGTCCAGGGTCTCGCGGGTACGGGAGCGGGTGGCCTCGCCGGCCTCCTCGCCTTCCTCCTGGAGTTCCTCGCGGGTCTCGGCCCAGGACTCGCGCAGTTCCTCCATCTCGCTGGCGGTGGCATCGTCCTCCATGGCGGCATCCGATTCGTCGCTGGCCGTGGGTTCGTCCCCTGCGTGGGTGTCGTGATCGGCGGCATACAGGGGGCTTGCGGCCAGCATCAGACCGCACAGCCCGGCGAGCAGGATGGGGCGCAGTTCGAGCAGGTTCATGTCGGGTCCTCCGGGGTGCCGCGGGGCGGCTGACCAATGATGTTGATCTCTCATGGTAGGACGTTTCGCGCTCCGGTATGTTTCCAGGGAGCGGATGATTTGCGAGGCAGTCCACGTGATGTACTGGAGAAGGCAGGTTGCAGGGGGTGTGCTGGCGCTGCTTCTGGCGGGTTGCGCCACGTCGACCCCGGATCCGGGCGATGACGGCACGTCCTCGGGGTTGCCCGAAGGATGGGAACCCGCGCCGACGGCCTTCGAGGCCCAGGCGGTGCCATCGCTTGAGCCGAGGGTGATGCCGGGTTCCGCGGTGATGGAGTGGTTCGCGGCCAGTGGCTGGAAATCCGGCCTGGCCGTCGACTACGCGGGGCTGGAGATCGACCAGCCGCGCCCGGAACGCGCGGAGGTCCGCCTGACCGGGCTGCGTGATGATGCCGTCGAGGCCTACGAATTCCGCCTGGAGCTGGAGCAGGCGGAGGCCGGCTGGGTGGTGCGCACGGTGGAACGCCGGGCCATCTGCCGCCGCGGCCTCGCCGACAGCGGCCTCTGCCTGTAACGCTTCGTGGAGGATATGCGCAGGGAAAAGAATATTCACCACGAAGTGCACGAAGGCACGAAGAAGGGCGAGGGCAACAGCGGTTCGACCACAGAGGGCACAGAGATCACGGAGAAGGACAAGGGGGGCGGGATAATTGTTCAGGATGACCCGCGGGCTGGAACAAAGCCGTTCGCCACCAGGAACGCTTACAACAAAAGGATTTTCTTCGTGCCTTCGTGCGCTTCGTGGTGAATCAACAGGCCCTTGATTTTTGAGCCTTGAAGCCCTTCTCTGAGTCCTCCGTGTTCTCTGTGGTGAATCGAGACTTGCGGCTGGTTCAGCGGCGGCGGGCGAGGGTCAGGCCGTCGCCGATGGGGGCCAGCGAGAGGTCGATGCGTTCGTCGTGGTGCAGGGCATCGTTGAAGGCGCGGATCGCGCGGGTGTCTTCGCGCGTGTCGTCCGGGTCGGCGACGCTGCCATGCCACAAGGTGTTGTCGACCAGGATCAGGCCGCCGGCACGGACCAGGCGCAGGCAGTGCTCGAAGTAGTCGGGGTAGCCGGTCTTGTCCGCGTCGATGAAGGCCAGGTCGAAGCGGCCAGTCTCGCCTTCGGCCTCCAGTGCCTGCAGCGTGTTGCCGGCCTCGCCCAGCTCGAGCCGGATGCGACCGCTGACCCCGGCGCGTTCCCAGTAGCGCCGGGCCGTGGTGGTCCACTGCGCGCTCTTGTCCAGGGTAACGACCGTGCCGTCCTCCGGCAGGGCCAGCGCGATGGCCAGCGCGCTGTAGCCGGTGAAGGTCCCGATCTCCAGATAGCGCCGCGCCCCCATGAGCCGCGCCAGTAGCGCCATGAACTGGCCCTGCTCCGGGGCGATCTGCATGTTGGCCTCGGGCAGGTTCGCGGTCTCGGCACGCAGCTCGGCGAGTATCTCCTGCTCGCGCAGCGAGTGCTCCAGGAGGTAGTCATACAGGGGGCCATCGAGTCCGATGGAACGATTGGACATCACGCGCTCCGGGGTTGTGGGTGAGGGATCAGACGGTCCAGCCATCGGCGCAGGACCGGTGTGGCCAGGACGATCAGGATGACCAGGGTGCTCCACTCGAGCCAGGCGGGCAGCATCTCGCCGGCGGTGCCCATCTGCGTGGCGACGTCGACCCCGGTGTGGGCGAGTCCGGCGTCCAGGGCGAGCCCCAGCGCGATGGTGGTGACCGCGATACCGGTCAGGTAGAGCAATAGCGCCGGCGTGCCAAGTTCGCGGCGAAACACGCCCAGGGTCGCCAGGCTGGTGATCGGTGCGGCCAGCAGGAACACCAGCACGGTGCCGGGGGAGACCCCGGCCGCGATCAGGCCCACGGCGATCGGTGTTGCGGCGGTCGCGCAGAGGTACATGGGGATGCCGATGACGGCCATTACGAGCATGGCCGGCAGGCCCGATCCCCAGGCGGCCAGCGTGGCCGGCGGGACCAGGGCGAGCAGGGCGCCGGCGACCAGCAGGCCGATCACCAGCCACAGGCGGATATCGTCGAGCACGCCGCCAAAGGCATAGGCGAGGCCCGCGCGCAGCCGTGCGGACAAACGCTCCGGGGCCTCGGGTGTGGCGCAGCCGTCGGCGGTCCCGCAGCATCCGCCGCAGCTGTCCGGTTCGCCCCGCGGTGGGTCCGGACGCTCGGTCGCGGCGCGGGTGCGGCCCACCAGCAGGCCTGTGGTGATGGCCGTGACAATGGCGCCCAGGGCCCGGGCCACGGCCATCATGGGGCCCAGCAGGGCATAGCTGATGGCGAGCGAGTCGACGCCGACGCCCGGCGTGCCGATCAGGAAGGCGGTGGTGGGGCCCCGCCCGGCCCCGCCGCGGTGCAGGGCCAGTGCGGTCGGGATGGCCCCGCAGGAGCAAAGGGGCAGGGGGGCGCCGACCACGGCGGCCCGCGCGGTGGCGGGAATGCCCGAGCCGCCCAGCCAGCGCTGCAGGGCAGCCTCCGGAATCAGTGCCTTGACGCCGCCGGCCGCGAGCAGGCCCAGCAGCAGCCAGGGCGCCGCCGTCAACGCGACACTCAGCGTCTGCCTGAGGATGTCGAGGATCATGGCCCGATGTTCCGTCGCGGCGGGGGCAACTGCAAGAAGCCCGCGCTCCGGCGGGCGGTGCGGCCGAGGTCTCGGGCGTCAGCCGCGCTGGCGCGAGATGCGCAGGACGTCGGTCAGGCGGCGCAGACCGCGCATGATCTGGGCCAGGTGCTGGCGATCGCGCACGGTCAGCAGGAAGGTCATCGCGGTGGAGTGGCCATCCTGCTCGTTGAAGGAGATGTGCTCGATGTTGGAGCCATGGTCGGCGATGACCGCAGCCATGTCGGCCAGGGCCCCGCGGCGGTTGGCCGTGCGGGTGCGCACCGCGGCGGTGAACTGCAGCGAGGGCTCGTGCGACCATTCCAGCGTGATGGTGCGGTCGCTGCGGTCGCGGCTTTCGTGCAGGACGTTGCGGCAGTTTTCCCGGTGGACCACCAGGCCGCGGCCGGCGCTCAGCTGGCCGATGATCGGGTCACCCGGGATCGGGTGGCAGCACCGGGCGTAGTTCAGCACCAGGCCCTCGGTACCGCTGACCGCGAGGGTGGTGGGTGCCTCGTCGGCCGCGGGCTCGGGGGCGTCCCTGCCGGCCATCTGGCGGGCGACCAGCGAGGCCATGCGGTTGCCCAGGCCGATGTCGACCAGCAGTGCGTCCAGGTCCTTCAGCTGCATCGCGTCCAGCATCTGGTCCAGGCGTGCCGGCGAGATCCGCGGCAGGCTGGTGTCCAGCGACTCCAGCGCCTTCTCCAGCAGGCGTTCGCCCAGGGTGCGGGCCTCCTCGGACTGCATCGACTTCAGGCAGTGGCGGATGCCGGTACGGGCCTTGCCGGTGACCACGAAGGACAACCAGGCCGGGTTGGGGCGCGCGCCGGGGGAGGTGACGATCTCCACCGTCTGGCCGCTTTGCAGGCGCACCGACAGCGGTGCCAACTGACGGTCGATCTTGGCCGCCACACAGCGGTTGCCGACGTCGGAGTGCACTGCGTAGGCGAAGTCGATCGGGGTCGCGTCGCGCGGCAGGACCATGATGTCGCCACCGGGGGTAAAGGTGTAGACCTCGTCGGGGAACAGGTCGACCTTCACGTTCTCCAGGAACTCGATCGAGTTGCCCACGCTGTTCTGGATCTCGAGGACATCCTTCAGCCATTCGCGCGCGCGGCTCTGGGCGGTCCGGGTGGATTCGCCCCCGGCCTTGTACTGCCAGTGCGCGGCGATACCACTCTCGGCCACGCGATCCATCTCGGTGGAACGGATCTGGATCTCGATGGGCACGCCCTGCGGGCCGAACAGGATGGTATGCAGCGACTGGTAGCCGTTGGATTTGGGGATCGCGATGTAGTCCTTGAAGCGCCCCGGTACCGGCTTGTAGAGGTTGTGCACCACGCCCAGGGAGCGGTAGCACGTATCGACGTCGTCGACGATGATGCGGATGGCGAAGACGTCGAACACCTCCTCGAACGAGTGGTGCTTGTCGCGCATCTTGCGGTAGATGCTGTACAGCCCCTTCTCGCGTCCGGAGATGCGCCCGACGATGCCGGCGGCCTCCATGCGCGAGCAGATCGCCTGCTCGATATTGCGCATGGGCTCGCGGCGGTTGCCGCCGGCACGGTGCACCGCGCGTTCCAGTACGGCCGCGCGCCACGGGTGTTTGGCGGAAAAGCCGAGGGCCTCCAGCTCGCGGCGCATGGCGTTCATGCCCAGGCGCTGCGCGATGGGGGCGTAGATCTCCAGGGTTTCCTTGGCGATGCGCCGGCGCTTGTCCGGGCGCATCACGCCCAGGGTGCGCATGTTGTGCAGGCGGTCGGCCAGCTTGATCAGGATCACCCGAATATCACGGGTGATCGCCAGCATCATCTTGCGGAAGTTCTCCGCCTGCGCCTCGGCCTTGGTCTGGAACTGCAGGTGGGTGAGCTTGGAGACGCCGTCCACCAGCTCCGCGACCTCTTCGCCGAACTCGGCGTGGATGCGGTCCTTGCTGGTAGCGGTGTCCTCCATCACGTCATGCAGGATGGCGGCGCAGATCGCCTGGTGGTCCATCCGCATCTCGGCCATGGTGCGGGCCACGGCCAGGGGGTGATAGATGTAGGGTTCGCCGGTCTTGCGGGTCTGGCCTTCGTGGGATTCCGCGCCCAGGAGATAGGCGCGATAGACCTCCTCGACCTCTTCCGGCTCGAGATAGGCCTCGAGCTCGGAACACAAATCGCTGATCAGGAATCGGGTCGAATCACCCGTTGCCGCCGAAACGGCCCCGGGCGCGGCTGGCTGCCCAGCGGCCATTGAAAACCCTCGCCTAGCGTTCGTCGGCTTCCAGCTGTTCCAGATGACGGATGGTGCTGAAGTCCAGCATCTGGTTCTGGGGCCGTTCGTCGTGTTCGTCGAACACCTCCGGACCGACCACGCCGGCGGCGATCTCGCGCAGGGCGATCACCGTGGGCTTGTCGTTGTCCTCGGGTACACGCGCTTCCTTGCCGTGGGCGATGTGGCGGGCCCGGCGGGCGGCCATCAGCACCAGCTGAAAGCGGTTTTCGACATTTTCGAGGCAGTCCTCGACGGTAACGCGTGCCATCGGATACTCCGGTCAGTAAATTCTTGAAATCCATGCGGCACAGCCGCAGTTCACTAGCATGTTACGCCGACCCCGGCGCCGCCGCCAACAGGTTCCCGATCGTGGGTGCGGCTCGGGTCTCCTGTTCCACGGTGCGCAGACGATTGGCGCGGAAGATACAGGCCAGGTCGCGCACGGCCTCGTCGAAATCGGCATTGACCACGGTGTAGTCGTACTCGCGGAAATGCGTGCAGTCGGATTCGGCGTCGCGCAGGCGGCGCTGGATCACGTCCTCCTCGTCCTGGCCGCGGCCGCGCAGGCGGCGCTCCAGCTCGTCGCGCGAGGGGGGCAAGATGAAGATGGAGTGGGCGTCCGGTACCGCCGCGCGCACCTGGCGCGCGCCCTGCCAGTCGATCTCCAGGATCACGTCGACGCCAGCGTCCAGGCGCTCGTCGACGCTGGCGCGCGCGGTGCCGTAGAAGTTGTCGAAGACCTTGGCGTGTTCCAGTAGCTGCCCGTCCTCGATCATGCCGAGGAAGGTCTCGGCGGAGACGAAGTGGTAGTGCTGCCCGTCCACCTCGCTGGCGCGCGGCTTGCGCGTGGTGTGAGAGACCGAGACCTCCACGGCCTCCACCGTCTCCAGGAGCGCCGCGACCAGGCTGGTCTTGCCGGCGCCGGACGGGGCGGAAACGATATAGAGGGTGCCGCGAGCGGCCGGGGTGCTGGCGGTCATGGACGTGTCCGCGGAACCTGAACGTGATCGGGTCCTGGCGGTCTCCCGGGCGGGCCGTTTGCGGCGAGCCACAGGCGGGTACGCCAGGGTCAAAGAAGAAGGTTGGTCGGAGTGAAAGGATTCGAACCTTCGACCCCTGCCTCCCGAAGGCAGTGCTCTACCAAGCTGAGCTACACTCCGAACCGAGCCCGCTATTATGCCGAGCCTCTCCGGGCGTGTCCATGCCCCCGCAGGATGAAAATCGGGTCGGGCGCGGGCGTCAGTGGTTGCGCCCGACGGCGAAGCGGGCAAGGTCGATCAGGGCCTGGCGGTGCGGCGAGTCGGGCAGGGTGGAGATGGCCTCGATCGCGGCGTCGGTTTCCGCCTCCGCGCGGGACCGGGTATAGGCCAGGCCATCCGTGCCGTGCACCACCTGCAGCACCGTGTCGACCCGGTCGCGCCCGCCGTCCTCGATGGCCTGGCGCACGATCGCCTGCTGCTCCGGTGTGCCGACGCGCAGGGCGTGGATCAGCGGCAGGGTGGGCTTGCCCTCGGCGAGGTCATCCCCCATGCGCTTGCCGGTGACTTCGTCATCCGAGGAGTAGTCGAGGACATCGTCGATCAGCTGGAAGGCGGTGCCCAGGTGCATGCCGTAGCGCGCCAGCGCCTGTTCGTCGGCCTGCGGGCGTTCGCCCAGGATCGCGCCCAGCTGGCAGGCCGCCTCGAACAGCTTGGCGGTCTTCGACTGGATCACGTGCATGTAGCGCTGCTCGTCGACGTCGGCGTCGTGGCAGTTCATCAGCTGCATCACCTCGCCCTCGGCGATCACGTTGGTCGCGTGGGACAGGATCTCCATCACCCGCATGGAGCCGACCTCGACCATCATTTCGAACGCGCGCGAGTAGAGAAAGTCCCCCACCAGCACCGCGGCCTCGTTGCCGAAGATGTGGTTGGCGGTCTCGTTCCCGCGGCGCATCTCGGAGGCGTCGACCACGTCGTCGTGCAGCAGGGTCGCGGTATGGATGAACTCCACCACCGCCGCCAGCGTCACGGGGTCCTGGCCCTGCACGTGGCAGGCGCGCGCGGACAGCGTGGCCAGCAGCGGCCGCAGGCGCTTGCCGCCCGAGTGGATGATGTAGTGCCCGAGCTGGTTGATCAGCACCACCGGCGAGCTCAGGCGCTCGCGGATGCACTGATCGACGGCCTGCATGTCGTCGGCCGCCAGTTCTCGGATCGCGTCAATGGACATGGGGGTAGGCAAGCGGGCTCTGTCGGGACAAGTAGAGTGGTCGGGAGGGGCGAAGGCATGCTAGGGAAACGCCACCGAATGTACAAGCTCGCGCGCGAGTCGCTCTTGCGTGCGTTTAATGCGCGGCGACTGCCGTGCAGTCATTCTGCACAGGGGAGCCGCAACGCTGCGCGCGCGCCCGTGTACATTCATCAGCGTTTCCCCGGCGTCGCGGTCGTCGGCGCGCGCCGGTGATGGGCTTGTCCCGGCATTGACCCGCAAGCGAAGCGCTGCTAGCATTTCCGCCCTTTCGCGAGACCAGTCCCGTCGGCTGGTCCACACAAGGTATCGCAACGGAGTCCCAGGGAAATGTACGCGATCATCGCAACAGGTGGTAAACAGTACCGCGTCGCCGAAGGCGACGTGATTCGCATCGAAAAGCTCGAGGCCGAGGCCGGTTCCGAGGTCGAATTCGACCAGGTGCTGATGGTCGGTGCGGGTGACGATGTCCGCGTCGGGGCCCCGCTGGTGGACGGTGGCAAGGTCACCGCCAAGGTCGAAGACCATGGCCGCGCCAAGAAGGTCCACATCATGAAATTCCGGCGGCGCAAGCATTCCCAGAAGCAGATGGGGCACCGCCAGCACTACACCACCGTGCGCATCACCGGCATCGCCGGCTGATCGGCGCAGGCATTCAGGAGAACTGAACCATGGCACATAAGAAGGCAGGCGGGAGTACCCGCAACGGGCGCGATTCCGAGAGCAAACGCCTTGGCGTGAAGCGCTTTGGCGGTCAGGTCGTGCGCGCCGGCAACATCCTCGTTCGTCAGCGCGGGACGCAGTATCATCCCGGCGAGGGCGTGGGTTGCGGCAAGGACCATACGCTGTTCGCCAAGGTCGACGGCCAGGTCGTCTTCAAGGTGGGCGGTCCGCACAACCGTCGTTTCGTGAGCGTCCAGCCGCAGCAGTAAGCCGGCCGGCTAGGGAGACGCTGATTGAATCGCACGTCCGCGTTGGTGCCCCCTGTTTTCCGAGACAAGGCGCGTCGTGCAGCGGGTAGTGGTTCTACCCGCAAGCGGCGCAACGCAGGATCGGGGAACAGGGGGC
>NZ_KB897939.1:0-45094 GCF_000377285.1 Thioalkalivibrio sp. ALE25 | reverse complement strand
GCGCGGGAACGGCGTTGCGGTTCCCTTGTGCAGAATGACTGCACGGCAGTCACCGCGCCTTGTTCGCACGCAAAAGCGACTCGAGCGCGGACGTGCGATTCAATCAGCGTCTCCTTAAGATCATGGACAAGAACATACGTTACCGGATCAGCTTTCTGAACAATGGCAAAACCTACGAATTGTTCGCCCGTGATGTTTATCAGGATGAACTGTACGGGTTCGTGACCATCGAGGGTCTGCTGTTCGGGGAGCGCTCGCAGGTCGTGGTGGATCCCTCGGAGGAACGCCTGCGTACCGAGTTCGAGGGAGTGGAGCGCTTCCACGTGCCGATGCATGCCCTGATTCGCATCGACGAGGTCACCGCCGTGGGGACGCCGCGCATCCACGACGCGGGCGCGGTGGGTGGAAACGTGCATGCCTTCCCGGGGTTGCCAGGCAAGGGTGGGTCCTGATCCGCAAGCGTTTTCCACCGGCCCTCCATTGCGCTGCTGCCGCGCCTGGTTTAGGATTCCGCGCTCTGTAGCCGTCCAGCGGTTGCGGAAAATGGAGAGGTGGCCGAGCGGTCGAAGGCGCACGCCTGGAAAGTGTGTATACGGTAACCCCGTATCGAGGGTTCGAATCCCTCCCTCTCCGCCAGATTCGAGCAAAGGGGCCTGCGTGGCCCCTTTTGCATGTTTGGCCCCGGAGGTGCCGGGATTCGAACCCGAGGAACAAGAACGCTGGTTCGACGGGTGACGCGGAGCGGCACCCGAGCGTCGCCGCAGGCGACGACCCGGAGGGCGAGGCACAACGTGCCGAGTAATCCCTCCCTCTCCGCCAGATTCGAGCAAAGGGGCCTGCGTGGCCCCTTTTGCATGTTTGGCCCCGGAGGTGCCGGGATTCGAACCCTCGATTGATAGACACGATGGTTCGACCGGTGGCGCGTAGCGACGCCGGAACGCCGAAGCGCAGCGGAGGCGGCCCGCAGGGCGGCGACTCCGTCGCCGTAATCCCTCCCTCTCCGCCAGATTCAAGCAAAGGGGCCCGCGTGGCCCCTTTTGCATGTCTGGCATCAGCGCTCGGCATTCGGCTAATGAATGCGGTGGTTCGGCTGGTCCTGGTTCGTCCTCCGGTGTTTACGTGCCTTCGGCCGGCCGCCTGCCATGCGCTGACTCGCCAGCGCGCCCCGAGGTCCTTTCTTGCTTGCCCAAGAAAGGACCCAAAGAAGGGCACCCGGATTCCGCCCGGGAACCTTGCTCCAGGGCCCTCGGGCCGGCGGCGCTGAACTCGCTACGCTGCGCTTCGCTCAGACATCCAGCGCCCCGAATTTATAGAAAACGGGCCGGCCCGAGAACCCTTCCGCAAGGGACTCCATACGGGAGGGGAAGGTCAAAACAGAAGGCATCCCAACGCCACGACACGACAACGGCCCTGCCGCCTGAACCCCCCGGCGCCCGCACCGCGGGCGCGGCACGCTATGGCCGAAGGCCGAGCGTGCCCAAGATGTGCGAAGACCTAGCCTTCATCCACTGGCAAGACCGTCGGGACAGCCGTTGTCTTGACCTTGAGCCCCCCGTTGTCGTCGCGCCGAGCGGAGAGGGTTTTCGCGGGACGATTCAAAATAGAAACGGGGGCGCTGGATGTCTGAGCGGAGCCGCAGGCGCAGCGAGTTCAGCGCCGCCCGCGAAAAGCCTCGGAGCGAGGGAAACCCCGGCCCGCACAGCGGGCCGGGGTCGCGGCAGTCGGGCGTGTTTCTTGGGTACTTCTTTGCACGAGCAAAGAAGTACCTCGCGGCGCGCTGGCGAGTCAGCGCCTGGCAGGCGGCGGACCGGAGGCACCGTAAACACAGGATGCCGAACCAGGCCCAGCCAACAATCGGCAGTATGCGGACCGAAGGCGCTGTAAACCCCAGAGGCCGAGCCAGGACCAGCCTCAACAAGGCAGGCGGCCGACCGAAGCCTTCCCGAACGAAGGCCGGTTGCGGGTCGAGCGGTTAATCGAGGCGCAGGGAGTAGTCGATCGCGTGGAGGTGCTTGGTCAGCGCACCCACGGAGATGTAGTCCACGCCGGTCGCCGCGATGGCCGCCAGGCTGTCGGGCGTGACCCCGCCGGAGGCCTCGGAGATCGCGCGGCCGCAGATGCGCCGCACCGCAGTGGCCAGGTCGTCCAGCGACAACTCGTCGAGCATGATGACGTCGGCACCGGCGGCCAGGGCCTGGTCCACCTCGTCGAGGGTCTCGGTCTCCACCTCGACCCAGCGTCCGGCACCCAGGGTGCGGGCGCGCTCGACCGCGGCGGCGATGGAGCCGCAGGCGGCGATGTGGTTTTCCTTGATGAGCACCGCATCCCACAGCGCCAGCCGGTGGTTGTAGCCGCCGCCGCAGCGCACCGCGTACTTCTGCCCATGCCGCAGCCCCGGAAGGGTCTTGCGGGTGTCCAGGACGCGGCTCTCGGTGCCTTCCAGGCGCGCGACCCAGCGCGCGGTCTCGCTGGCGGTTCCGGAGAGGGTCTGCAGCAGGTTCAGGGCCGCGCGTTCGGCGGCCAGGACGGCCCGGGCCGGCCCCTCGAGCGTCGCGATCACCCGGGGTTGGCCGTCCACGGCCACCCGGGCGCCCTCGGGTACCTGCCAGTCGATGCGGGTCTCCGGCGCGAGGCTGGTGAATACGCGCTCGAACCACGCCTGTCCGCAGACGATCGCGGGCTCCTTGAGCAGCAGCGTGGCGCGCGCGACGCGTTCGGCCGGGACCAGGGCGGCGGTCAGGTCGCCGTCCAGACCGTTGGGGCCCAGGTCTTCCGCGAGGGCGGCCTCGACCTCGCGCACCAGCATGGCGGCATCGGGCCGCGCCGGGCCCTGGGCGAACGGGTCGCTGGGGCCGCCTGCGACCGGGGCCTTATCCGTCATGACGATCCGGGATCGGGCGGTGGGCTACGTAGTCGTTGCGCAGCTTCTTCACCAGGCCACCCAGGAGGATGAGCGCGATCAGGTTAGGTGCGGCCATGGCGATGTTGGCGATATCGGAGAAGTTCCAGACCACGCCCAGCGGGATGGTGGCCCCGATCACGATCAGGATGACGAACACGATGCGGTAGGGCATGACCGCGCTCTCGCCGAACAGGAAGTAGGCCGAGCGGTCGCCGTAGTAGGACCAGGCGATCATGGTGGAGAAGGCAAAAAGCATCAGGCTGATCCCTACCACCATGGCGCCGAACGGGCCCAGGGTGGAGCTGAAGGCGGTGGCGGTCAGGGAGGCACCCACGACGTCGTCGGCGCGGTCAATGTAGGCCCCGGTAACCACGATGGCCAGACCGGTCAGGGTGCAGACCACGATGGTATCGATAAACGGCTCGAGCATGGCCACCGAGCCCTCGCGCGGCGGATCGCCGTTCTTGGCCGCGGCATGCGCCATGGCCGAGGAGCCCAGGCCCGCCTCGTTGGAGAACATGCCGCGCGCGACGCCGTACTGGATGGCGAGGCCGATCGCGCCGCCGCCGGCGGCCCACGGATTGAGCGCAAGGTTCAGGATGGTGGCGACCGCGGCCGGGACGGCATCGATGTTGGCGACGATCACCACGAAGGCACCCAGCATGTAGATCACGGCCATGAACGGGACGATGGTCGAGGCGATCATGGCGATGCGCTTGACGCCCCCGATGATCACCAGCGCCACCAGTACGGCCATGGTCAGGCCGATGATCAGGGCCATCCAGCCCATAATGTCGTCGTCGGCGCGCAGGTCCGGCACGATGAACGTCAGGCCGTCGACCACGGAGTTGGCCTGCACCATGTTGCCGATGCCGAACGAGGCGATCAGGGTGAAGGCGGCGAACAGGATCGCCAGCTTCTTCATCTTCAGGCCGTTGAGGAGCGTGAACATCGGGCCGCCGGCGATGCTGCCGTCCGGGGCGATCTCGCGGTAGCGCACCGCCAGGGTGGTCTCCGCGAACTTGGTCGCCATGCCGAAGAAGGCGGTGACCCACATCCAGAACAACGCCCCGGGGCCGCCCAGAGCGATGGCCGTGGCTACGCCGGCGATGTTCCCGGTCCCGATGGTCCCGGACAGCGCGGTGGAGAGCGCCTGGAACGGCGAGATCTGTCCGGTGCCGCCGGCCCGACCGTCCGACCCGCGCAGGGCGCGCCAGCCCTCGCGGAAGGCCACGACCTGAACCAGACCCAGGCGGATGGTGAGATAGAGCCCCGTGCCCAGCAGCAGGATCAGGGTAATCGGGTTGCCCCAGAGAAGGCCGGCGGTGTCGCCGAGGAACTGGTCGATGGTGTCGAGCATCGGTGGGTCCTTGTAATCCGGGTGGGACGGCCGCAGTGCTGGCCGAAAACTCTACCGCGCACGGCCGTCGTTTACGATAGGTTGAGCGCACCGCGGCCATAGCCTGTGCCTGTGAAACCCGCAGGCGGCCCGGGAATCCATGGTAGAAACACCACGCCGTCAGGACGTTCAAGGATCGAGCATGAGCAAATCAAACGAGCCCGTTGTCGAATACGATCACGGCAAACCGGTCCCCCGGGTCTTCCTGATCGGGTCGCTGATCGCGCTGGCGGCCTTCATCTGGCTGGTCAGTCTGGTCTGGCCTGCGCTGGAAGAGCGGCTCGTCGGCCTGAGTACGCTGCAGATCGGCCTGCTGGCGAGCTTCGTGGCCGGGCTGATGACAGCGGTGGGCGCGCTTCCGATCTTCTTCCTGCGCCGGATCAGCCAGTCGGTGGAGGACGCGATGATGGGCTTCGGCGCCGGAGTGATGCTCTCCGCCACGGCCTTCGAGCTGGTTCTGCCGTCGGTGGAACAGGCCGAGCTGCAGTATGGCGGCGTGGGTATGGCGATTGTCGTGCTGGCGGTGGGCATGGCGCTCGGGGGCGGCGCGCTGCTCGCCTTGCACAAGTGTGTGCCGCATGAACACTTCCACATCGGCCCGCAAAGCGGGGCAGACCCCGCCAAGATCCGCCGTGTCTGGTTGTTTATCTTTGCCATCGCCCTGCACAACCTGCCCGAGGGATTGGCCGTCGGCGTAGGTTTCGGGGGCGATGACGTCCGTGACGGGATCGCGCTGGCCATCGCGATCGGTCTGCAGAACATGCCGGAGGGGCTGGTGGTGGCGATCGCCTTGCTGTCGCTGGGCTATAGCAAGTGGGCCGCATTCGGGGTGACCCTGCTGACCGGGCTGGTGCAGCCGGTCGGTGGTCTGATCGGGGCCGGCGCCATCACGCTGATGGAGTTCCTGTTGCCCTGGGGGCTCGCCTTCGCGGCCGGGGCGATGCTGTTCGTCATCAGTCACGAGATCATCCCCGAGTCGCACCGCAAGGGGCACGAGGCGCAGGCGACGGTCGGCGTGCTGGTCGGTTTCGTCGTCCTGCTGGCGATCGACCTGGCGCTGTAGGGCGCCACGCACATGCACCGTCATTCCGAGGAACCCCAGACGACGCGGCACAAAAACGCGCTGCGCGCTGAACGGCCGCAGGGCGGCCCGAAAGGCGGGCGCAGCGAGTAACCTTCGAAAGCTGGCCGCGCGACAGCATCCGGTGGTTTCGTAAGGAGGTTGCTTCGTCGCTGCGCTCCTCGCAATGACGGTGCCCCGGTTGCGCGAAGGGGGCGCGGGTCGAGCGGTTGCTCCGGGCCGGAAAGTCGCCGCCGGGCGTCCGGGCTTTCGCGCCGGAGATATTTTGGTCTACAATTAGTTTCGTCTGCGGGTGCCCGACAATGCCCGCACACCGTTCTGGAAGAGATCTGCGATCGCGAGTCGATTGGCAGACGCCGAAGGCGCAACATCCGCCCGGAATCGCTCAGGCTACAGGACCGGAACGGTGCAGGAGACACACTCTGGAGAGCGGCCGGAAACGGCCCACCGAAGGGGGCGGTCACGCAGTCCGGAAATGGATTGACGCGACGCAAACTCTCAGGTTTCAGGACAGAGGGGCGGCTGGCAGATAATCCCTGCTGGCCGCCCCTTTTTTTATGCCCGGCGCACGGCGACCGGGCCTCGCGGTTCCACCGGCGGCTGCCGGCGAATCGACCACGAAACGGACGCAAGGCGAGAATCAGATGACGACGTTGAAGACAACTCCGCTCCATGCCGCGCATCAGCGCGCAGGGGCCAAGCTGGTCGATTTCGCCGGCTGGGAGATGCCGCTGCACTACGGCTCCCAGATGGAGGAGCACAAGCACGTGCGCCAATCCGCAGGGATGTTCGACGTCTCGCACATGCAGGTCGTGGATATCCATGGCCCGCAGGCGCAGGCCTTCCTGCGCTACCTGCTGGCGAACGACGTGGCCAAGCTGAAGACCGAGGGCCGCGCGCTGTACAGCTGCATGCTGAACGAGGCCGGAGGGGTGATCGATGACCTGATCATCTACTGGACCGGGGGCGCCAGTTACCGCGCGGTGGTCAATGCCGCTACCGCCGAGGGCGATATCGCCCACATGCAGAAGGTCGCGAAGGATTTCGACGTGAACGTCGAGCCGCGCCCGGAGTTCGCGCTGATCGCGATCCAGGGCCCGCAGGCGGTGGAGAAGACCCTGCCGCTGCTGCCGGATGAGCTGCGTAGTGCCGGGGATCTCAAGCCGTTCTCCGCGGTCTGGAATGACACTTGGTTCGTCGCCCGCACGGGCTACACCGGCGAGGACGGTTTCGAGGTGATGCTGCCGGCCGAGGCCGCCGACGGTTTCTGGGAGAAGCTGAAGGCCGCCGGCGTGCATCCCATCGGTCTCGGCGCGCGCGACACCCTGCGCCTGGAGGCCGGCATGAATCTCTACGGCACGGATATGGATGACCAGACCAATCCGCTGACCGCGAACCTTGGCTGGACCATCGCGCTTAAGGATGCCGAACGCGATTTCATCGGCCGTGCGCCGATCGAGCGGTCGAAGGCCGAGGGCGTGCCGGAACGCATGGTCGGGTTGGTACTGGACGGGCGCGGGGTGCTGCGCGGCGGCACCCGCATCGAGACCGAGGCCGGCGACGGCGTGGTCACCTCCGGCAGCTTTTCGCCCAGCCTCGGGGTGTCAGTCGCCTTCGCGCGGATCCCGGCCGGGGTCGAGGCCGAGGAGCTGCACGCGGACATTCGCGGCCGCAAGCTGCCGGTGCGCGTGGTGAAGCCGGTGTTCGTCCGCAATGGCGAGCCGCAGATCGAACTGAATCGCTAACGAATTATTGCCTCATGCCGCGTGTGCCGGACTACACTGCGCAGGCGGGATCCAAACGAAAAAGGAAGACGTCATGAGCGAAGCACCGAAGGACCTGAAGTACACCAAGAGCCACGAGTGGGTGCGCAGCGAGGCCGATGGCAGCGTGACCGTGGGCATCACCGATCACGCGCAGGAACTGCTGGGCGATCTGGTGTTCGTCGAGGCCCCGGAAGCGGGCAGCAGCATCGAGGCGGGTTCGGCCTGTGCCACAGTGGAATCGGTCAAGGCCGCCTCGGATATCTATGCGCCGATCTCCGGCGAGGTGACCGAGGTGAACGAGGACCTGGCGGACAGCCCCGAGAAGGTCAACGAGTCCCCCTTCGAGGACGGCTGGCTGTTCAAGGTGAAGCCCTCCGATGCCGGTGAGCTGGACGCCCTGATGGACGCGGATGCCTATGCCGCGCACGTCGAGGCCGAATCCTGAGCGTAGCTGTGCATCATCGGTCCCGGCCGCGTCCGGCCGGGACCCAACCGAAGTTCGCCGCAATCGGCGAAAGCGAGACCTGACATGCCGTTTATCCCGCATACCGAAGAAGACATCCGCGCCATGCTCGACCGCATCGGTGCCGAATCCGTCGAGGACCTGTTCGACGAGATCCCCGCCGATCTGCGTTCGCCGCCGCTTACGGGGATCCCCGAGGGCGAGAACGAGATGGGGATCACCCGCCTGATGCAGGAGCGGGCGGCGAAGGACGGCATGCCATCGAATTTCATCGGGGCCGGTGCCTACGAGCACCATATCCCGGCCGCCGTGTGGCAGATCGCCACCCGTGGCGAGTTCTACAGCGCCTACACGCCGTACCAGGCCGAGGCCAGTCAGGGCACGCTGCAGCTGATCTACGAATACCAGACCATGATCAGCCGCCTGACCGGGATGGAGGTCTCCAACGCCTCCCTCTATGACGGCGCCTCCGCCCTGGCCGAGGCCGTGCTGATGGCGGTGCGCGTGAACCGCCGCTCCAAGGCCAAGCGCGTGCTGCTGCCGGGCGCCCTGCACCCGGACTACCGCAAGGTGGTCAGGACGCTGATCGGCAACCAGGGCATCGAGCTGGTGGAGCTGCCGTTCGACGAGACCACCGGCCAGACCCCGGTGGACGCCCTGGCGCCGTATGCCGACGAGGACGTCACCGCCATGGTGATCAGCCAGCCGAATTTCTTCGGCATCCTCGAGGACGTGGACGCCCTGACCGGCTGGGCCGAGGAGCGCGGCATCCCGGTGATCGCCGTGGTGAACCCGGTCTCGCTGGCGCTGCTGAAGCCGCCGGGCGAGTGGGGCACCAACGGCGTCGATATCGTGGTCGGCGAGGGCCAGCCACTGGGGGCGCCGCTGTCCTCCGGCGGGCCGTACTTCGGCTTCATGACCACCCTGAAGAAGCACATCCGGCAGATGCCGGGGCGGATCGTCGGCCGCGCCGAGGATGCCGACGGCAAGCCCGGCTTCGTGCTGACCCTGCAGGCGCGCGAGCAGCATATCCGCCGCTCCAAGGCGACCTCGAACATCTGCACCAACCAGGGCCTGGTGGTGACGGCCGCGACCATCCACATGTCCATGCTGGGTGACGAGGGTCTGACCCGCGTGGCCGAGGCCTGCTATGCCAACACCCACGCACTGGTGGAAAAGCTGGCGGCCAAGGGCATCAAGCCGCGCTTTACCGGCGAATACTTCCACGAAGTCGCGCTGGACTTCGGCGGCAATGCCGCCAGCCGCGTGCAGACCATGGCCGACGCCGGCGTGCTCGCGGGCTTCGAGCTGGGCCGCGACTACGCGCAGCTGGATGGCTGCGTGCTGGCCTGCGCCACCGAGACCAAGACCGAATCCGACCTCGAGCAGTACGTGACCACCTGGGAGCAGGCCGCCTGAGGCGGTCCGCACCAGGGGAAACACTGATCAGTGTTTCCCCAGGGTCAACGACACCACGCGCCATACACACAACGCCGGGAGGCAACCATGGCCGAAATCAAGCTGCAAGGTAACCCGATCAACACCAACGGCGACCTGCCGCATGTGGGCTCGCCGGCCCCGGACTTCAAGCTGACCAACAAGGATCTGCAGGATGTCTCGCTGGCGGACTTCGGCGACAAGCGCAAGCTGATCTCCATCGTGCCCAGCCTGGACACGCCGGTCTGCGCCGATTCCACCAAGAAGTTCAACGAGATGGTGGCCAGCCGTCCGGATCTCGAGATCCTGATCGTCTCCGCCGACCTGCCGTTCGCGATGAGCCGCTTCTGCGCCGCCGAGAACCTCGAGCGCGTGACCGTCCTGTCGATGATGCGCGATCGCAATTTCGCCAAGGACTACGGCGTGCTGATCCAGGACGGCCCGCTGGCCGGGATCACCGCCCGCGGCGTGGTCGTGCTGGATACCGACAATCTGGTGATGCACGCCGAGCTGGTCTCCGAGATCGGCGACGAGCCGGACTACGACGCCGCGTTCGCGGCCCTGGATGACCGGGCCAACCTGAGCCCGACCCAGTAACCGGCGCGGAGAACCACTGCGCCGCCGGCGGCCGGGCCCGTGCCCGGTCGCCGTCACCCGAATATGCAAGCGAGAAACCGCTATGAGCACCACAGACGCCCATCTCATCTTCGAACGTTCCCGCGCCGGTCGCTCGGCCGTGGCCCAGGCGCCGCGCGAGCATGCCGCGACCCGCATCCCCGCGAATCTGCAGCGCAAGTCCGCGCCGGGTCTGCCGGCCGCCTCGGAACTGGACGTGGTGCGGCATTACACGCGGTTGTCGCAGAAGAACTTCTCCATCGACACCGAGTTCTACCCGCTGGGCTCGTGCACGATGAAGTACAACCCGCGTGCCTGTAACAGCCTGGCCATGCTGCCCGGATTCCTGAACCGGCATCCGCATGCCCCGGCCAGCCACAGCCAGGGCTTCCTGCAGACCATGTTCGAGCTGCAGGAGATGCTGAAGGAAGTGACCGGCATGAAGGCCGTGTCGCTGGCGCCGATGGCGGGTGCCCAGGGCGAGTACACCGGCGTGGCCATGATCCGCGCCTACCACGACGCCCGCGGCGATACCGAGCGCCGCGAGATCATTGTCCCGGACGCCGCGCACGGCACCAACCCGGCCACCGCGATCATGTGCGGCTACGAGGTGCGCGAGATCCCCACCGACGAGACCGGCGACGTGAATATCGAGGCCCTGAAGGCCGCGGTGGGCCCGCAGACGGCCGGGATCATGCTGACCAATCCGTCCACCGTGGGCGTGTTCGAGCGGCGGATCTCCGAGATCGCGAAGATCGTCCATGACGCCGGCGGCCTGCTGTACTACGACGGCGCGAACCTGAACGCGATCCTTGGCAAGGTGCGCCCGGGGGACATGGGCTTCGACGTGATCCACATGAACCTGCACAAGACCTTCTCCACGCCGCATGGCGGGGGTGGTCCGGGTTCCGGTGCCGTGGGCGTCTCCGAGCGCCTGCTGCCGTTCATGCCGATCCCGCACGTGATCGAAGCGGAGCAGGGCGGTTACCGTTTTGCCGAGGAGTCCGACCGCCCGCAGAGCATCGGCCGCCTGTCCGCGTTTGCCGGTAATGCCGGCGTGCTGCTGCGCGCCTATGTGTACATGCGCATGCTGGGCCGCGAGGGCATGGTGCGGGTCTCCGAGTTTTCTACCCTGAACGCCAACTACCTGGCCCGGGAACTGGCCGCGGCCGGTTTCGATCTGGCCTATCCCAAGCGCCGCGCCACCCACGAGTTCATCGTCACGCTGAAGAAGCAGGCGAAGGAACGCGGCCTGACCGCGGGCGACGTCGCCAAGCGCCTGCTGGACCACGGTTACCACGCGCCGACGACGTACTTCCCGCTGCTGGTGCCGGAGTGCCTGCTGGTGGAGCCGACCGAGACCGAATCGAAGGAGACGCTGGACGGCTTCGTCGAGGCGATGGCCTGCATCCTGGCCGAGTCGGAGAACGATATGGAGACCATCAAGGCCGCCCCGCACACGCTGCCCAATAGGCGCTTCAACGAGGTGGCCGCAGCCAAGGCACTGGATGTGGTGTTCCAGGCCGCCGACGAGGGAGACGACCGCGCGCCCCGCACCGGTACCCACGGCTAGACCGAGCCCGGTCACTGCCCCGGGGCGCCCGTGCGCTCCGACCGAGACGCCCCCGCTTGTCGGGGGTGTTCTCGTTTTGTACGGCAGTAATCGCGATTTTGTAGGGGCAAGCAGAAACCAGACTCGGCATCTGGTAGTTTCTGGATTCAGTCTACTCAAGCACTGTCAGGCCCGAGGGCAGCCGGCACCGCGAGCGTGTGTCGATCAAGTCTCCGCCAAGAGAGACCAAGACGGGCAAGGAATGCAATCCAATGAGCGAGATTTGTGGCATCCACGGCTATGCGGCGCTGTTCGAACATGCGCCGGTGGGGCTGGCCGAGATGGATACCGAGGGGCGCATCCTGCGCGCCAATCTCCGCCTTGGGGCCCTGCTGGCTTTTGATCCGGCGGATCTGGCCGGTGCCACGCTGGAAGCGCACGTCTGCCCGGACGACCGCGAGCGGGTGGAGGCTCATCGCCATGCCCTGCTGAATGGCGGGTGCGGCAACGGCAAGGTCGAGGCTCGGCTGCTGGATGCCACCGACCAGGCCCAGTGGGTGGAGTTGACGACCAGCCGCATCCCGGCCACCGAGGACAGCCCCGAGGCGCTGCTCGTGGTGGTCAACGATATCGGCACGCGCAAGGCGGCCGAGCAGCGCACCGAGACCCTCCTGCGGGCCAGCCCGGCGGTGATCTACACCATGGATCCGTCGGATCTGGGCACCATGACCTGGCTCAGCCGCAACGTGCAGACGGTGACCGGCTGGAGTCCGGAGCAGATCACGCGCGAGCCGGACTGGCTCCTCACCCATCTCGCCCCCGAGGACTATCGGCGCTGCGCAAGCCAGATCAAACGCTGGTTGGCGGAAGGCGCCCGCGGATTCTGTCGCCTGAACTATCGCCAGCGCATGCCCGGCGGACACTGGCAGTGGCTGGAGGACCAGGTCACCGCGATCCGGGACGATCAGGGGGCGGTGGTCGAGCTGATCGGCGCCTTCCAGGACGTGGGCGCCCGGGTGGAAACCGAGCGTCACCTCGAGAAGATCGCGCAGAACCTGCCGGGGGTGATCTATCAGTACCGTCAGTCCCCGGACGGGCATGCGACGTTCCCGTATGCCAGCGAGGGGATCGTGGATGTCTACGGGGTCACGCCCGAGGCAGTGATGCGGGACGCCCGTTGCGTCTTTGAGGTGGTCCATCCGGAGGACTTGGACCGCGTGACGGTGAGCATCGAGGCGTCCATGCGCTGTCTGACCCCCTGGCGCCAGCGCTACCGAGTGCACCATCCCGACCGCGGCGAAATCTGGCTGGAAGGGCACTCCAGCCCCGAGGCCCTGGACGACGGCAGTGTGCTCTGGAATGGCGTGATCCTGGATATCACCGAGCAGGTGCGGGCCGCGGAGGCGCTCCATCAGCGTGAGCGCGAGCTGGCCGAGGCCCAGCGCATTGCCCATATCGGCAACTGGGTGTCGGACTTCGTGCGCAACGAGATTCGCTGGTCCGACGAGGTCTTCCGGATCTTCGGCCTGCGGCGGGGCCAGTGGGGCGGGACGCACGAGGCCTTCATGCAGTCCGTCCATCCCGACGATCGTGACCGCATCCAGGCCGAGGTGGATGCGGCGATGGCCGGGGAGGGAACGCTCGATACCATCCATCGCGTGTTGCGCCCCGGCGGCGAGGAACGCGTGGTGCACGAGCGCGGCTACGTCGAATTCGCCGAGGACGGCCGGGCCTTGCGCATGATCGGGACGGTGCAGGACATCACCGAGCGTCACCAGCTGGAGCGCGAGCAGCGCCTGCTGGCGGCGACCTTCGACAGCAGTCAGGCGATCTTCATCACCGACGTCGAGGGGACGATCCAGCGTGTCAACGCCACCTTCACCGAGCTGACCGGCTTCACCGAGGCCGATGCGCTGGGCCGGAACCCCCGGATCATGAACTCCGGCCGCCAGGACCGCAGCTTCTACGAGGAGATGTTCCGAGCCGTGCGCGAGCAGGGGCACTGGTCGGGCGAGGTATGGAACCGGCGCAAGGACGGCCGCGTCTTCCCGCTGCACGAGATCGTCACCGCGATCCGGGATGCCACCGGGGCGATCGAGTATTACGTCGCCATGTTTCACGATATCTCGCGGCAGAAGGAGCTGGAGGCGGCGCTGGAACACCAGGCCTTCTACGATCCGCTGACCGATGCGGCCAATCGCGGCCACTTCGAGGCCCTGCTGGAACAGGAGGCCCGGCGCGCTGATCGCTATGCGGATCCCTGCTCGCTGGTGATGCTGGACCTGGACCATTTCAAGCGGATCAACGACACCCATGGCCATGATGTCGGGGACGAGGTGCTCCGGCGCGTGGTCGCCACCACGAGCGATCGGCTGCGCCAGGCCGATGTGCTGGGTCGCTGGGGCGGGGAGGAGTTCATGGTCCTGCTCCCGAGCACGAAGGCCGAGGCGGCCTGTAGCCTGGCGGAGGACCTGCGGCGCCAGGTGGCCGCGCTGGAGTTGCCCCATGTGGGGTCGGTGACCATCAGTCTGGGGGTGGCCGAATGTCGCCCGGGCGAGGCGATCAAGGACTGGATCAAGCGCGCGGACGACGCGATGTACCGGGCCAAGCATTCCGGACGGAATCAGGTGGTGCGACGCGATTGAACGACCATGGACGCCGAGCCGGAGCGGGGGACGCGCGGGCAGAATCCGGGCGTGACGGTCTGTTCGATCGCGCGGCCGTGGGGTTGCTGTATCTGGACGCGAACGGTCGCGTGCGGGCCGCCAACGCGCGCCTGGCGGACTGGCTGGGCTGTGCCGCGGAGGATCTCGAGGGGCGCCCGCTGGCCGAGTGTGTCCCCGAGGACGCGCGCAAGGCCCTGCGCGATGCGCTGGCCCGCGCCGGAGCGAGCGAAGTCACCCTGGACCTGGCGCTTGCGGCCCCGAGTGATCGAGGCGGAGCGGCGCTGGCCTGCACGGTTGTGCTGGCGCCCGATCCGGACGGGCGGCTGGCCACGGTGCAGCGCCGGGAGCCGGGTGACTCGGCGGCCCGGGTCTACGAGCAGACCTTTACCGCCAATACCGCGCCGAAGCTGCTGATCGATCCCGAGGACGGTGCCATCGTGGATGTCAACCCCGCCGCGGAGGCCTTTTACGGCTATTCGGTCGCGCGGCTCAAGGGGATGCACATCCACGAGATCAATACGCTGTCGGCGGCCGAGGTGCGCGCCGAGATGGCCAGGGCGGCGCGCGAGGAGCGCCGGTTCTTCCGCTTCCGGCACCGCGTCTGCGGTGGCGACGTGCGCGATGTCGAGGTGTATTCGGGTCCGGTGGTGCTGGACGGCCGGCGCTACCTCTACTCGATCATCCACGATGTCTCGGAGACCCGCCGCTACGAACGCGAGCTGGAGTTCTACGGTGTGGCCTTCGGCCGGCTGCCGGTGGGCGTGTACCGCAATACACCGGGGCCGGAGGGCCGCTTCGTGCGGCTCAACCCGGCGATGGTGGAGCTGTTCGAGGCCGCGACCGAGACCGAGCTGCGATCGACGCCGGTCCGCGAGCTCTACCGGGACCCTGCCGACCGGACGGCGCTCAGTCGCGATCTGGCGGCGTACGGGCGGGTGGTCGGACGCGAGGTGGATCTGAAGACGCTGCGGGGGCGCCCCTTCCGCGCCCGGATTACCGCCTACCGGACCGAGGATGCGGACGGTCAGTGTGTGTTCGACGGGGTGATCGAGGACATCACCGAGTTGCGCGCGGCCGAGGCGTTCCAGACGCGCCTGCTGGCAAGCCTTGCCGAAGGCGTATTCGGGCTGGATCGCTATGGCCGTTACACCTTCCTGAATCCGGCGGCCTGCCGTCTGCTGGGTTTCGAACGGGAGCTGGATGCCCTGGGGCAGGAATCGCATTCGACCAACCATCACGTGCTGACAGATGGGACGCCCTACCCGCCGGAGGCCTGTCCCATCTACCGCGTCCTCGAGACGGGCAGGCCACTGGAGGCCTGGGATGATCACTTCGTGCGCACCGACGGGAGCCTGTTCCCGGTCAGTGTGTTTGCCGCACCCACATTCGACGTGTCCGGTCGGGTGGACGGCGCCGTGGTCTCGTTCCAGGACCAGACGGCCCGGCGCGAGCGCGAGGCCCACCTGCTGAAGGCGACCGGTCATCTGCCGGGTGCGATCTACCAGTACCGGCTGTATCCGGACGGTCGTCATGAATTCCCGTTTGTCAGCGAGGGTGCGCAGCGGGTGTACGGGGTTTCTCCCGATCTCATCCAGGAGGACGCGGATGCCGCCTTTGCCCGGGTCGATCCAGACGACCTTCCGCGTATCCAGGCGAGCATCGAGGAGTCGGCGCGCACCATGGGCCCCTGGAAGGTCCGTTATCGCGTACGTCATCCACTGCGCGGGACGCTCTGGGTCGAGGGTCGCGCGACCCCGGAGGCACCGCGCCCGGATGGCAGCATCGTCTGGCACGGGGTGATGATCGACATCTCCGAGCAGGTAGCTATGGAGGACGCCCTGCGCGCGCGGGGCGAGGAGCTTGCCGCGGCACAGCGCATCGCGCACATGGGGAGCTGGGTCTGGGACATCGCGGCCGATCGCACACACTGGTCGGACGAGGTCTACCGTCTCTTCAGTCTGCGCAAGGAAGATCAGGAGGCGAACTACGCGGGATTCCTGCAGGCCGTGCACCCGGACGACCGCGATCGCGTGGCCGCGACGGTCGAGGCCTCGCTGGAGAGTGGTGAGTACGACATCCATTTCCGGATCGTGCGCCCCGACGGGCGCGAGCGCGTAGTCCATGCACGCGGATCGACGCAACACGATGCAGGGGGCAAACCCTGTCGCATGATGGGGACCGTGCAGGACGTGACGGAACGCCACGCGTTGGAGGAGAACCTGCGCCGGCTGGTCGGCATCCTGGAGTCCACTCCGGACGTGGTCGCGATGCACGGCCCGGCCGGCAACATGCTGTTCCTGAATGGTGCCGGGCGGCGTCTGTTCGGCCTGCCCCTGTCCTCCGGGGAGCCCTGGGATCCCGAAGGCGGCTGGAACAGCCGCGATCTGCCGGCCGAAACGGGCTCTCTGGAGACCGCGATTCGGCGGTTCCACCCGCCCTGGGCGGCCGACCAGATCCTCCAGGAGGCCGCACCCGTCGCGATGCGGGACGGGGTCTGGGAAGGGGAGACCGCCATACTCGACGCCCAGGGTCGGGAGGTGCCAGTGTCGCAGGTGATTGTCGTACGCCGCGATGGCCACGGGGATGTGCGACAGATCTCCACCATCCTGCGCGACATCTCGCAGCGCAAGGCGGTCGAAGAGGCCCTGCGCGAGAGTGAGCAGCGATTCCGCCAGCTGGCCGGCTCGGTCAACGAGGTCTTCTGGCTCCAGGACGCGGACTCCATCCTGTACGTGAACCCGGCCTACGAGCGGGTCTGGGGCTACAGTCGTGAACATCTGTTGCGCGATCCGGCGGCGATGCTGGAGGCGGTACACCCGGAGGACCGGGCACGGGTGGAATCCGTTTTTCTGGCGCAGCCACTGTGGAATGCCCGGACCGACGAGACTTTCCGGATCCGGCGGCCGGATGGGGAGCAACGCTGGGTGCGCGTCCACCGCTATCCGGTGACGGATCCGGAGGGTCACGTTACCCGAGTCGCGGGCACCGCCGTCGATATCACCGAACTCAAGACCACGCAGATGGAGCTGGAGCGCAATCAGGCTGAATTGGAGCGTCAGGCGTTTTACGACCGTCTGACCGGTGTCTCCAACCGGCGGTACTTCGAAAGCCTGCTGGACCGCGAACTCCGGCGTGCCGAACGCTATGGACAGGCCTTTTCCCTTGTGATGTTCGATCTTGATCATTTCAAGGCCGTCAACGATACCTATGGCCATGCCACCGGGGATGTCGTGTTGCAGGACGTCACCCGGGTGGCGGGCGAGCGCCTGCGCGCTTCGGATGTGCTGGGGCGCTGGGGCGGCGAGGAATTCATGGTCCTGCTGCCGGGGGACGACGCGGAGGCGGGTGCACGGGTCGCCGAATCGATCCGCGCACGCGTGGCCGAATATGCCTTCCCCGAGGTGGGCCGCGTGACCATCAGCCTCGGGGTGGCGGCCTTCACCTTTGGCGAACCGCGCAGTGACCTGTTGCGCCGGGTCGACGAGGCGCTTTACCGGGCAAAGCGCGAGGGTCGCAACCGGGTGGCGATCGCGGACCCGCCGGCAGGTTCGGTCGTCCGGACCGGGGACGAACCCGATGGCGCATAGCGGGCGTCGCGGCTTGAGTCGGGTGTGGCACGCCTTCGGGTATTCCTGGCGCGGGCTGCGCGAGGCATTCCGTCACGAGGCCGCCTTTCGCCAGGAGCTGGCGCTGGCGGTCGTACTCCTGCCCCTGGCGATGGTGCTGGGGCAGGATGGCGCCGAACGCGCATTGCTGGCGGGCAGCGTGCTGCTGATCCTGGTGGTGGAACTGCTGAACTCGGCGGTGGAGGCGGCGATCGACCGCTTCGGCGACGGGCATCACCCGTTGTCGGCGCGGGCCAAGGATATTGCCTCGGCCGCCGTGCTGGTCAGCTTCCTGCTGGCGGCACTGGTCTGGGGCCTGGTCCTGCTCTGATCGTCGGGGCATCCGTGCCGCTGGCCTGGCTCATCCCGGCCGTAGCGAAGTGTAGAGCCGGGATCTCTGGCGCAGGAGGTACCACGAGGCGCGAGGCTCCGGGGTCACCGCTGCGCGGTGCCCGGGATGGCGGACGCGGGGCGTGTGGCGATCAGCGAGCGTCCGCCGCCATGCAGTCGGTGAAGCCGTCGGCCAGGCCCTGCATCAGGTCGAACCAGGCATCCGGGCCCGGCTCCAGCTCCGCCCCGATGGGGTCGAGCATGCCGAGTCGGGTGTCCGTACCTTCGACCACGGTCTCGGCGAGGGCCGGGCGGAACTGGGGTTCGGTGAACAGGCAGGTGACATCGCCCTCGGCCAGGCGCGTGCGCAGTTCGGACAGTCGGCGCGCCCCGGGCATGCGCGACGGGTCGACGCTGATGGAGCCGGCCGCGTTCAGGCCGTAGTGCCGCTCGAAGTACTGGTAGGCGTCGTGGAACACCATGAAGCGCTGGTCGCGCACCGGCGCCAGTTGTTCGGCGATCCCGGCATCCAGGTCTTCGATGCGCTGGAGCAGGCGATCCCGGTTGTCGCGGATGGTGGCGGCCTGGTCCGGGTCGTGTTCCGCGAGGCGGTCGGCCAGTTGTTCGACGACGGCCGTCGCCACAGCCGGCGACAGCCACAGGTGGCTGTCGACACCGCCGTGCGCGTGCCCGTGGTCGTGGTCATGCTCGCCGTGCCCGTGCCCGTGCCCGTGCCCGTGCCCGTGGTCGTCCGACCCGTGTGCATCGGGGGCATGCTCGTCATGGGTGTGTCCGTGGTCCCCGTGCTCGTGATCACCGTGGTCGTGCGCTTCGTGGTGATCGCCGCGCGCGTCATGTCCGTGGTCGCCATGGTCGTGATGACCTTCCCATACGCCGCCGCTACGGCCTTCCAGCAGGTCCAGGTCGAGGTCGTGCATCAGGCTGATCACGGTAGCGCGGTCGGAGATCCCGCGCAGCGGCCGCTCGAGGAAGCCTTCCAGCTCCGGGCCGACCCAGATGACCACGTCGGCCTGTTGCAGGCGGCGCGCCTCGGAAGGCCGCATCGCGTAGCCGTGGGGCGATGCGCTGGCCGGGACGAGCAGTTCGACCTCGTGGGTATCGCCGGCCAGTGCGGCAACCAGACTGTGGATGGGTAGAATCGAAGTGACGATGCGCGGCGCGTCCGCCTGAGCGGGAACGGTCAGCCCCGGCAGCAACGCCAGGGCCAGCAGCAGGGCGGGGAAGATCGGACGGCGAAAGGCGGAACGCATGGGCGGATTCTCCATCGGGGCTATCAACGTTATACTATACCAACATGATCCGAAAAAGCCCTTCCCAGCCCGCTGCAGCGGAAATCGACGCATCGCCCTTGCTGGCGGCCCGTGACGTATCGCTGGAGCGTGCGGGTCGGGTAATCCTGGATCAGGTCTCCGTCCAGGTGCGACCGGCCGAGGTGACGGTGGTGATCGGCCCCAACGGAGCTGGCAAGACCTCTCTGCTGCGCGTCCTGCTGGGGCTGTGGAAACCGGGGCGGGGTCGGGTGCAGCGCCGACGCGGCCTGCGCATCGGCTACATGCCCCAGCGCCTGCAGATCGAGCCGGTGTTGCCGCTGTCGGTGCGGCGCTTTCTGACATTGCGCCAGCGGGCCCCGGAGTCGGTGCTGCGGGAACGGCTCGAACGGGTAGGGGTCCCGCACCTGCTGCACAAGCCGGTGCAGTCGCTCTCCGGTGGCGAGATGCAGCGGGTACTGCTCGCCCGCGCGCTGCTCAATCGACCGAACCTGCTGGTGCTGGACGAGCCGGCCCAGGGCGTGGATATCGTCGGCCAGGGCGAGGTGTTCAAGCTGATCGACGATATCCGCCACGAGACGGGTTGCGGCGTGCTGATGGTCTCGCACGATCTGCATCTGGTCATGGCGGGGGCCGATGCCGTGATCTGCCTGAACCAGCATGTGTGCTGTACCGGCCGGCCGGAAGAAGTATCGCGGCACCCGGAATACCAGCGCCTGTTCCCGGAGTCGGACATGCAGGGCATCGGGGTCTACCGGCACGATCACGACCATGTGCATGACGTGGCCGGGGAGGTGCACGAACACCACGCTGGCTGTGCCCATGGCCGGCAGTCCGGCCCCGGCGGAGGCGGGTCCCGATGATGGAAGGGCTGCTTGACGACTTCCTGGTGCGCGCGCTGCTGGCGGGCCTGATGGTAGCGGCTGTGGCCGGGCCGCTGGGGGCCTTCGTGGTCTGGCGGCGCATGGCCTATTTTGGCGATACCGTGTCGCATTCGGCCCTGCTCGGCGTGGCCCTCGGGGTGTTGCTGGGGCTGAACCTGAACCTGATGGTCACGCTGGTATGCGTGGCCATCGCGATCCTGCTGGTGCTGCTGCAACGCCGCCAGGAACTGGCTGCGGACACGCTGCTCGGGATCCTCGCGCACAGCGCGCTGTCGCTGGGGATCGTCGCGATCACCTTTATCGAAGGGCTGCGGGTGGACCTGATGGCCTACCTGTTCGGCGACATCCTCGCGGTCGGGACCGGGGATCTGCTGTCGATCGCCATTGGCGGCGGCGTGGCCCTGCTGCTGCTGATCGTCCTGTGGCGCCCGCTGCTGGCGCTCACGGTGCACGAGGAGCTGGCACAGGTGGAGGGCGTACCGGTGCTGCTGGTACGGCTGGGCCTGATGCTCCTGATCGCGCTGGTGATCGCGGCGGCGATGCAGGTCGTCGGGGTGTTGCTGATCACCGCGCTGATGATCATCCCGGCCGCCAGTGCAAGGCGCTTCGCCACCACCCCCGAGCAGATGGCGATCCTTGCCGGCATCATCGGCATGCTGGCAGTGGGGGCCGGGCTGTGGGGCTCCTTCCAGTACGACACGCCGACCGGCCCGACCATCGTGGTCGCCGCGATGCTCGGCTTCATCCTGGTGCATCTGCTGCCGGGCCGCCTGATCCCCCATTTCGGCGGCCGCTGAACCCCTTTGTATTCACCACGAAGCACACGAAGGCACGAAGAAAGGCCAGGTCAAAAGCAAAAAGCTTGAACAGGAAGAAAGGAAGTCAGGAAGGATTCTGAAATGGGTCTGTCCCTGCGGTGCGGGCCTGCGCACGCTGGTTAGCCCTGATTCATATCATCCTTCAAATCTTCTCATCTTCCTGTTAACGCCCTTGACCTAGCTTTTCTTCGTGCCTTCGTGTGCTTCGTGGTGAACAAAAAGGGCGCCAGGGAGCGGTCAGCGGCGGCGTTCGAGGCGTTCGAAGGTGAAGGGGCAGGCGTGGCGATCGTCGGCCTCGTGGTGTTCGGACCAGACGACGTCCCAGTCCGTGGGGTCGATCGCGGGGAAGTACGTATCCCCGGCGTGGCGCTCGTGCACGCGGGTCAGGTGCAGCACGTCGGCGCGCGGCAGGGCCTCCTCGAACAGACCCGCGCCGCCGATCACGAAGGCCGGGCCCGCCTCGATGCTGGCCAGGGCCGCGTCCAGATCCGAGTAGACCTCGACGCCGTCGGCGCGCCAGTCCGTCTGGCGGGTCAGGACCAGATTGCGCCGCTTCGGTAGCGGTCGTCCGATGGACTCGAAGGTGCGCCGCCCCATGATCATTGGGTGGCCGTTGGTCACGCGCTTGAAGTGCTGCAGGTCCTTCGGCAAATGCCAGGGAAGGTCGTTGTCGCGCCCGATCACGTGATCCGGATCGAGCGCGACCATCAGGTGGATCTCGGGTTGGCGCATGTAGAGATAGTCCGATCGCGGATGGGTCAGGCGGCGTCGACCTGAATGATTTCGCTCTGGCAGTGCGGCTCGGGAATGGGCTCCCCTTGCTCCCGGAGGCCTTCGAGATGGAACTTGATGGCCTCCCGGATTAGGGTTACGACCTCTTCGCGGCTGGCCGCCGAGGCCATACAGCCGGGCAGATCGGGCGCATATGCACCCCAACCATCCTCGCTTTCCTCGATGATCACGGTGTAGTTCATCATCGCCTCCTCGGGTTTTTGTCCTTGAGACCCGCCTGTTTCAGCGCATTGTTCAGTGTTCCGGGGGGAATATCCAGATCAGGTTTTCCCGCCACGGTTACAAGTCCCGGCTTCGTTGGATGCTTGAATTGGCGGTGGCTGCCTCTTTGTCGAACCTGAACCCATCCATCGCGTTCCAGGCATCTGATCAGTTCCTTGATCTTCATTCGGCTTCCTTGCCGGTATCCATTTGCGAGGGTAGCGGAGTCAGATGGCGATGGGGGCCTTGATCGGGGGGTGAGACTGGTAGTCGCGGACCTCGATGTCGTCGAAGGTGAAGGCGAACAGGTCGGTGACGTCGGAGTTCAGGTGCAGGGTCGGCAGCGGCAGCGGCTCGCGTCCGAGCAGTTCTTCGACCTGGTCCTGGTGGTTGCGGTAGAGATGGGCGTCGCCGAAGGTGTGCACGAATTCGCCCGGCTTCAGGCCGACCACCTGCGCGAGCATGTGGGTCAGCAGCGCGTAACTGGCGATGTTGAACGGCACCCCGAGGAAGACATCGGCGCTGCGCTGATAGAGCTGGCAGGACAGGCGGTCGTCGGCCACGTAGAACTGGAACAGGGTGTGGCAGGGCGCCAGCGCCATGCGCCCGGCCGCCGCGTTGGCCTGCGGCGAGACGGACTCGTCGGGCAGATCGGCCACGTTCCAGGCGCTGATGATGTGGCGCCGGGAATGCGGCCGGTTCTGCAGGTTGTCGACCAGTTCGGCCAACTGGTCGTGGCCGGCCCAGTTGCGCCACTGGGCGCCGTAGATCGGGCCCAGGTCGCCGTCCTCGGTTGCCCATTCGTCCCAGATGCGGACCTTGTTGTCGCGCAGGTAGCGGATATTGGTGTCGCCGGCGATGAACCACAGCAACTCGTGGATCACCGAGCGCAGGTGAGTGCGCTTGGTGGTTACCAGCGGGAAGCCGTCAGCCAGATCGAACCGCATCTGGTAGCCGAACACCGAGCGCGTGCCGGTACCGGTGCGGTCCGGACGATCCGTGCCATGGTCGCGGATGTGCCGCACCAGATCGAGGTATTGCTGCATCTCAGGAGGCCTCCGGGGCCGGGCGGGCTGCGGGCAGCGGGTTGCGCCGCGACCAGACGATCAGGGCCACGCCGAACAGGATAACCGGCAGGCTCAGGACCTGGCCCATGGTCAGCCAGTCGAAGGCAAGGTAACCGATGTGGGCGTCGGGCACGCGGACGAACTCGATCGCAAAGCGGAAGCCGCCGTAGAGCGTCAGGAACAGCCCGGAGATCAGCCCCGTGCGACGCGGCTGGCGCGAGACGATCCACAGCACCACGAACAGCACCAGCCCCTCGAGAAAGGCCTGGTATAACTGCGACGGGTGGCGCGGGATGTAGTCCGCGGCCGGGAAGACCATGGCCCAGGGCAGGTCGGTGGGCTTGCCCCACAGTTCGCCGTTGATCCAGTTGCCGATGCGGCCGGCGCCGAGGCCGATCGGGATCAGCGGGGCGATGAAGTCGGTCAGGCGGAAGAACGGCTGGCCGATCTTGCGGGCATACAGCCAGCAGGTGACCAGCACCCCGGCGAGTCCGCCGTGGAAGGCCATGCCACCTTCCCAGATGCGGAACAGGCTCACCGGGTCGGCCAGTGTGGCGTCCAGGTTGTAGAACAGGGCATAGCCGAGCCGTCCGCCGACCACGACCCCGACCACGCCCCAGAACAGCAGGTCGCCGACCTGCCAGGGGTGCAGGGGGTCCCAGTCGCGGGTACGCGTGCGCCAGACGCCGAGTGCCCAGAAGGCGATGAAGCCGACCAGGTACATCAGGCCATACCAGTACAGGGTCAGCGGGCCGATGGACAGCGCGACCGGGTCGATAAACGGGTGTGTGGGCATGGGCGCTTGCGGATGAAAAACCGGCTGCACATGCTACCCGGCCGGGCGCCGGCATGCACCTGCATGCGGGTCGCCGGATCCACTTTCCAGGAGGTCGCGCGATGAATCGACTGGCCGGGGCCAGCAGCCCTTATCTGTTGCAGCACGCCGACAACCCCGTGGACTGGTATCCCTGGGGCGAGGAGGCGCTGGAACGCGCCCGCCGCGAGGGCAAGCCGATCCTGCTGTCGATCGGCTACTCCGCCTGCCACTGGTGCCATGTGATGGCGCACGAGTCCTTCGAGGACCCGGACACCGCCGCGGTGATGAACGAGCGGTTCGTCAATATCAAGGTGGACCGCGAGGAGCGCCCGGATCTCGACCGCATCTACCAGAACGCGCATATGCTGCTGTCGCAGCGTCCCGGGGGCTGGCCGTTGACCGTCTTCCTGACGCCCGACCAGGTGCCGTTCTTTGCCGGGACGTACTTCCCGAGCACCCCGCGCCACGGCCTGCCGTCGTTCGTGGATCTGATGACGCGGGTTGCCGACTTCCTCGCCGAGCACCCCGACGAGATCCAGCGCCAGAACGAATCGCTGCAGCAGGCGCTGGGTCGGATCTACCGCCCCGCCGGCGGCGCGATCCCGGCGCTCAGTGTCATCGACAAGGGACGCGCGGAACTGGCGAAGACCTTCGACGAGCAGTTTGGCGGCTTCGGGGATGCCCCCAAGTTTCCGCACCCGGCCTCGCTCGAGTGGCTGGCCTGGCATGCGGCGCGCCATGGCGATGCCGAGGCCGACCGCATGCTGGGGCGCACCCTGGACGCGATGGCCGCGGGTGGCATCTTTGATCAGGCGGGGGGTGGCTTCTGTCGTTACTCGGTAGACGCCCGCTGGATGATCCCGCACTTCGAGAAGATGCTCTACGACAACGGCCCGCTGCTGGGGCTCTACGCCGAGCGCGCGGCCGGCGGCGATCTTCGCGCGCGGCGGGTGGTGGAACAGACGGTCGCCTGGCTGAAACGCGAGATGCGGGATGGCTCCGGGGCCTTCTACTCGAGCCTGGACGCGGACTCCGAGGGCGAGGAGGGACGCTTCTACGTCTGGGATCCGGACACCGTGGAGGCGTTGTTGCCGGAGGTCGAATGGGCCGTTGCCAGCCGCGTCTGGGGGCTGAACGGCCCGGCCAATTTCGAGGGACGCTGGCATCTGCACGAGGTCGCGCCGCCGGCGACCGTCGCGGAGGCGCTGGGGATCGACGAGGCGGAGGTGAACCGGCGGCTGGATCAGGCCCGGGAACGTCTGCTGACGGCCCGCGCGGAGCGGGTGCGACCGCACCGGGACGAGAAGATCCTCGGCGCCTGGAATGCCCTGATGATTTCCGGACTGGCGCGGGCCGCGCGCGCCCTGGGGCGTCCGGAATGGCTGCACCTGGCACGTGACGCGATGACCGCCGTGCGCGAGCGCCTGTGGCGCGACGGCCGGCTGTACGCCAGCGTGCGCGAGGGGGCCACCGGTGCGATGCCGCGCGCCTATCTCGACGATCACGCCCTGTTGCTGGAGGCCACGCTGGCGTTGCTGGAGACTGAATGGGACAGCGAGCTGCTGGGCTGGGCCGTGACTCTGGCCGATACCCTGCTGGCGGAATTCGAGGACCGCGAGCACGGCGGTTTCTTCTTTACCGCCGGCGATCACGAGGCGCTGATCCAGCGCCCGAAAGTGTATTCCGACGATGCCATGGCCAATGGCAACGGTGTCGCGGCGCAGGCCTTGCAGAAGCTCGGGTTCATGCTGGCCGAGCCACGGTATATCGAGGCGGCCGAGCGCACCCTCGCCAACGCCGGACCGATGATCGAGCAGGCCCCGGTGGGACACATGAGCCTGCTGATGGCGCTGGACATCCACTACCAGCCGCCGGCCCTGGTCGTGCTGCGCGGGGCGGCGGACGAACTTCCCGCGTGGCAGCAGCGCCTGCGGGCGCAGGCTGCTCCGGTATGGGCCCTCGCGATCCCGGCCGATGCCGGCGACCTGCCCGCTGCGCTGGCGGAGAAGGCCGCGCCGGAGACGGGTGTGCGTGCCTATCTCTGCCGCGGCCTGCAGTGCGAGGCGCCGGTGACTGACCCTGCGGCGCTGGACAGCGCGCTCTCACAGGGTTGAAACGCCGGGTCGCGTACCCACGGTAGAATGCGTCCGGTGGTAGGAGCCTGCTTGCAGGCGAAGCCCCTGCCAAACTCCGACATGGGCAGGGGCTTCGCCTGCAAGCAGGCTCCTACAAAGACATCCAGATCATTGCAAAAGGGAAGATTCGAATGAGCGAGAAGAAGCTGATGGATTTCGTCGCCGAGGCACGCAAGAACGTGAAGGAGATTGCCCCGGCGGATCTCGCCGAGAAGATGGAAGCGGGCGAGGACTGGCTGGTGGTCGACGTGCGCGAACCCTATGAGTTCGAAAAGATGCACGCGCCGAATTCCATCCTCGTCCCGCGCGGGCTGCTGGAGGGCGCGGCCGACCCCAACACCCCGCACCGCATCGACGCCCTGGTGGAGGCCCGCGAGAAACCGGTGGCCGTGATGTGCGCGACCGGCGGCCGCGCCGCGATGTCCGTGCAGCGGCTGCAGGAGATGGGCTTCACCAACGTGGTGAATATCGCCGGTGGCATCAAGGGCTGGGAAGGCGAGGACCTGCCGGTCGAATCCGGCGCCTACACCGGCAAGCTGCCGTAGCACGGCCTCGCGGGGCGGGGGCTGGTGCCTCCGCCCCCAATGCCACCCTCTGCGGGTGGGCATCCGACGGCGGATTCACCCGACCGTCATCGTTTCTACACGGGATGGTCAAGCGCGCGGCGTAGTCTCCGGGGCAGTTCAACCGGAGGTCGCCACCATGACCGCACCGCCTCGCTCCCTGTCCGTGTCCTCCACGGATGCCGAAACTGCCTATCGCGTCCATCTGGCTTCCAGCCCCGCGGATCTGGAAGCCGCCCAGCGCCTGCGCCACGAGGTCTTCGCCGGCGAGATGGGGGCAGCGCTGCCGGACACCGCCTCGGGGCTGGATCGTGACCCGCTGGACGCCTTCTGTCATCACCTGCTGGTGCGTGACCGACGTTCGGGCGGTGTGGTGGCCTGCACGCGCATCCTGACCGAAGAGAGTGCGAGCACGGCCGGCGGTTTCTATTCGCTGTCCGAATTCGAACTGGGCCCGCTGATGAATCTGCCCGGGCGCACTCTGGAGGTCGGTCGTACCTGCGTGCGCGCGGACCATCGCCAGGGCGGCGCCATCAACGCACTGTGGACCGGGCTGGCGCGTTTCATGAATGCCCATCGCTACGACTACCTGATGGGCTGCGCCAGCCTGCCCCTGACCGAGCAGACACCGGCCCAGCTGGCCTGGCTGCGCATGTTCCATCGGGCCCCGTCGCGCCTGCGGGTCACCCCGCGCCGACCGCTTCCCAACGCCCTGACCATCTGCCACGGCACGCCCAGCCGCAGCGGTATGCCGCCGCTATTGAAGGCCTACCTGCGCCTGGGCGCGCGGGTCTGCGGCGAGGCCTGTTTCGATCCCGATTTCAATGTGGCCGACGTGCTCGTCTTGCTGGATGTGCGCGCCATGCCGGACCGTTACCATCGGCACTTCCTGGGCGCCGCGGCGCCTGCAAGCCGAGGAACGGAACATGACCGGAACACTGCGGGCACTGGCTAGGCTGATGCGTATCGTGCTGCACATGCTGGCGGGGGTCTGGCTGACCTGGCGGATGGCCCGCCGCGAGGCCGACTTCGAGGAGCGCAGTCGCATCCGCCGGGCCTGGTACGACCGTGCCCTGTGGATCGCGGGGGTGCGTTTCCGGATCCATGGCGAGCCGCCCCGGCGGCCGTCGCTGGTGGTCTCCAACCATGTCTCCTGGCTGGATATCCCGTTGATCGGGGCAGCGCTGGACCCGTGCTTCCTGTCCAAGGCGGAGATCGCGCGCTGGCCGGTCATCGGCTGGCTGGCCCGGCAGCACGACACCCGCTTCATCGAGCGCGGTGCGCACCAGGCCTCCGCCCATGTCGAGGCCATGCGGGCTGGCCTGGACGAGGGCCGCCATTTCGTGGTGTTTCCGGAGGGGACGACCAGCCGGGGCGAGTTCGTGCGCCGTTTCCACCCGCGCCTGTTCGCGGCCGTCACCGGCACTCGGCATCCGGTGCAGCCGGTGGCGCTGGCCTACGAGCGGACGCCCGATGGCGCGGTTCCGGTGTCGTATTCCGGCGGGGATCGCCTGATCCCCAACGTATGGCGCTTGCTGTGCCGCCGCGAGACGCGTGTGGACCTGCATTTTCTGGCGCCGCTGGAAGTCGCGGATCAGGACCGGCGCAGCCTGGCGGACGGTGCCCGTGAGGCCATCGTCCGCGTGCTGGACCTGCCACTGGAACCGCCAGCTGGTCGCGAAAGCGATCGCTCGCCTGCATAGCGCCGGCCGCGGCACGGGGATTCATCATGTGGTCGCAACCGCACATCGAGTCCCCGGGCCCCTGCCGCACACGCCTGCATCTGGCGCTGGTCACCGAGACCTGGCCGCCGGAGGTTAACGGCGTGGCGCATACCCTCGCGCGGCTGGTCGAGGGGATGCGCGAGCGTGGCCACCGGGTGCAGGTCGCCCGCCCGCGCCAGCCGGGCGAGGTGGCGCGCCCCTGCGGGGCGGGCGACGAATCAGGGGCGTGTGACCACCTGCTCGCGGGCCTGCCGCTGCCTGGCTACAGCGGCCTGCGCATGGGTCTCCCGGCGCGCCGCCGGCTGCAGGCCCTGTGGTCGGAGGACCGCCCGGATGCCGTGTATATCGCCACCGAGGGTCCGCTGGGGCATGCGGCCCTGCGCGCGGCGCGGCGCCTCGGGATTCCGGTCGCCTCGGGTTTTCATACCCATTTCGACGGCTATGCCCGCTACTACGGTGTCGGCTGGCTGACCCCGCTGGTGCGCGCTGTCCTGCGCCGTTTCCACAACCGCTGTGACGTGACTCTGGCCCCGACCGGGGCACTGGCGCACACGCTGGCGGCGCAGGGATTCCAGCGCGTGCGGGTGATGGCGCGGGGCGTGGATACCCGGCGTTTCACCCCGGCGCGGCGGTCATCGCGCCTGCGCCAGCAATGGGGTGCGGCGACCGCCACACCGGTCGTGCTGTACGTCGGGCGCCTGGCACCGGAGAAGAATCTGGCCCTGGTGGTGGATGCCTTTCGCGCCATCCAGGCGGCGCGCCCCGGCGCGCGCCTGGTGGTGGTCGGCGATGGCCCCTCGCGAACGGAGCTGGAGCGGGCCAATCCGGACGCGATCTTCACCGGCCAGCAGGTGGGCCAGGCCCTGGCACAGCACTACGCCAGCGCCGATCTGTTCCTGTTTCCGTCGACTTCCGAGACCTTCGGCAATGTGGTGATCGAGGCCATGGCGAGCGGGCTCCCGGTGCTGGCCTTCGATTCGGCCGCGGCTCACGAGCATGTGACCAGCGGCGTGAGTGGCGCCCGGGTGCCGCTGACGGGAACGGCGTCCGAGGATGCCGCCGCCTTCGTCGGCGCGGCGGGCGCTCTCGCGCAGGATCCGGAGGCCTGGCGCGAGATGGGCCGTCAGGCGCGAGCGCATGCCCGCGGGCTCGACTGGGTCGAGGTGGTGGCCGAGTTCGAGTCCCAGTGTCTGGGAATCCTCAAGGAGGGTCGCGATGCGCGTCCTGCAATGGATGGATGAGCTGGAGCTGGCGGTCTGCCGGCAGTTCAACCACTACAATCGGCGCCGCGTCGTCAGCGGGTTCTTTGGCGGGGTGAGCCGGCTGGGCGACGGGGTGGCCTGGTATGCGCTGATGCTGGTGCTGCCGTTGCTGCACGGGCCGCAGGCGGCTTGGGTCAGCCTGCAGATGGCGGTGGTGGGGCTGGCGTCGCTGCCGGTGTACAAGTGGCTGAAGCGACGCACCAGCCGGCGGCGGCCCTGCCACCGTGATCGCCCGTTCACGCGGACGGTGGACCCGCTGGACGAATTCAGCTTCCCCTCCGGCCATACCATGCACGCGGTGGGATTCACCGTGGTCCTGGTGGCGTGGTTCCCGGTCTGGGCCTGGCTGGTGGTGCCGTTCGCGGCGCTGGTGGCCGCCTCGCGGCTGGTACTGGCGCTGCACTATCCCAGCGACGTCGCCATGGGCGCGCTGATCGGGGCGTCCATGGCCGGCGCGGTGCTGTGGCTCGCCGGGTTGTTCTAGGGAAACACCTCGCGTCATCCCGGCCGTAGCGCAGCGAAGAGCCGGGATCCCCGCTTCGCGGAAGCCCCATCGCCCTGATCTGCCCCGGCGTTGGAGATCCCGGACAACCGCTGCGCGGTTTCCGGGATGACGCCTTAGCGGGCGGGATCAGCCGCGGGAGGCGAGCGCCTCTTCGTTGTAGGCGGCGTCGATGGTGACGATGGTTTTCTCCACCAGGCGGAAGCCCTCCACGGGTGCGTCATCGCCCATGTACTTCAGGCGGGTCGGGCCAATGGCCTTGACCGCCTCGGCGCGTTCCAGGGTGGTGTCCGGGCTGTCGGCGCCGGCCCCGTCCATCAGCGCGACCAGGACCTCGGCCGCGATGGGGTTGCGGTGTTCGCCGCTGCGCGCCTTTTCCAGCGACGCGGCAGGGTCGCCGTCCAGGAACACGCCGTCCATGTGTTCATCCAGGTACTGCAGCAGTTCGCTTAGCGTCATGATGCGCCTCCCGTTGGGTCTCGAGTGGCCGCCAGCGCGCATGGGCGCGGCGGCGACCGGTGATCGGTGGGTTCAGCCCTGCTGCGCGTAGGCGGCCCGGGCGGCGGGCATCGCGCGGCCGGGGGTGACGGCCCCCATGTCGGCCAGCACGGCCTCCAGCGCGGACAGGCACAGCAGGACGTTCTTCTCGTTCGCGCCGTAGCCCATCAGGCCGATACGCCAGACCTTGCCGGCATACGGTCCCAGCCCGGCGCCGATCTCCAGGCCGTAGCGGTTCAGCAGTTCGCCGCGCACCGCGGCCTCGTCCACGCCCTCGGGCACGTGCACCGCATTGAGCTGCGGCAGGCGATGCTTGGCATCCACCAGGAAGCTCAGGCCCATGGCCTCAAGGCCGGCGCGCAGGGCGTCGTGGTGGCGGCAGTGACGCGACCAGCTGTTCTCTAGGCCTTCCTCGGCAAGGATTACCAGCGATTCGTGCAGGGCGTACAGGGCGTTGACCGGGGCGGTGTGGTGGTAGGCGCGCTTGCCGCCGCCGCCCCAGTACCCCATGACCAGGTTCAGGTCGAGGAACCAGCTCTGGACCTTGTGGCTGCGCGCCTGGATGCGCTCTACCGCGCGTTCGCTGAAGCTGACCGGCGACAGGCCCGGGGTGCAGGACAGGCATTTCTGCGAGCCGGAGTAGATTGCATCCACGCCCCAGTCATCCACGTACAGCGGGCTGCCGGCGAGGCCGGTGACCGAGTCGACGATGCTCAGACAGTCGTGTTCGCGCGCCAGCCGGCAGAGGGTCTCGACGTCCGAGCGCGCGCCGGTGGAGGTCTCGGCGTGCACGAAGGCCAGGATCTTCGCATCCGGGTTGCCCTTCAGCGCGTCCTCGACCTTCTGCGGGGAGACCGGGGCGCCCCAGTCGTCCTCGACCACCACGGCAGTGGCGCCACAGCGCTCGACGTTTTCCTTCATGCGCGTGCCGAACACGCCGTTGATGCAGACGATTACCTTGTCGCCCGGCTCGACCAGGTTCACGAAGCAGGTCTCCATGCCGGCGGAGCCGGGGGCGGAGACCGGCAGGGTCAGCGCGTTACTGGTCTGAAAGGCGTACTGCAGCAGGCCTTTCATCTCCTCCATCATGCCGACGAAAACCGGGTCCAGGTGGCCGATGATCGGGCGGCTCATCGCGCTCAGAACACGCGGGTTCACATCGGAGGGGCCGGGGCCCATCAGGGTGCGCTGCGGGGGGAGAAAGGATTTTGCCTGCATGGATGCGTCTACCGGATTGGAAAAGGGGGAATCTAGATCGCCGCCGGGGCGCGGGCAAGCGCCCCTACGCACCGGCGGGAGTTGCCGGACAGTGACGCTCGAGCAGCGTGAGCCAGTGCTCGACCGGGGTGTCCGTGCCACTTTGCATATGGGTCTGGCAGCCGATGTTGGCGGTGACGATGCGCGCGGGGCCCGCGGCCTCGAGGTTGTCCAGCTTGCGCTGGCGAAGCCGACCTGCCATCTCCGGCTGCAGGATCGAGTAGGTGCCGGCAGAGCCGCAGCACAGGTGCGGCTCGATGACCGGAACCAGATTGAAACCGGCGGCCTGCAGGAGCGGTTCCACGCGCCCGGGCAGGGCCTGGCCATGTTGCAGGGTGCAGGGGGCGTGCCAGGCGACGGGCGGATGATCGTCCGGCGCGCGGATACCGAGCGCGCGGATGGCCTCGGCATCGAAGAGCTCGACCGGGTCGCGCACGCATTCGGCCAGCCGGGCCGCGCGCTCGGCGTACGTCGGGTCGTCGGCCAGGATGTGCCCGTAGTCGCGCAGGAGCACGCCGCAGCCGCTGGCGGTGCTGACGACCGCGTCGACCCCGCGTTCCAGGACCGGCTGCCAGGCGTCGAGGTTGGCGCGGACCCGGGCGCGGGTTCGTTCCTCGAAGGCCAGATGATGTTCCACCGCTCCACAGCAGCGGGCCGCCCCGGTCTCCACTACCTCGACGCCGCGGCGGGCCAGCAGGTGGCGCAGGGCGGTGTTGATGCGGGCGTCAATGGCGTCATGCACGCAGCCGCCCAGCAGCAGCACGCGCCCATGCTGGAAGCCGGGTCCCGCAGCACCGTTGGCGGGCCGGGGTACGGCCCCGGTGGCCTGGCGCGGCGGCACGCGCCGCTTCAGTCGCGCGGGCAGGGCCGGGCGGGCGAGACGCCCCAGCCCGAGGGCCAGACGGAACGGCCAGCGCGCCGGCAGGGCGCGCGCCAGCAGGCCGCGCAGCAGCCGCTCGCGCCAGGGGCGGTCGAGGTCGCGCTCGACGACCTCGCGGCCCACCGCCACCAGGTGGTTGTAGTCCACGCCGGAGGGGCAGGTGGTCATGCAGTTGAGGCAGGTCAGGCAGCGGTCCAGATGGGTGCGCGTCGTGGCATTGGCCTCGCCGCTCTCCAGGACCTCCTTGATCTGGTAGATCCGGCCGCGCGGGCCGTCCAGCTCGTCGCCCTGTTCCTGATAGGTCGGGCAGGTCGCGTTGCAGAAGCCGCAGTGCACACAGGCGCGCAGCGCGTCCTCGGCGATGCGCGCCGCCGGGTCGTTCTCGAAGCGGGGGTGCAGGCGGGTTTCCATAGTCTCAGCTCGCCCGGGCGGGGCGTGGATGGGGGGCAATCAGTGGGGCGAAAAATACCCCGTCCGGGTCCATCGCCGCGCGGACTTCCCCTTCCAGGCGCGCGTGCGGCGCGGGGCGCGGATGCAGCCAGGAGCCGCCGGCGGGATTGCCCAGCCACAGCCGGGCATGCCCGCCCGCGTCTGCGACCGTCGTGCGGACCGTTTCCGGGGCCGCGCTGGAGCGCAGCCAGCGCTCGCCGCCGCCCCAGTTCATCAGCCACTCACCCGGCAGGTCGAGGGGCGGGGTCGCCGGCGGCAGGCTCAGACGCCACAGGCGTTCGTCGCCGGTCACCGAACCGGTCAGGAACGGCAGGTGACGATCGCGCAGCCGGGTCCAGAAGGGCGGACCCTCCAGATCGGCATCCGCGCCCAGGCGCTCGGCGGCCTCCTGCACGGCCTCCTGCCCACCGCCCAGGCGGATCCGGGTGATCCCGTCGGCCCAGGCCAGACCGGAGAAGGGCAGGGCGGTGCGTCCCCAGTCCCGGGCCTGGTGGATGAATTCGGCCGCGGAGGCCTCGCGGCGCAGCCAGGCCTGGTAGGCGGGGGCGGGGAGCAGCTTGAAGCTGGCTTCCAGCAGCAGGCCCAGACTGCCCATGCTGCCCGCCATCAGGCGCGAGACGTCGAAGCCGGCGACGTTCTTCATGACCTCGCCACCGAAGCGCAGGATCTCGCCGCGGCCGTTCACGATGCGCGTACCCAGCAGCGCGTCACGCAGACTGGCGGTCCAGGGGCGGCGCGCGCCGGACAGCCCCAGGGCGACCATGCCGCCCACGGTGCTGGACGGGGTGGGCATGGCCGGCTCGAAGGGCAGCATCATGCCGACCTCTTCCAGCGCGGCCTGCAATTCCATCACCGGTGTGCCGGCACGCACCGTCACCACCAGCTCGCTGGGGGCCAGATTGACGATGCCGTGGTGGCGGCCTGCCTCCAGCAGCTGCACATCCGCCGGATATCCTTCGGGGAACGCGAGGGCACGCTGACTGCCACTGCCGGTGATGGCCAGGCGGTGGCCGGCTGCACTGGCCGAACGGATGCGCTCGGCCAGTAGCAAGGACTGGTCGGTTCCGGGTTCCATCAGATGCGGGCGCGGCCGGGGCTAGTGGGCCTCGTGGAAAGTTCGGTAACGGATCGCTTCGCCAGAAGCGCCGGCGCTGCGTTGGGCAAGTTTGAAATAGCGTGGCTATTCCGGCACTTGCCCGCCTTGCTCCGGCACTTCTGGCTGTGCTCCATCGTCACCGAACTTCCCGCATGGCCCACTAGCCCGTCTCCAGTGTCAGGCGTACCCGTTCCAGGCGATGCCGCACATCTTGAGCAAGGTCCTCGACACCGGGCTTGTTGACCAGACCCATCACCGCGACCGGGTCCATGAAGCCGACCGTGCAGGTCCCGTTCTCGTTGTCCTGTACCAGGACGTTGCAGGGCAGCAGCAGCCCGATGTTCGGATCCGCCTCGATCGCCTGGCGGGCCAGGTTCGGGTTGCAGGCGCCGAGGATGCGGTAGGCCCGATGATCCAGGTCCAGTTTCTTCTTGAAGGCCGCGGCCACGTCGATCTCGCTGAGAATGCCGAAGCCTTCCTCGCCCAGGGCGGCCGTGGTGCGCTCGATCACCTGATCGATCGCGCCCGGCACGATCACGTTGAAGCCGTATTGAGGTTGTTCCATCGCGGGTCCTCCGTTCGTGGTGAGGTCGGGTTACGCCGACAGCGCCGGGGCGTCGGCGGATGGCCCGCCTCCCGGTGGTGTCGTGCGCCGGCGCTGGTTCCAGGCGACCAGGAGCCCCAGGGCCAGTGCGGGGAGGTAGAACCAGTAGGGACTCGGACGGTCGGTGGGCACCAGCACGCCGGTGATGGCCCAGCCACCCTCCAAGCCTACCCGGCCGGCCGGGCTGCCGAAAGCAACCGTTTGTATCTGCGCCTTCTGCGCGTCGGGATCGAAGCGCACGTCCAGGCCGGCATCGGCCAGGCGTTCGCGCGGGGCCAGAACCGGGCTGCCCAGTGGGAACATCACCGTGCGGGTGATCTCGCGGCCCTCCAGGTCGATGCCGGTGGCCTCCACGCGCAGCGAGTCACGATCCGGGATCGTTTCGACGACCTCCAGCAGGGTCTCCGGCGGCTGGTGCGCAAAGGGCGGCGCGATGCGGTCCATCAGTACCGTGGGCACCAGCAGCACGAAGGCCACCACCAGCAGGGCGCCGGATTCCCAGTAGCGGCTGCGGGTCAGGAACCAGCCCTGGGTGGCTGCGGTAAACGCGAGGATGCCCGCCAGCGAGCCGAGGAATACCAGCGTCAGCTGGAACACGTTGTCCACGCCGATCAGCAGCAACTGGCTGTTAAAGATGAAGAAGAACGGCAATGCGATGGTGCGCAGGCTGTAGGCAAAGGCCTGGATCCCGGTGCGGATCGGGTCGGCCTTCGCGATCGCCGCGCCGGCAAACGAGGCCAGACCCACCGGCGGCGTCACGTCGGCCATGATGCCGAAATAGAACACGAACAGGTGGGCCGCGATCAGCGGGATCAGGATGTCGTGCTGGGCGCCCAGGTCGACGATGATCGGGGCCATCAGGGTCGCCACGATGATGTAGTTCGCGGTGGTCGGCAGGCCCAGCCCCAGGATCAGGCTGATCAGGGCCGTCAGCACCAGCACCAGCAGCAGGTTGCCGCCGGACAGGGTGTCCACCAGGTCGGTCAGCACCAGCCCGACGCCGGTCATTGCCACGGTGCCGACGATGATCCCGGCCGCGGCGGTGGCCAGGCCGATACCGATCATGTTGCGCGCGCCGGTCTCGAAGCCCTGAAACAGCTCCCATACCCCGACCCAGGTCGCCTGCAGCAGCCGGCCCTGGCGCCGGAACAGCGCGACCAGCGGGCGCTGGGTCAGGACGATGAAGATCATGAAGGCCACCGCCCAGAACGCCGCCAGCCCCGGCGACAGGCGCTCCACTACCAGGGCCCAGACCAGCACCACCAGCGGCAGCACATAGTGCAGACCGCCCAGTACCGTGGGTAGCACGCGCGGCAGGGATTGCTCGGTGTCCAGGGGTTCCGGCTCGGGTTCGCGGGCGACGATCCACAGCAGGATCAGGTAGGCGGCGAACAGCAGGCCGGCGATGATCCAGGCGGCGGCGTCGCCGGCCACCTCCTTGATCCAGCCAAGCCCCCAGTACACCGCGGCGGCCAGGATGATCAGGCTGGAGACGGTGATTCCGAAGCTGATCAGGCGCCCGCGCCAGGTGGTCACGGTGGCGCGCTGGAGCCCCTCCATGCCGTTCTTGCAGGCCTCCAGATGCACGATATAGATCAGCGCGATATAGGCGATCAGCGCCGGCAGAATCGCGTGTTTGAGCACCTCCACGTAGGGGATGCCGACGTACTCGACCATCAGGAAGGCGGCGGCCCCCATCACCGGCGGCATCAACTGGCCGTTGACCGAGCTGGCCACCTCCACCGCGCCGGCCTTGTGCGGGGCGAAACCGACCCGGCGCATCAGCGGCACGGTGAAGGTGCCGGTGGTGACCACATTGGCGATGGATGAACCGGAGACCACCCCGGTCATCCCCGAGGCCATCACCGCGGCCTTGGCCGGCCCCCCGCGCAGGTGCCCGAGCAGGGAGAAGGCGACACGGATGAAGTAGTCGCCGGCGCCGGCGCGTTCCAGCAGCGCGCCGAACAGCACGAACAGGAACACGAAGCTGGTGGAGACCCCGAGCGCGATCCCGAACACGCCCTCGTTGGACAGCCACTGCTGCGCCATCGCGCGCGGGTATCTGGCGCCGCGATGGGCGATCAGGTCCGGCATCAGCGGTCCGGCGAAGGTGTAGAACAGGAAGATCGCCGCGATGATGGTCAGCGCCGGGCCGAGCACGCGACGGGTCGCCTCCAGCAGCAGGATCAGGCCGATCCCGGCCATCACCAGGTCCAGCTCGGTGGGGGCGCCGGGGCGCGCCGCCAGGGCCTCGTGGAACAGGTAGAGGTAGAGCGCACTGAAGGCCGCGACCGCGGCGAATACCCAGTCGCCCAGGGGCACACGATGCACGGGGTCGTTCCCGCGCAGCAGGGGCCAGGCCACTACTACCAAAGCAATGCCCAGGGCCAGATAGACCTCGCCGAGGCGTTCAAGGCCCAGCAGCTGCCATAGCCCTAGTGCGATCAGGGCCAGGCCGCCGAGGGCATAGAGGATGCCGATCGCGTGCTGCCAGCCCTTGCCGCGGGCGGTGGGACGTACCGCGGGGAAGAGCAGGTAGCCGAGGAAGATCGCGAAGGCCAGATGGATGGAGCGGGCCTCGGTCTCGGAGACCACGAAGACATCCACCCAGTCGGCCATCGGCGCGGCGATCCAGATCTGGAACAGCGACCACGCGACGGCCGTGATCCAGATGAGACTGCGGGTCGCGCGGCCGGGGTGGCGGCCGCCGGTCTCCAGCTCGGCGACCTGACGGTCTTCCGGGCTGGCGGCATCCTGGGCTCGGGTATCAGTCATCGATCAGTCCTGCCTCGCGAAAGTAGCGTCGGGCGCCGGGGTGCATGGGCGCGGACAGGCCCTCGTCCACCATGCCCTCGCGTTCGAGCCCGCTGAAGGCCGGGTGCAGGCCGCGGAAGGTCTCGAAGTTCTCGAACACGGCGCGGGTCAGTTCAAAGGCGGCGGTATTCGACGTGCGGTCCGAGGTGACCAGGGTGGCACCCACGCCGTAGGTGCGGATGTCCTGGTCCTGCCCTGGGTAGGTATCGGCGGGGATCACGGCGGTGAGGTAGTAGGGGGTCGAGCGGATCAGTTCCTCGATGGCCGGCCCCTCGATGGAGACCAGGCGTGCATCACAGGTGGCGATGGGCTCCTGGATCGCCGCCGAAGGGTGGCCGACGGAGAACACGAAGGCGTCGATGCGATTGTCGCACAGGGCCTGGGCCTGCTCGCGCGAGGGCAGCTCGCTGACTCGGCGGAAGGTATCGTGATCCCAGCCGAGCTTCTCCATCAGCTCTTCCATCAGGGTGCGCTGGCCGGATCCGGGGTTGCCGATGTTCACGCGCTTGTCCGGCAGATCATCCAGTCCGGCAATCTCCGCGTCGGGGCGCACCACCAGGGTCAGGGGCTCCGGGTGCAGGCTGAACATGGCCCGCAGGTGCGTGGCCGGCCCGAAGGCCTCGAAGCGGCCGCTGCCATGGTAGGCGTGGTACTGCAGATCCGACTGGGCCACGCCGAAATCCATGTCACCGGAGCGCACCATGTTCAGATTGAACACCGAGCCCCCGGTGCTTTCCGCGGTGCAGCGCATCCCGTGTTCGTCGCGGCGAGTGTTGAACAGGCGGCACAGGTGCTGGCCGGCCGGGTAGTAGACCCCGGTGACACCGCCGGTACCGATATTGATGAAGCGCTGCTCGGCCGCCGCCAGGGGCGCGAGCAGCAACAAAGCCAGGCTCAGGCCCAGGGCCGGCAGCCCGCGGGTCAGGTGACGTGTAGGGATGCGGTGCACGGGGGATCCTCGCATGTGTTCTCCCGGGAACAGACGGTATCGCGAGTGTAGGGAATCGGGCCGTAATGTACACGCCCGCCGGTCCGGGTAACGCGGCAAGGTTTTTCTGGTTCTGCGGCCAAGCGGCGCGTAGGGTGGGGCCTCCATCCGACGCAGGCATTGCCCCATGTGGCTTGAAACCCGCTGTGACTTCGAATTCGAGATCCCCGTCCCGACACCGTTCGTGCTGATGCTGCGCCCGCGCAGCGGCCCGCTGCAGTGGATCGCGCGCGAGGAGTATCGCCTGGTGCCGAACGCCCCGGTGACCGAGTTCGTGGATGTCTACGGCAATCTCTGCCAGCGTCTGGTCGCGCCGCCGGGGCCATTCTCGATCCACACGGCGGCCGAGGTGCAGACGGCCGATGCCCTGGATCGCGCCCCCGGCGCCCCGTTTGTCGAGGTACAGGCCCTGCCGGACGCGACCCTTGGCTACCTGCTGCCCAGCCGCTTCTGCGAATCGGACCGTTTCAATCGCATGGCGACCGAGATCACCGCCGGGCAGTGGCTGGGCTACGACCAGGTGGCCGCCATTGAGCAATGGCTGCGTGACCGCATCGAGTATCTTCCCGGCACCAGCGACATCCCGATCTCGGCGGTGGAGGTGAACCAGCGCGGGAGTGGGGTGTGCCGCGACCTGGCGCATCTGGGCATCGCCCTTTGCCGCAGTCTCAGTATCCCGGCGCGCATGGTGGTCGGGTATCTGCACGGCCTGCAGCCGATGGACATGCACGCCTGGTTCGAGGCCTTCGTCGGCGGTCGCTGGTACAGCTTCGATGCGACCCAGCCCGAGTTGCGGGGCGGCTATGTGGTGGTGGGCTATGGCCGCGACGCGGCGGATGTGGCGATCTACAACCAGTTCGGGCTCCCGGTCTACCCGGTCCGCCACGACGTGGATGTCCATCGCATCGAAGCACCCGCCTGACGCGCGCCGGGCGCGGTATTCCACGGTCACGGGAAGGGGCTTGAGCCGGCCCCGTCCGCGCCGAAGGGACCGGCATCAAAGTACTTGATCGGGCTCGCGAAACCCGCAATTTCGGAGCGTTCGCGAGGCGTCGTGGTGGGCGCCCCGGGAGCCGCCCGGTCTGAAAAGAGGGGCCGGATGACGTATGATAAGCGGCCTTTTTGACGGCAGTGCCGCCTTCCGGCGGGCGCGCCGCAATCCGCCGAATCCGAAGCCTTGAACGGGAGAACCGAATGTTTTCGATCGACATGAGTATCCACGGTTACGACGACGAACTCTGGGGCGCCATCAGCAAGGAAGCGCAGCGCCAGGAAGAGCACATCGAGCTGATCGCCTCCGAGAACTACACCAGCCCGCGCGTGATGGAGGCCCAGGGCTCCGTGCTGACCAACAAGTACGCCGAGGGCTACCCGGGCAAGCGCTACTACGGTGGCTGCGAGTACGTGGATATCGTCGAACAGCTCGCGATCGACCGTCTCAAGGAGCTCTACGGCGCCGACTACGCAAACGTGCAGCCGCATTCCGGCTCGCAGGCCAACGCGGCCGTGTACATGGCCCTGCTGCAGCCGCATGACACCGTGCTGGGCATGAGCCTGGACGCCGGTGGCCACCTGACCCACGGCGCCAAGCCGAACTTCTCCGGCAAGATCTACAACGCGGTGCAGTACGGCATCACCGACGAGGGCCTGATCGACTACGACGAGGTCCAGCGTCTGGCCACCGAGCACCAGCCGAAGATGATCGTCGCCGGCTTCTCCGCCTACTCGCGCGTGGTCGACTGGAAGCGTTTCCGCGAGATCGCCGATTCCGTGGGCGCCTACCTGATGGTGGACATGGCCCACGTCTCCGGCCTGATCGCCGCGGGCGAATACCCGAACCCGATCGACCACGCCCACGTGGTCACCTCCACCACGCACAAGTCCCTGCGCGGGCCGCGTGGCGGCTTCATCATCACCAAGGGTCAGCCGGAGCTGAACAAGAAGTTCCAGTCGCTGATCTTCCCGGGTACCCAGGGTGGCCCGCTGATGCACGTGATCGCCGGCAAGGCGGTGGCGTTCAAGGAGGCCCTGGAACCGGAATTCAAGACCTACCAGAAGCAGGTGATCGCCAACGCCCGCGCGATGGCCGAGGTCCTGGTCGAACGCGGCTACGACATCGTCTCCGGAGGCACCGACAACCACCTGTTCCTGCTGAGCCTGGTGTCCAAGGGCATGACCGGAAAGGCCGCGGATGCCGCGCTGGGTCGCGCCAACATCACGGTCAACAAGAACGCGGTGCCGAATGACCCGCAGTCGCCGTTCGTGACCTCCGGCATCCGCATCGGCACCGCCGCGCTGACCACGCGTGGCTTTACCGAGGCCGAGTCGCGCGAGCTGGCCGGCTGGATCGCCGACGTGCTGGACGACCACGAGAACGAGCAGGTGATCGACGCGACCCGCGACAAGGTCGTCGAGATCTGCCGCCGCTTCCCGGTCTACGGCGCGCCCGAATAATCTCGGCGAGTCACGGGTCGCGGGCGCGGGATGCGCTGTCCGTCCTGTCATGATCAGGATACCCGCGTGGTCGATTCGCGGGTGGCCGGCCCGGAGCAGGAACAGATCCGGCGCCGGCGCCAGTGCCGCGCCTGCGGGGCGCGCTTTACCACCTTCGAACGGGCGGAGTTCAGCCTGCCGCGGGTGGTCAAGCGCTCCGGCGAACGCGTCGCCTTCGACGAGGAGAAGCTGCGCAGCGGTCTGCGTCGGGCCCTGCACAAGCGCCCGGTGAAGACCGACGATGTCGAGCGGGTCATCGACGACATCAAGCGCCAGCTGTCCGCGCTCACCGCCCCCGAAGTGAAATCCGACCGGATCGGCGAAATGGTCCTGGCCGCCTTGCACGGCCTCGACCATGTGGCCTATATCCGGTTTGCCTCCATTTATCTCAGCTTCGCCAGCGTGCAGTCCTTCCGCGAGGCCATCGAACGGCTGGAGGAAGACCTCAGCCCGGAGATGCGCCGCTCGCAGCTGCGCCTGATCGACGAGGAGGCGCCCGGTCCTGCCCCGGAATCGGCGGCGGGCGGCCCGCAGGTGCCACCGGGGAGTGGTGACTCGTCCAGGGGGGAGTGATGGAAGCACCCACGACCGAGCAGGCGATCACGGACCGCCGTTACATGGCGCGGGCCCTGGAGCTGGCCGACTACGGCCGCTTCACCGCGGACCCGAACCCGCGGGTCGGGTGCGTGATCGTGCGCGACGGACGCGAAGTCGGCGCGGGACTGCACTGGAAGGCCGGCGAGGCCCATGCCGAGGTGAACGCACTGCGGGCGGCCGGCGAGGCCGCGCGTGGCGCAACCGCCTACGTCACCCTGGAACCCTGCAGCCATCACGGCCGGACTCCGCCCTGCACCGATGCCCTGATCGGCGCCGGGGTAGCCCGGGTCGTGATCGCCATGCAGGACCCCAACCCGCAGGTCTGTGGCGGCGGGATCGAGGCCCTGCGGGCAGCAGGTATCCCGGTCGACAGCGGCGTGCTGGAGGCCGAGGCGCGTGCCCTGAATCCCGGATTCGTGCGGCGCATGGAGCAGGGACGCCCCTGGGTGCGCGTCAAGCTTGCCGCGAGCCTCGACGGGCGTACCGCCATGGCCTCCGGCGAGTCGCAATGGATCACCGGCGAGGCGGCGCGCCGCGACGTCCAGCAGTGGCGGGCCCGCGCGGGCGCGATCCTGACCGGCAGCGGCACCGTGGTCGCCGACGACCCGCGCCTGAACGTGCGCATGAAGCCGTTCGACCTGGCCGCCCATGCCGGATTTCCGGACGACCCCCGCTATTACGACCTGCCGGGACGTCAGCCCCTGCGGGTGATCCTGGACGCCCGCCTGCGGACGCCGCCGGGCGCGCAGATCCTGCGCGAGGGACCGGTCTGGATCCTCACGGGGCCCGATGCCGCGGACTCGCCGGCCGCGGACACCCTGCGCGGCCGAGGGGCGGAGGTCCGGCCCGTGCCGTTGGCGGAGGAATCCGCCGAGGGCGGGCTGGATCTGGGCGCGGTGCTGGCGGAGCTGGGCCGCGCCGAGGTCAACGAGCTCCACGTGGAATCCGGACCGGGTCTGGCCGGCGCGCTTGCGCGCGGTGGCTGGGTCGACGAATGGCTGATCTACCAGGCCCCCCTGCTAATGGGCTCCAATGCTCGCCCTCTGGTCGAGTGGCCGCTGGCCCGCATGTCCGAGCGCGCCGAACTCGAGATCGTCGATTCCCGCTGGGTCGGCGAAACCCTGCGCCTGCGCGCCCACCCGCGTTCGTGAAGGCCGATTTCACCACGAAGCACACGAAGGCACGAAGAAGGGAAAGGTCAAGGGCGGTCTACAGGAAGACGGAAAGAGTGGAAGGATGACTGGGTTTGAAACGGGGTGCGCAACCGCATCGCATGGGCAGACCATGACCATCCGCTATTGTGCTTTACCGAAAAACCCTTCCAATCTTCCCATCTTCCTGTGAACCGCCTTTGACCTTCTTCGTGTCTTCGTGTGCTTCGTGGTGAACAAGGGTTTTCCGGGCAGGAACCGGGTAAAAGGGCGGGGCGTGGTGCGAACTCATTAGGGTTTCCCTATGATGGGCGGCGAGCAGCCCGGCGCGGTCCGTGCGGGCACCCCGGAACGAGCGGACGTCCATGTTTACCGGAATCATCGAGACCCTAGGCAGCCTGGAGCGCCAGACCCCCAGCGGTGGCGACGTGCGGCTGCACGTGAACGCGACCGGGATGGACCTGTCGGACACCCGGCTGGGGGACTCGATCGCGGTGAACGGGGTCTGCCTGACGGTGACCGACCTGGCGGGCAGCGGCTTTGCCGCCGATGTCTCGCGCGAGTCGCTGGAGGTGACCACGCTGGGCCATCTCGAACCGGGGGACCGGGTGAATCTCGAACGGGCGCTGGCCCTGGGCGACCGCCTGGGCGGGCACATGGTGTCCGGGCACGTCGACGGCGTCGGCGAGGTGGTGGCGATGGAGCCCGATGCGCGCTCGACCCGCGTGCGCTTTCGCGCGCCACCGGCACTGGCCCGCTACATCGCGGCCAAGGGCTCGATCACCATTGATGGCACCAGCCTGACCGTGAACCGCGTGGACGGCGCCGAGTTCGAGGTCAACATCATCCCGCATACCTGGTCCCTGACCCGCTTCGCCGTCTATACGGTGGGCACCCCGGTCAACCTCGAGGTCGACCTGATCGCCCGCTATCTGGAGCGTCTGATGCTGGGCGAGCGGGCGGCCGAGCCCGGCGCGCAGGCGGGCGACCTGTCGGAGGCCTGGCTGGCTGAACAGGGCTTTCCCAATCAATCCGGGCCGCGCGACTGAACGCACGGCCCCCGACCGAAGGCACGCATGGAATTTTCCAGTACCGAAACCATCCTCGAGGAACTGCAGGCCGGACGCATGGTGGTCATCGTCGACGACGAGGACCGCGAGAACGAGGGCGACCTCTTGATGCTGGCCTCGCACGCGCGGCCCGAGGACATCAACTTTATGGCCAAGTACGGCCGCGGCCTGATCTGCCTGACGCTGACCCGCGAGCGCTGCAAGCAGCTGGCGCTGCCGTTGATGGTGACCGACACCAATGACGTGCATGGCACCAACTTTACGCTGTCGATCGAGGCCGCCGAGGGCGTGACCACCGGCATCTCGGCCTACGATCGCGCACACACCATCCGGACCGCGGTCGCGCCCAACGCGAAGCCCGAGGATATCGTCCAGCCGGGGCACGTGTTCCCGCTGATGGCACAGCCCGGTGGGGTCATCGTGCGCGCCGGCCATACCGAGGCCGGGTGCGATCTGGCGCGCCTGGCCGGGGCCGAACCGGCGGCGGTGATTGTCGAGATCCTGAACGAGGACGGCAGCATGGCGCGCCGTTCGGATCTCGAACGCTTCTGCGCCGAGCATGACCTCAAGATGGGCACCATCGAGGACCTGATCCGCTATCGCATCGAGAACGAGAAGACCGTGCGTCGGGTTTCGGAGCGTCCGTTCCCGACCGAGCATGGCGAATTCCGCCTGCTGGCGTTCGAGGACGAGGTGGATCACGAGCTGCATTTCGCGCTGGTGCGCGGGGAGCCGAAGCCGGACCAGGAGACCCTGGTGCGTGTCCATCTGGAGAGCACGCTGTACGACACGCTGGGCTATGCCGGCCCGGACCGTGGCTGGCCGCTGGATGATGCCCTGCGCCGGATCGACGCGGCCGGCGAGGGCGTGGTGGTGGTGCTGCGCAAGCACGAGAGCCCGGAGGCCCTGGCCCAGCGTCTGGAGCATATCGGCCAGCCGGCGCCGGAGGAGCGCAGTGGGCGGGAGAACTCCGCCGAGTGGCGCATGTATGGCATTGGTGCCCAGATCCTGGCCGACTGTGGCGTTGGCCGCATGAAGCTGATGTCCGCACCCAAGCGTTTCCACGGCCTCGGCGGCTTCGGCCTTGAGGTGGTGGACTACGTCCACGAGTAGCCCCCGGCCGCCTGCCTCGTGGTGGCTGGCCATGGTTCGTCGCTCGGTGTTTACGGTGCCTTCGGTCCGCAACCTGCCAGGCGCTGATTCGCCAGCGCGCCGCGAGGTCCTTTCTTGCTTGCCCAAGAAAGGACCCAAAGAAGGGCACCCGGATTTCGCCCGGGAACCTCGCTCCGGACGCGCTGGGCCGGCGGCGCTGAACTCGCTGCGCCT
>NZ_KB897938.1:0-56879 GCF_000377285.1 Thioalkalivibrio sp. ALE25 | reverse complement strand
CCGCTTGCGGGTAGAACCACTACCCGCTGCACGACGCGCCTTGTCTCGGAAAACAGGGGGCACCAACGCGGACGTGCGATTCAATCAGCGTCTCCTTAATCATGGGGGAGCAACCGCAGATTGCAACGGGTTGGCGTTGGTCCGGACGGGCAGAGCCGGTATGATTCCCGGCGTCATCCGCATGGGCCCCGGCACGCCAACGATGAATTCCTCCCAGGAGCTGCTCGATCACTTGAGCCGCAACAGTTCGCCATACCAGGATCCGCTCACGCGGATTCGCTGGGATGCGCTGTCGCCGGAGGACTTCTGGATCCCGGAAGAGGCCGTCTCGCTATTCGGTACGCCGGAATACTCGGCGTTGTCCGCCGAGCAGAAACGCCGCCTGTCGCAGTACGAGTTCCTTTACTTCATCAGCGGGGCACTGTGGCTGGAGGGCCTGTTCATGGAGCGCATCTCGCGCATCTCCATGCACTCGACCGGCCGGCTGGACCGACTGAACTACCGCCTGCACGAGCTGCGCGAAGAGGCCGGGCACAGCCTGATGTTCATCGAGTTCATGCGGCGCAGCGGCCTGGAGCTGCCGGAGAAGCGCTTCCCGAAGCCACGTCTCGCCACGCTGGTCGGACGCTTCGCCCCGTTCGAGTCCTCGATCTTCTGGATCGCGGTGATGATCGGCGAGGAAGTGCCGGATCGGATGAACCGGCTGATCCACCAGCGCCGCGACCAGATAAGCCCCACGGTGCATGACGTCGTCACCACCCACATGATCGACGAGGCCCGCCACATGGCGCATGCCCGCGACACGCTGGAAAGCTACCTGGACTCCCTGCCCGCCTGGCAGAAGACCACCTACCGGCCGCTGATGCGCCGGGTATTCCGTCAGTTCGTGCACGCCTTCTACTACCCGACGGCGGATATCTACCAGCTCGCGGGCCTGCCCGCGGGTCCGGACTACCGCCGACTGGCACGCGACAATCCGCGCCGGGCCGCCTTCATCGACACCTGTGTCGACCCCGCGCTGCAGATCCTGCGCGCTCAGGGGCTGGTCCTGAACTGGCGATAGGGAAACATTCCGGCCAGGACCAGCACCCGGACCCGGCGCCGCCGCGTCCCGCGCGGCCACGCCGCTTGATTGGGTATCATCCAGTCCATGGCCCCGCACCTTCAGCTCCGACCTCCAAGCACGACCTGGCGTCAGATCGAGCTCGGCATCTTCATCGTGCTGCTGGTGATGATTGGTCTGCGGGTCTGGTTCCAGCCACCCTCTGCACTGGAGCAGCTCACCTTTCGCGAGGAGTTGCAGGTCGTTCTGGTGGACACTCCACTTGGCCGTTCGGAACTGACCATGGCCAACGGCCACGACCAACTGGACCTCGACTTGCTGCACGGCTTTGCGCGGGAGCTGGGCACGCGCATCCGGGTCACCCGCGTGGACACAGCGGCCGAGGCCCACCAGCGTCTGCGCGAACAGCGCGTGGATCTTGCCGCCGGCTTGCTGGTCGATCCCGGCGATCCCGCGGTCAAACCGGGCCCGGAGATCCTCGCGATCCAGCAGCTCCTCGCCTTCTGGCGCGGCAACGAAGCGAACGCGGCCCTGTCCGCCCTCGACGATCTGCCTGCCGGAACCCGTCTGGGGTTCACCGCGCAATCCCCCTTGCCGGAACGCCTGCGGGACCACCTGGCCCAAGTCGAGGCCTCAAGACAACGGAGCTCGACCCTGGCGGAGGGTCCCGAATCCGCCGATCCGGAAGAGAACCCCTTGGAAACGCTGAGCGACGAGCCACCTGACCCAGCGATCGACCTGGTACCGCTGGGCACCGCCGAGGCGCTGCGCCAGGCCCTGGCCGCAGGCGAGATCGACTATGCCCTGATGAACTCGCTGGAGTTCGGGCGGCTGCGGCGCCTGCATCCGGAGCTGCGCACCGCGTACGAGTTCGAGCGCGGTGCGACCGTCACCTGGCTGTTCCCGTCCGGGTTCGACCACAGCCTGATCGAAGCGGCGGAACGCTATATCGAGCGCCTGCGCGAGAGCCGCGAACTGGAGCTGATGACCGACCGTTACCTGGGCCACCTGGAGACCCACGACCTGGTGGACGCCCTGACCTTCGCCCGCCGAGTGGAGGACCGCCTGGATCGCTTTCGCGACCTGTTCGAGAGCGCCGGCGAGCAATACGGCCTGGATTGGCGCTTCATCGCGGCGGTGGCCTATCAGGAGTCACACTGGAATGCCAACGCCGTGTCGCCCACCGGCGTGCGCGGGCTGATGATGCTGACCCAGAACACCGCTGCGGGTCTCGGCATCGACGACCGCACCGATCCCGCATCGAGCGTGGACGGTGGCACGCGATACCTGCTGGATCTGCGCGAACGACTCCCGGAGCGAATCCCGGAACCGGACCGCACCTGGATGACCCTGGCGGCCTACAACGTCGGCCTCGGTCACCTGCACGACGCCCGTCGCCTGGCGGATGCGCATGGCGACGATCCGGATCGCTGGCTGGACGTGATGCAGTGGCTCCCGCGCCTCGCCGACCCCGAATGGTACGAGCGCACCCGCTATGGCTACGCCCGTGGCTGGGAGCCGGTCGTCTACGTGCAGAACATCCGCAGCTACTACGACAAGCTGATCCAGCGCTTCCCCGAAAGCGGCGACCACAGACCGCCGCCCCCCGAGCCGTATCGCCGGGTCCCGGTGTCGCTCTAGGTGTGGAATCTCACAAGGATGTCCACGGGACGACCGGACTGCATTCAGCACCGGCGGATCAATATCGAGCCCTCGTGCGTCTCTCCCCGAACACCCTCCGGAAAGGCCTGCATGACCCGTTCTCTCGCCGTTGTTTTGCTCACTCTGGTAGCGCTTCTGGGGACGCCGCTTATCGCCCTGGCACAGGATGCCGGGGATCCAACCGGCGCTGCGAACGCAGCCGCCATCATCGAGGCCGGCGGCGCCGAAGTGCCGGTGGAGCGCTATCGCGCCGACGGCGACGCCGTGCTGCTGTGGTTCCCGTCAGAGCACGGGTTGCGCGACGGCCACCGCACCCAGGCCCTGGCCCTGCAGGCCATCGGCATCGAGGTCTGGCTGGTGGACCCCTTCAGCGGCCACTTCCTGCCGGAGGCCGCCTCCAGCTTCGATGACATGCCCACCACGACGGTCGCGGACCTGATCGAGTCGGCCCACGCCGATACCGGTCGCGCGGTCTTCGCGTTCGGCCACGACCGCGCCCTGCCCTGGCTGCTCACCGGGCTTTACCAGTGGCAGCTCGCCCACCCGGATGCGGGCCACCTAGCCGGTCTGCTGATGGCCAGCCCCTACCTGCACACCGGCGTGGACACCGAAGGTACCGAGCTGCAGGCCATCGTCGGGCTGACCAACCTCCCCGTGTACATCCTGCAACCGGCGCAATCCCCTCAGCGCCAGCAACTCGGCCGCATCCGCGCGGGTCTCTCGGAGGGCGGTAGTGCCGTGGGGGCCCGCCTGCTGCCCGGAATCCGCGACCGGTTCTTCGTCCGCCCCGATGCCACGGCCGGCGAGCAACTGGCGAGCGAACACTTCCATCGCGAGATCGCCTTCGGCATGGAGATGCTGTCGCGCCTGCCCCGCCAGCGGACGCCGGCCGTGGCCGAGGCGGACACCGACCTGGCCGTGCGCACCCCCACCGGCGGCGACGCGCAACTGAACACACTGGACGAACCCGTGGCCGCCCCGCCGCTGGAACGGCCCGACCTTGCCGGCGACACCCGGCGTCTGGAGGACTATCGCGGCGAGGTCGTGCTGGTGAACTTCTGGGCCAGTTGGTGCCCGCCCTGCGTGCACGAGATGCCATCCATGCAGTTGCTGGAGGATGAACTGCGCGCGGAAGGCTTTCGCATCCTCGCGGTGAACCTCGGCGAGGACGAGGCCACCATCCGCCGCTTCATCGAGGACGAAGTGCAAACGGACTTCACCATCCTCCTCGACCCGGACCAGGCCTCCCTGAATGACTGGCGCGCGATGGCCTACCCCACCAGCTACGTCATCGACCGCGAGGGCCAGCTGCGCTACTACCTGTTCGGCGCGATCGAATGGACCGAACCCGGCGTCATCGACCAGATCCGCAAACTCCTCGACGAACAGGCGCAAGGGTAACCCCGCGATCGCTCGAAATACCCGCCAGGCGTGGGCCCTTGCGCGTGCTCGTCAGCATTCGGGACTACGCTCAAGGAATGGCGGATGCCGAGGAGAATCCGATGAAAAAGCCCGAGCCCGCATCGCCCCTTGTACGCGGCCTGCTCGCGAGCCTGGCACTGCTGGTGGCCTCGCCCACCTTCGCGGAGGTGGAGGTGGGCATCACCACGGACATGGCCGAGTTCGAGGTGCGCCACGGCGACGAGCGCGTGACGGTGACCCGCGACCAGGACACCTTCGCGACCATCGATCTCGACTATGCGCAGATTGCGCGCCCCTGTCCGCCCTTCTGCATCCAGCCGATGAGCCTGGGTCGCGGGGTCGAGACGCTGGGTGAACTGGAGTTCATCGATTACCTGCGCCAGACCACCGAGCGCGACGACCTGCTGATCATCGATTCACGCACCCCGCGCGAATATCGCCGCGGCACCATCCCCGGGGCCATCAACATCCCCTGGGATCGCCTGCACTTCGCCTCCGGGGCCGACCCGGACGACGTACGCAATGTGCTCAGCGACCGGTTCGACGTGGTCTTCGACGGGGACTTCTACGACTTCAGCCACGCGAAGACCCTGGTGCTGTTCTGCAACGGCCCCTGGTGCGGGCAGTCCCCCACCAACATCCGCACGCTGACCAACCTCGGCTACCCGGCCGAACGCATCAAGTGGTACCGCGGCGGCATGCAGATGTGGCACGCCTTCGGCCTGACCACGGTGGAAGGCTCCACCGACGAATAACGCACGACCGTCCGGCCGGCTATTCGGGCTCGGTCATGAGGGTACGGACGCGGTTGATGACGTCGGGGTCGTCCCATTCGATGGCGCTGTTGACGGAATAGCGCACGCGGCCGTCGCGGCCAAGGATGAAGGAGCTGGGGAAGGCGAATACACGCCAGTCGGCGGCAACCCGGCCGTCGAAATCCATCAGCACCGGGAAATCCACCTGGACCTCGTCCATGAAGGCGGAGATGTGCTCGGCGCTCTCCTGGTAGTTGACCGAGACGATGGCGAAACCCGTGCCCAGGGTCTTGGCCATGCGGTTCATCGACGGGATCTCGTGGACACAGGGCGGGCACCAGCTGGCCCAGAAGTTCAGCAGGACCACCTGCCCTGCGTAATCGGACAGCGACTGCTCATCGCCCAGATGATCGGTGAGCGTGAAGTCGTCGACTGGTGGCGGGTGATCGCGCGCTACCAGCCCCCGGCCGGCCTCGACCTCGTGCGCGAGTTCCGGCATAGGCGCCGCCGCCAGCGGGCTCGGGACACTCGCCAGCAGCCGGCCCGCCTGCAGCAACTGCGCGGGCAGACGGGCCGCCATGGCCACTTCCTCCGGTTCGGGGTCGGAACGGCGCAGGTAGTAGAAGTCGCGCACCCCCGGGATCATCCGCACGAATACCGCGCTGCCACCCCGGCGCAGGTCGGTCAGGATCTCGTCCAGGTGCCAGCGGTAGACGCCCTGGGTCGGCTGCAGCAGAAACACCGGAAGGCTGGTGGCCCGCACGACATCCACAAACTCCGCGGGCGCCCCGGCGACTGGCGTGTCCACCATCAGATTGGGGAAGGCCAGGGCCGCACCCAACACGTAGGCCGCCTCGGGCCCGTCTTCCTGCCACTGGCGCAGGCCGCGCAGCGCGGTGATGGCCGGCCGACCGGAGGCCACCAGCATGACCTCCTTGCCCGTCTCTTCATGCGCGGCGCGCAGCAACGCGGCCACGCTGACACCATCCAGGCTGCGCATGCTCTCGTTGGTGCGGGGGAGGAAATGGGCATCCAGCAGGTCCACCTGCCAGACCTCAATGCCCAGGGCCGCCAGCTCGCGGCCGAACTCGGCATGGTTGGCGTGTGCGCCCGCCTGCGGCAGCAGCCAGAGGTAGAGGCGCTCACCCTCGGCCGGGTAGACGGTCACGTCCAGCTCCACGCCGGCGGGATCCGTCACGGTCATCGAACGCGGCTCCGCGACGTCGGCCAGCACCGGCGCAGCCAGAATCAGGCACAGCAGCAGGCCAAGACGTGGCAGAACGCTCATCGACACGGGACGCACGGATCAGGGAGACGGAAGGCGACTATAGCGCCCTGTCGGGCGGGCGGAAACATCGCCGGCCCATCCAGCAAACGGGATCAGCGCGGGTGAATGTGCCGGTAGGTACGCAGGCGGCGGGTCTTCTCCACCATCCGCCACAGGGAACGGCTGTTGTTGTAGCGCGAGACATGCTGCAGCGGGACCCACAGGATGTCGTGCGACTCGTGGCTGCCGGGCACCGGCAGGCGGTCATCGATCTCCAGCAGGAAGCGCACGTCGATGTGCTCGTGCATCGGGAAATGCGGGCTGGCGGGGATGGTGTGGATATCCAGGTCGAAGATGTCTTCCTCGACGAGCCGGATATGCTCGGGGGGCAGGCCAGTTTCCTCGTGTGTCTCGCGCAGCGCCACCTGCAGGATATCCGCCTGACCGTCGGCATGCCCGCCCGGCTGGAACCAGCGATGGTGCTTGCCGTGCAGCAGCAACAGGGCCTGCTCGCGATCCGGGCTGACCACCCAGGCCGAGCCGGTCACGTGGGCCGGCGTCAGGTCGCAATTGAAGCAGTCCGGGTGGTCGTTGACGAAATCCAGCGCGCGGCGGACGAAGCCGGCCTCCTCGATGAAGGTCGTCTGGTGACGGGCCAGCAGGTCCAGCAGCTGCGCGCGATGCATCTCAGGTCCCGGCGGGGTTGTGCAGCGCGTGGATCGCGGCGCGCGCCGCCTCGTCCACGTCGCCTTCGCGGCCGGCGAGGGTCAGGCGCCCGAAGGCACCCACCGCGCGCACATCAATCAGCGACACATTGGCCGCCTTCAGCGCCTGGTTCGCGGCGTAGATGATGTAGCCGGCCGGCTCCGCCTCGAGGATGAACATACTCTGGTCCGGCAGGATCATGTTCCCGCGGCGGTTCTGGCGGTTGATCAGCACGGTGTGGTCCGGGGTCATCCCGCGGATGGTCTCCTGCCACGGGATGCGGCAGGGCTGACGATCCTCCTGGCTGGCGCCCAGGCGCGAGAGCAGCACGCGACCGGCCTCCTGCACCTCGCTCTGGTCGCGGTGGTGGATCACCATGGAACCGAACTCGCGCTCCACGACCTGCTGCGCGAGGTGCACGTTGGTCGCCTTCAGCGCCACGTCGGTCAGACGGTGCACCGCCATCCCCGGCGAAACCTCCACCCACAGGCAGGAGTCCCCCGGTACGGGCAGAAAGCCCTGGGAGACCGTAGCCATGTATTCCGCCAGCTGCGGCTGGAGGGAATCCATGTAGACGTAGGTACGCAGCTGGATCATCGATTCGCTCTGGGCCGGGGCCTGGGCCCCATGGGTCCCGCGCGTCGCGGCCCGAACCCGCGCGGGGCGTCCGCGCACAGGTTACGCAAGCCGCCTGCTACCGCCGGCCTGCGTGAGTACACGGGAGAATTGAGGGGCGTATTGTGAACGCAGCGGGCCTCAAGCTCAATCTCCGGGCCGCATCGGAGCCCCTGCAACGCGCCGACACAACCCCCGTATGGCCTCGTATAATGCTACGCCAGCCCAGCCGCCACAGGGATTGTCATGACAAAGCAGGACGCGGAACACCTCCTGGCCCGCGTGGAAGATGCCGACCTCGACCTGGCCGAGACCCTGCGCGAACTCGTCGACTGGCTGCGCCCGGAAGATCCCCTCAATGTGGCCCCGGTTATCGGCCGGATCGAACAACTGACCCTGGCGCTCGCGGACCACCCGGGCCTGCAGGAACGGCTGCGTCAGCGACTGGAGGACGGGCTGGAGGACGCCCGGCACCTGACGCTGTACACCGGGATCGGCCTGTTCTCGCGCAAGGGATTCTTTCGCGAGGCGGCGGAGCTGATCTACGAGCGCATCAACCCGCGCCCGATGGATCGCCAGGATCTAAAAGATGTGCTGTTTCACGTCTTTCACCAGACCGACGATGCCGTATGGGTCGCCGCCCTTCCGGACGATGCCTGGTGGCGCCTGCTGGAGGCACTGGGCTGCCTGTCCGGCGAGCATCCCGGGGTCCTGCACCGGGCCCGCGAGGAGATCCTCTACGCCCTGGAGATGCTGTCCATCTGGGTGGCGGCCGAGGAACTGGAACCGGAACTCCTGCGCCTGGACCCGTCGATCGCGGAGCGCAACTCGGCGTTTGTGGCCCAGGAGCGCGAGATCTCCGCCTACGTGCGCGACTATCGTGCCGCGCTGGAGGACCCCAACCGCGAACGCATGGACGACCGCCACGCCCGCGTGCTGCTGGAGCAGTGCGGCGAGCAGATCGCGCGCCTGCGCCAGCTGGCCATCACCCACGGCAACAGCCTGTCCCTGACCCACCTGCTGGAACGCCTGGACCAGACCCTCCGGCGCATCCACAAGCTGCTCGACCTGCTGGAACCCGATGCGGAGCGCGATACCCGCGCCGCCTCGGTCGGCGTGTTCCGCGAACTCATCACCATCAGCGCCCGCCAGCACGGGGTGCGCGCGCTGTGGCAGGACAACATCAAGCTGGTCTCGCGCAGCATTACCCAGCATGTCAGCGACACCGGCGAGCACTACATTACCCAGTCGCGCGGCGAATACTTCCAGATGCTGCGCTCCGGGGCCGGCGCCGGGCTGATTATCGCGGTGATGGCGCTGATCAAGATCCAGATCGGGGCCCTGGATCTGTCCCAGGCGGCCTACACACTGTGGACCAGCCTGAACTACGGGCTCGGTTTCGTGCTCATCCACATCCTGCACTTCACGGTCGCCACCAAGCAGCCGGCGATGACCGCTGCGCGCCTGGCCGCCGCCATCGAGGAGAGCGAACGCGGGACGGCCGACCCGCGCAAGATGGCGGACCTCCTGATGCGGGTAGGACGCTCGCAGTTTGCCGCGGTACTGGGCAACGTGGGCATCGCCCTGCCCACCGCAATCCTGATCGGGCTGTTTTCCGCCCGCCTGCTCGATGCCCCGATCCTGTCCGGCCAGGAGGCCGACTACCTGATGGACGGCCTGCGCCCGATCATGGGGCTGGCGCTGTTCTTCGCCGCGATCGCCGGGGTCTGGCTGTTCGTCTCCGGCCTGATCGCCGGCTTCTTCGACAACCGCTGCGCCTATCTCGACCTGCCCGGCCGCCTGCGGGAACACCCTTGGCTGCGCCGCCTGCTGCCCACCGGCGCCCGCCACCGCCTGGCTGACTGGATCGGCTACAACTACGGGGCCCTGATCGGGAACTTCCTGTTCGGCGTCCTGCTCGGGGTCACCGGATATGTCGGCTACCTGCTGAGCCTGCCGCTGGATATCCAGCACGTGGCCTTCGCCTCGGCCAATCTCGGCTATGTCACCGCCAGCGAGGCACCCGGGCCGGGGATATTCACGCTGTTCCTGGTCTTCGTGCTGCTGATCGGGGCCGTCAACCTGTGGGTCAGTTTCGGCCTCGCGCTGTACGTCGCGCTGCGCGCCCGGGGCGTGCGTATGGGGGCCTTCGGCCGCGTCTTCCGCGCCTACGGCCATCATCTGCGCGAACGCCCGCGGGAATTCCTGTTCCCCCCGCGTGCCGTTGCCGCCGCCGACGACAACGACAACGACAAAGGCGATGCTCGGTAGCCACGCCCGGGGTCTCCTGCTGCTGCCGCTGGCCATCCTGTGGCTGGCCGGCTGTGCCGGAGCGGTGCCCAACCCGTCCGGCGGCGAGTCCCGCGTGCCGATCCTCGCCCCGGAGGTCATCCACACCGCGGACGGTGATCGACTGCCGCTGCATCGCTGGGGTCCGGAGACCCCGGATCAGGTGGTGCTGGCCCTGCACGGATTCAACGACCACGGCGGCAGCATGCAGGCCCTGGGCGAGGCCCTCGCCGAGCATGCCATCGCAGTCTACGCCTACGACCAGCGCGGCTTCGGCGGCACGCGCAATGCCGGCTACTGGTCCGGTCATCGGATCATGGCCGAGGACGCCCGCACCGCGCTGCGACTGCTGCAGGCGCGTTATCCCGATCGCACGCCCTACCTGGTCGGCAAGAGCATGGGCGGCGCGGTCGCCCTGCTGGCCGCGGCGGAGGCGCCCGACGCCGGGGAGGGGACACCGCTCGTGGCCGGCACGGTGCTGATCGCCCCGGCCGTCTGGAGCCGGGGCGACATGCCCTGGTATCAGCGCTTCGGCCTGTGGCTGGGAGCGCGCCTGGCCCCCGGCTGGCGCCTGGACGGCGAGATGGCGGCGGAACTGGATATCCACCCGACGGACGACCCCGCCGTGCTGCAACAGATGCGCGACGACCCGCTCGTGCTGCGCGACGCGCGCATCGATGCCCTCGACGGCCTGACCACCCTGATGACCCACGCGCTGGAGACCGGTCCCGACCTGCCCGCGCCCAGCCTGACCCTGTACGGCGCGCGCGACGATCTGGTGCCACCGCGCCCCCTGGCGCGCCTGCTGGAGGGGCTTTCCGCGCAGGAGTCCGGTGCCCACCGCGCCGTGCTCTACCCCGAGGGCTACCACATGCTGACCCGCTACACCCGCGCCGGAACTACCTTCGCCGACATCGCCGCGTGGCTGCAGGACCCGCAAGCCCCCCTCCCCTCCGGCCACGAACGCAGCCTCGATGCGCTAACGCAATACCTTCGAGACCTGGACTGACTGGCACCGCCGGCGCATCAAAGCTACGCTCGATGCAGCAACCTCTGGAGAACGCCCCATGAGCCACTCGACCTCCAACCGTCTTGACGACCTGGTGGCCCGCAGTCGGCGCGACCAGGCGGAGCGCGAACGCGGCTATCGCGAGCAGGCCCTGAAGATGTATCCGTGGGTTTGCGGGCGCTGCGGGCGGGAGTTCACCCGCGCCAATCTGCGCGAGCTGACGGTGCACCACCGCGACCACAACCACGACAACAACCCCCCGGACGGCAGCAACTGGGAACTGCTGTGCCTGTACTGCCACGACAACGAGCACCAGCGCTATACCGATGCCACCCCCGGAAGCGGCAAGACGGGCGGCACCACGGCCACGCACAACCCGTTCGCCGGGCTGGCCGGCATGCTCAAGGGGGACAACGATCCGCAGGGCGACGACTCGGGGGCGTAACCCCCGCGACCGCTTTCACAGCCGGCGCCACCAGAACTGCAATGGCTTGTGGGTTTCCTGCGTCTCGCCAATATCCGGCCAGGGAAACTGGCAGACCAGGCCCTCGGCCCGGGTGTAGCCGCGCCTCCTCCAGAAACCGTCCAGCGGCCGATAGTCCGCCGGGCGCCGCGGGTGATCCTGCGGGCGCACCACCGCACAGAAGGTGGCATGCGCAAACCCCAACCGGCGGGCCGCCGCCTCGCGCGCGGCGAAAAACCGGTGCCCGGCTCCCTGACCACGAAACTCCGGCTCCAGCACTGACTCCGCGAGGTAGTAGTACGCCGCCGGGTCCAGCCCCTGCTCGCGAAACGGGGCCTGGAATTCCGCCTCGGCCGCGGCCAGAGGCAACGCGGTGGAGGCGCCCACCACACGGCCATCTTCCAGCGCCAGCACCAGCGTGCTGTCCGGGCAGTCCGCGTAGTCCTGCAGGTACCGCGCCTCGTACTCCGCACTGCCGTCGTAGAGGTACGGCCACTCGCGGAACACCGCGATACGCAGGCGTGCCACGGCGTCCAGATAGGGCGTTATACCCGCCCCGCCCACGGTCCTGAATTCCATTCGTTTCGGCCTCCTGCGCTCGCGCTCAGACCGCTCCCGGGGTGTCGGCCGGGGCCGGCTGCCCCACACCGCGCAGCAAACGGCCCAGGATATCGGTCCCGCTCAGGATGCGGCGCTGATCATCGGTCCACAGCAGGATGACATCGTCGCCGACCACGGTGTCGCCACTGCTGGCCGGGCGCACCTTGAAATGCGGCACCAGCCCGCCCAGACGTCGGCCCCCATCACGCACCACCAGAGGATGATGGCAGTGATGGTGGGGATCAAAGCGTTCCGGTGCAAACAGGGCCTCGCGGGTAAACTCCGGGACCCGGATCACCGTGCGCGGCTCGCCTTCGGGGTCGGTAATCACTATCCAGCCCCGCCCCGGCCGATTGAGCCGAACCAGGAACGGATCATCGGTCCGCGGCGCGATCGCGGGGAAGACCGGGCGCCCGTCCGCGAATTCCATGGCGACCACGCTGTCCGGATCCAGCGCCTGCCCCTCGTGCTGCACCAGGATGTCGTCCAGCTCCAGGAAATTGCGGGCACCGCGGCCCTCGACCCGCGTGATCTCGCTGCCGTGCGCCTGCATATGCAGATCGATCAGATAGTGCAGATCGCGCTCCGGAAAGAACCGGATCTCCTCGCCGCCGAGCCAGCGATCCAGCACCCAGGCCGTGGGGCGCGCCACCGGATACATCAGGAACTGGTAGAACCGCAGCAGCGGATAGAGCGCCCCGGCCACCTTCAGCGCGTGCCGGGAGAAATAGGACTGCGGCAGGATCTCGGCAAAGATCGTGATCACGACCGTGGAGAACAGGAACGCCGCCACGCCCCCCATCACCGAGCCCGACAGCAGCGCCAGGAGCACGTTGACGGCGACATTGCCCCAGAGGATGGTCACCAGTGCAAAGTTCGCATCGCCGCGCAGGGCCAGCAGGCGTTCCGCGCGCGGATCCCCCTTCTGCGCCTGGACCTCCAGTTCCAGCTTGCTGCGCGAGAACAGCCCGAGATTGAGCCCGGACAGGATAGCCGATTGAGAGAGGCAGACGAGGATACCCAGCCAGGTCAGGAGGCTCATGGGGTCTTTACCTTGGCTCGCGCATACATGGCATCAGGGTACCGCGCCGTACGCCGTGCGCGCCCGCACGGAACAGGCCCTGCGCTTTGCGATACCACCCCAAGCCGCTGCAGAGCATCTACACTCGAAGACGGGGCCGGTGCCTGCCGGGCCGGCCCCGCAGCGGTCCCGTCGCCCCGTCCAACGGGTACCCGGGGCCACCGTCTACGCCACAGGAGGATCTGCATGGACACTGTCTGGATCGTTGTCGCCGATGCCGCGCGCGCCCGCATCTTTGCCTGCGAGGGCCGCGCCTGTCAGGGGATGCACGAGAGCGAGACGCTCTCGCACAGCGAGTCCCGCGCCCACAACCAGGATCTCGTCTCGGATCGCCCCGGGCGCAGCTGGAGCAGTGCCAGCGGGGATGCGCGGCACGCCATGCAGGAGAGTACCGATCCCGCCGCCAACGAACGCAACCGTTTTGCCCGCCAAGTCGCCGAGCGGCTCAAGGCCGCCTATCACGAGGGCACCTTCAAGCGACTCGTGATCGTCGCCGCGCCGACTTTCTTGGGCGCCCTGCGCGAGGTACTGGACCCGACCGTCGCCCAGAGCGTTACCGCCGAGGTGGCCAAGAACGTGACCAAGTCCACCGACGCCGCCAGCCTGCGCAAGCACCTGCCGGATTTCCTCTACTGACCGACCCGCCCCGGCCCCGACCCGGGGCCGGCCTTCACCACGCGCGCCACACCCAAGCGACGGGCGCGCGATTGTGTGCATGGATCCGAGTTTTCCTGGCTCAGTGCATCAGGTCATCGGGCTGCAGCGTTCCGAGCAGACGCGGCCCGTCAGTATGCGGCTCGAACACGGCCATCTCGGCCTCGTCGATCTCCACCTCCGCGGCGTGGCGCAGGTTCAGGTCATGGCCCACGATCAAAATGTTCTTCCCCGGGGCTTCGGGCGGCGTGTTCAGGTGCCGCCGCAGCCCTTCGATCAGCTCCTCGCGGCGCGCAGCATCCTGAATAATCGGCAGATTGTAGAGTTCGGTCCGGATCTCGTACTCGCCGAACCCGTAGTGCGCGGTCTCCCAGTTACGGCAGAACTCGCTGGTCAGCACCTGCTCGACCGGTATGGCGTGCCGCTCGAAGCCCTTGCCCACCTGCCGCGCCTGTTCCCGCCCGCGGGTGCTCAGGTTGCGCTGCCCTTCGCAGTCCGTCATGTCGGAGAGGTCATAGTCGTCGTGCGACCGATCCGTGGCCGCATGCCGCCAGTAGATCACCAGCCCGCCCGCCTGCAGGCGCTCGATCAGGGCCTTCGGTGCCAGCGGCTCGGCGCCGGCCGGGGCCACCATCGCCAGCATCAGGGCCAGTACTCCACCCACCATCCCGTTCCTCACCACATCACCCCCGATCTTTCCGCCCTCCCCTTTGCGTAGACGCTCCGGCGTCATTCTGCCCGGCCACGCGACCCCGGCCCGCCAGGGCGGGCCGGGGTCGCTTAGTCGAAATCCTCCGGGGTCAGTATGCCGAGCACGCGGGGCGCATCCCCGCCCGGCTCGAACACCGCGATCTCGCCTTCGTCGATGCGCACCCGCGCCGCGCGCTGGAGGTTGATGTTGTGCCCCACGATCACCACGTTGCTGTCGCCATCCTCCGGCGGCGTCACGAGATAGTCCCGCAGGGCCGTCACCAGCGCCTGCTGTCGCTGACGGTCGCGCACCGGCGGCACGTTGAACAGGTCGTCCCGAACCTCCCAGGAGCCCTCGCCGAAGGCGATCCGGGCGCTGTCGATATTGCGGCAGAACGCCGAGCTCAAAATGCGCTCGACCGGGATCGCGTGACGTTCGAAGCCGGCGCCGACCCGGCGCGCCTGCTCGCGTCCGCGGTCGTCCAGATTGCGCTGCAGTTCGCAGCGGCTCATGTCGGTCAGGTCCTGATCGCGGCGGCTGTGATCGGTCGCGGCGTGGCGCCAGTAGATCACCAGCCCGCCCGCCTGCATGCGCTCGATCAGGGCATCGGGCTCGAGCGCATCGGCACTCGCCAACGTGGGCAGGAACAGCATGGTCAGCAACAGCCACAGGCCGGAACGAAACATCGGCATCTCCTCGCAAGAACACGCATTCAGTAGGCCTGCAGACCACGCGGCGGGGGCACCGGTTCGGTGCATCCGCCGACGGCACTCAACGCGACACTGCGTTGACGCCCCCCGACCCCAGCCCTAGTATGCCGTCACTGCCTTGCCCGGAAACCCGCGCCCCCATGACCTACTGTGTCGCCATCGACCTGGACGACGGCCTCGTCTTCGCCTCCGACTCCCGCACCAATGCGGGCGTGGACCAGGTGAGCACCTACAGCAAGATGCACACCTTCGAGATCGAGGGGCAGCGGGTATTCGTGGTCCTCGCGGCCGGCAACCTGGCCACCACGCAGTCGGTGGTGCAGCAGCTCAAGCGCGACATGGAGGAAGGCGCCGAGGAAAGCCTGGCGACGGTGGAGCGCATGTCGGATGCCGCCGAATACCTCGGCCGGCTCAACCGCGAAGAGGCGGAGAAGCATTCCGAGGCCCTGTCCCGCTCCGGTATCAAGGCCGAGGCCACCCTGATCATCGGCGGCCAGATCGGCGACGATGCCCCGGCGATCTTCATGGTCTACCCGCAGGGCAATTACATCACCACCTCGCAGCAGACGCGCTTTTTGCAGATCGGCGAGAGCAAGTACGGCAAGCCGATCCTGGACCGCATCATCGAACCGGCCACCCCGCTGGGGGATGCCGCGCGCTGCGCGCTGGTCTCCATCGACTCGACCATTCGTTCGAACCTGACTGTGGGGCCCCCGATCGAGGTGATGGTCTACGAGCGCGGCACCCTGACCTTCGACCATTACCTGTGCCTGGAGACCGACGACGCCTACCTGCGCTCGCTCACCCAGGCCTGGGACACCAACATCAAGAAGGCCTTCACCGACCTGCCGCGCTTCGACTGGGAGTCCGCCCACGCGCGCAAGCAGCGCGGGACCCGCGTCAGCCGCGGCTCCGGCAAGGCCGCAACGCCCGCTTCGAGCAAAGCGAAAAAGTCCCGCCGCTGAACGGATCGCAGCTTCACCCGCGATCCATCGACTACCTCCCTATGCCGCCTGCGTCTGGGTTTGCGCCGGCGCGATCCGGAACCAGGTCTCCACGTTCGCACCGTGGATGTCCCCGATATCCCGCTGCAGCACATCCATGAAGGCATGCAGGCCGTCTTCCGCGATCAGCTCTTCCACATGCGCACTGGAGGCGTGGCGGCGCGCCTGGATCACCAGGCGCAGCGGCAGTTCGTTGCGCGGCAGCTTCTCCAGCGCATCCTGCACCTGAGTCAGGGCGTGGGTCACCGAACGCGGGAAGGCGGTGTCCTGCAGCAGGAACCGCACCACGTCCACACCGTTGATCCGCCGCTTCACATGCTGGCGGTACATCTGAAAGCCACTCCCCGAACGCAGGATGCTGGTCCATAGCAGCCCCTCGTAGGGCTCGGGATCCTCGCCGTCCTTTTTCAGGAGTTTGAGGGCGCCCACGTCGACATGCCGGGTGGACATGTCGGCGCGCTCCAGATTGCGCCCCAGGCGGATGAAGTCATAGGCCGCATCATGACTCATGGTGCCGGCCAGCAGCCCTGTCAGGGTCTGGCAGCGCTGAACCACCTCGGAGAGAAACTCGAACCGGCCGCGCTTGCCGATGCCCTGATCGATATGGTCACGGGCGAACAGGTACAGCTCGTTCATCACCTCCCAGGCCTCGGAGGGAACCAGGTCGCGGGTGGTACGCACATTCTCGCGCGCCGCCCGCAGGGAGTTGAGCACCGAACTCGGGTTGTCGGCATCCGCCAGCAGGAATTTCACGCAATTGCGTTCATCGTCCCGCTGATAGTGGTTATCGAACAGGTCCTCGTTGCCGGTGACCTCGACCAGGCCCTTCCACGACACCTGCACCGATTTCGGCATGTCCAGCGCCAGCAGATTGAAGGCCGTGACCATGCGTGCCGTATTCTCGGCGCGCTCGACATAGCGTGCCATCCAGTAAACGCGTTCGGCGACTCTCGAGAGCATCTCAGTTCTCCTCGTCCACGATCCAGGTGTCCTTGCTGCCCCCGCCCTGCGAGGAGTTCACCACCAGCGAGCCCTTGCGCATGGCCACGCGCGTCAGCCCGCCGGCGGTCACGTCGGTGCGCACCCCCTGGAGGATGAACGGGCGCAGGTCCAGATGGCGCGGCTCGATCTCGTCGCCGCACAGGGTCGGGGCGACGGAAAGATCCAGCGTCGGCTGGGCGATATAGTTGCGCGGGTCCTTCTTGATCAGCTGGGCAAACTCGGCCCGCTGCTTCTTGGTCGCGTGCGGGCCCACCAGCATGCCGTAGCCGCCGGACTCGTTGGCCGGCTTCACCACCAGTTCGTCGAGGTGATCCAGCACATAGGTGCGATCCTTCTCGTTGACGCAGAGATAGGTCGGCACGTTGGGGATGATCGGTTCCTGGTCCAGGTAGTAGCGGATGATGTCCGGCACATAGGCATACATCACCTTGTCGTCGGCCACGCCGGCACCGGGGGCGTTGGCCAGGCCCACGTTACCCTTGCGCCAGGCGCGCATCAGTCCGGGCACGCCCAGCATCGAATCGGGGTTGAACACCTCCGGGTCGAGGAATTCGTCGTCGATGCGGCGGTAGATCACGTCCACGCGCTCAAGACCGTCGATGGTGCGCATGTAGACGCAGTCGTCGTCCCCGACGACCAGGTCCGCGCCCTCCACGAGCTCGGCGCCCATGCGCTGGGCCAGGAAGGAGTGCTCGAAGTACGCGGAATTGTAGATGCCGGGCGTCAGCACCGCGATCTCGGGATAGTCCTGCGGGCGCGGCGAGATCGACGCCAGCATATCGAACAGCTGAGTCGGGTATTCATCCACCGGCAGGATGCTGGAGCTCTCGAACATCTCCGGGAACACGCGCTTGGTGACCTGACGGTTCTCCAGCATGTAGGAGACCCCGGAGGGTACGCGCAGGTTGTCCTCCAGCACGTAGAACTGCCCCGATCCGTCGCGCACCAGGTCGGTACCGCAGATATGCGCCCAGACGCCCTGCGGCGGCTTGATGCCGATGCACTGCTCGCGGAAATTCTTCGACTGGTTCAGAACGTAGCGCGGGATCACCTTGTCCTGAAAAATGCGCTGCTCGTTGTAGATGTCATCGATAAAGAGATTCAGCGCGTTCAGGCGCTGCTCCAGGCCGGCGGACACCTGGTCCCACTCCTTGCGCGCGATCACCCGGGGGATGATGTCGAACGGCCAGGCGCGGTCGATATTCTCGCCCTCGGTATACACGGTAAAGCTGATCCCCATCTCGAGGATCGCGCTGTCCGCGGCCTGCTTGCGGCTGTGGATCTCGCCCTCGTCCAGCGAGGCCAGGTATTCCGCCAGCGCCTTGCCCGGCCCGCGCGGCTTGCCGGGCTTATTGATCAGTTCGTCATAGAATGGGGCGGGGTCATAGCGCTTCCAGTCGATGGCCATTCGTCGGATCCTCTGACGCGGTGGGCGGGTTCCTCTACAGTAACGCCTTTTCCGACCACTGGCGCGACGGCCAGGGCCACTCAGACGTCTCTCTGAGGCTTTCGTCCGCTACAGCCCGACCGAGGTTCCCATGCCCGACGCACTCGAACACCGCCTGATCGCGCTCTTCCAGCACCCGAAGATCCAGGGCTGCAACTGGCAGCCGCGGCTGTTCTGGCACGCCGCCGCGGACGGGTCACCGTTTGGGCGCCTGCGGGTGGACGGGGGCGAACTGGAGGTCTTCCTGGCCACGATCGTCGGCGAGGCTTCCACCGAGCAGGCGCGCCTGGACCGCGAACAGGACGGGAGAGGCCGGTTCATCGCGGCCAATGCGCGCCGCCACGAGCTGCCGCTCTTCACACGCCTCTGACACACCCCGGAATCATCACGCACCCCGTCATCGCGAGGAGCGTAGCGACGTGGCGATCTCCCGGGGCGGCCCCTGCGGGGCATTCCAAGGCAGTGCTTGTAGCGGAGCCCGGCGAGCGGCGCCGCTCAGGCAGGCTTGCGAAATTCGACCTGTTTCCAGTAGCCGAACAGGCTGGCCGGGGCGACCATGCAGGGTTCCTGCCCGGTGACGCGGACAAAGTCCTCGAACTCCATATCGGGGCGAAATCCGACGGCCTTGGACAGCGGGCGCAGGCAGCGCTCGAAGCCGCGCAACAGCCATTGCTGCGAGGCGAAGTGATTCACCACCAGCAGGCGACCGCCGGGGCGACAGACCCGCCACATCTCGGCGAACAGGGCGTCGGGGTTCGGCACCACCGTGGCCACGTACATCGCCACCACCGCATCGAAGCTGTTGTCGGCAAAGCCGAGTTGCTCCGCGTCCATTTCGCAAAGCCCGGATACGGCCGGGAGCCCCCCGTTCAGGCGGCCCCGTGCGACCTCCAGCATCTCCCGGGAGACATCGATCCCGACGACCTCGCAGTCGTCCGGGTAGTCCGGCAGCGAGATGCCCGTACCCACCCCGACCTCGAGGATGCGCTTGCCGGAGAGCGGCGCCAGGGTTTCCTGCGCACTTGCGCGCCCGGTCGCGAACACCCGCCCGAACGTCGCGTCGTAATGACGGGCGTAGCGCCGGTAGCTCTTGCGAATGCTGACGAGATCCATGCCGAAGCGTCCCGAATCTGAATGGCCGGGCACCGCAACCCGGTGCCCGTGAACGAAACGAGCCCGATCAGGACTCGGGTTCGACTGCCTTCATGCTCAGACGAATGCGCCCCTGCTTGTCCACCTCGAGTACGCGAACCGTCACGGAATCCCCCTCGGCGAGGAAATCGCCCACGTTCTCGACTCGCTCGTCGGAGATCTGCGAGATGTGCACCAGGCCGTCGCGCCCCGGCAGGATGGAGACGAACGCACCGAAATCCATGATCTTGGCGACCTTGCCGGTGTACTGCCGGCCCACCTCGATATCCGCGGTCAGCTCCTCGATGCGGCGCTTGGCCTCGAGACCCGCCGCCTGGTCGGTGGAGGCAACCTTGACCGTCCCGTCGTCCTGGATGTCGATGCTCGCGCCGGTCTCCTCGGTCAGGGCCCGGATGGTGGCCCCGCCCTTGCCGATCACATCGCGGATCTTGTCCGGGTTGATCTTCATGGTGATGAAGCGCGGCGCGTGGGAGGACATCTCGTCGCGATGACGCGGCAGCACCTCGTTCATGCAGCCGAGGATGTGCATGCGGCCCTCGCGCGCCTGCGCCAGCGCCTGCTCCATGATCTCGCGGGTAATGCCGTCGATCTTGATATCCATCTGCAGGGCGGTGACGCCGTCCGACGTCCCGGCGACCTTGAAGTCCATGTCGCCCAGGTGGTCCTCGTCTCCGAGGATGTCGGACAGCACCGCAAAGCGGTCCCCTTCCTTGATGAGGCCCATCGCGATCCCCGCGACCGGCGCCTTCAGCGGCACCCCGGCATCCATCAACGCGAGCGACGTACCGCACACCGAGGCCATGGAGCTGGAGCCGTTGGATTCGGTGATCTCGGAGACCACGCGGACCACGTACGGGAAGTCCTCGTCGTTCGGCATGGCCGCTGCGACGCCGCGCTTGGCCAGACGCCCGTGCCCGATCTCGCGGCGCTTGGGCGAGCCCACGAATCCGGTCTCGCCGGTGCAGTAGGGCGGGAAGTTGTAGTGCAGCATGAAGCGGTCGCGGCGCTCGCCCTCGATCGCGTCGATCACCTGGGCGTCACGGTCGGTCCCCAGCGTCGCGACTACCATGGCCTGGGTCTCGCCGCGCGTGAACACCGCGGAGCCGTGGGCACGTGGCAGCACGCCGGTGTCGATGCGGATCGGGCGGACCGTCTTGTTGTCGCGGCCGTCGATGCGCGGATTGCCGTCGAGGATGCGATCGCGCACCAGACGGTACTCGAGATCGTGGAAGGCGGTCTTGATGGCATCCGCCGACGGGCCGGCCTCGGCGTCGCTCGCCAGGGCCTCGACGGCCTGGGTACGCAGCTCGCCGATGCGCTGGGTACGCGCCTGTTTCTCGGCAATCTGGTAGGCCTCGACCAGGGCATCGCCCACTACGGCCTTCACCTGATCCTCCAGCGAATCGCTGGTGGCCGGGGCCTCCCACTCCCAGGCCGGCTTGCCGGCCTCGGCCGCCAGCTCGCGGATCGCCTGGATCGCGGCCTGCATCTGCTCGTGGCCGAACATGACTGCCCCCAGCATCGCCTCTTCGGAGAGTTGGTTGGCCTCGGATTCGACCATCAGCACGGCATTCTCGGTGCCGGCCACGACCAGATCGAGGTCGGACTCCTCCAGCGCGCTGTAGGTCGGGTTCAGCAGGTACTCGCCGGCGCGGTAGCCAACCCGCGCGGCCCCGATCGGACCCGCGAACGGGACCCCGGACAGCGCCAGCGCCGCGGACGTGCCGAGCATCGCGGGGATGTCGGGATCCACCTCGGGGTTGATCGACATCACCGTCGCGACCACCTGGGTCTCGTTCTTGAAGCCTTCCGGGAACAGCGGGCGGATCGGGCGATCGATCAGGCGCGAGGTCAGGGTCTCCTTCTCGCTCGGACGCCCTTCGCGCTTGAAGAACCCGCCGGGGATCTTGCCCGCGGCGTAGGTGCGTTCCTGGTAGTTCACGGTCAGGGGAAAGAAGTCGCGTCCCGCATCGGCCTCCTTGCGGGCGACCACGGTGACCAGGACCACGGTCTCGGCCATGTTGACGAGGACGGCGCCACTGGCCTGGCGAGCGATGTCACCGGTTTCGAAGGTGACCGTATGGTTTCCGTACTGGAACGACTTCTTGTATGCCACGTTATTTCCCGTTTCCCGTGTTCATCCAACGTTGATGCCTGAATTCTGGCCTTCGCGGGCCATTGCGCGGCCCCGAAAGCGAACAGGCCCGCACCAGTGGCGCGGGCCTGTCGTGCCGGCCTTAGCGGCGCAGCCCAAGCTCCTGAACCAGGGCCTGATAGCGGTCCTGGTCGTGGCGCTTGAGGTAGGTCAGCAGCTTGCGACGCTGGCTGACCATCTTCAGCAGGCCGCGGCGCGAGTGATGATCCTGCTTGTGCTTGTCGAAGTGCCCCATCAGATGCTGGATGCGGGCCGTCAGCAGCGCGACCTGGACCTCCGGCGAACCGGTGTCGTTGGCATCGCGCTTGTGCTTCTCGACGATGGCCGATTTTTCTTCGGTAGTGAGCGACATGAAAACCTGACTCCTGAGATTACTTGACCGTTAATCGACCAGTGGCGCTGGCGATAGGCGCGCAATGGTACCACGGCCCACGCCGGCATGAACAGAATACAACCACCCGCTTGCCGGGCCGCCGTCAGGCCGCGGGAACGAACAGCCGCCGCGCCCGCACCTGCCCCGCGTCGTCGCGCACCCCCACCGCCAGGAAGGCCCCTGCGGCATCGAACACCCGGACCAGGGCCCAGCCGGTTTCGGATTCGCGCGGGGCATCGGACGCGCCCGGGGCCTCGGCGATCACCGCCGTCGCCGCCGCGGGATTGCCATGGCGCATGGCGGCACTGGCGGCCGCATCCAGGGTGACCGCCGGCCAGTGCGCGAGCGCCGCCTCGGCGGGTTGCAGCAGGGCTTCGATGGCCGCGGCCCCGCCGGCCTCGAACGCGGCCTCGACCGTCTCCAGCGACACCATGGACTCGGCATCGAAATGGCCATGCCCGACCCGGTGCAGGGTATCCACCGCCGCACCGCACCCCAGCGCATGCCCGATATCGGCGACCAGCGACCGGATGTACGTGCCCTTGGAGCAGTGCACCTCCAGGCGCAGCCGGTCCGGGGCGGTCTGCTCGATACGCAGGGAATGTATACGGACCGGGCGCGGCGGCCGCTCGACCTCCACCCCGCGCCGCGCCAGCTCGTACAGCCGCTGGCCCTGGTGCTTGAGCGCCGAGACCATCGGCGGGACCTGGGCCTGATCGCCGCTGAAACGCTGCTCCAGCTCGCGCAGGGTGGTCGAATCAATCGCCGGCACCCGGGACTCGCGGATCACCTCGCCATCGAGGTCGGCGCTGTCGGTCTCCACTCCCAGCTGTGCCTCGGCGATGTAGCGCTTGTCCGCATCCAGCAGCCAGCCGGAGACCTTGGTCGCCTGACCGAAGCACAACGGCAGAAGGCCGGTCGCCCGCGGGTCCAGTGCCCCGGTGTGACCGGCCTTCTTCGCCTGCAGCAGATACTTGACGCGACCCAGCGCCTGGTTGGAACTGCGCCCCCGAGGCTTGTCCAGCAACAGGATGCCGTCGACCTCGCGCCGCTTGCCCGCCATGGATGGATCGCCCGACCGGAAACGCCGGGGCTCAGGCCCCGCGTTCCGGCCCTTCGCCCGGGTCACGGGCGTCCTCGGCATCCCCCTGTGAGGACTCGCCGCTACCGTCCCCGGCATCGGGATCGTCCGCGTGGTGCGCACGATCCTCGGCCAGTGCCTGGTCGATCAGCGACGACAGGTGCGCCCCGCGCTCCGGGGTGTCGTCGTAGGTGAAGCGCAGTTGCGGCACCGAGCGCAGGCGCATGCGCTGCCCCAGAGCCCGGCGCAGGAACCCGGCGGCATTGTTCAGCCCCTGCTGCGCCTCCGCGCCCTTCTCGGCTCCGCCCAGCTGGGTGAAATACACCCGGGCATGAGCCAGGTCGCGGGATACCTCGACCCCCGCCAGGGTGATCATGCCAACGCGCGGATCCTTGACCTCCATGCGGATGAGCTCGGCCAGCTCGCGCTGAATCTGCTCGCCGACCCGGTCCGAGCGATGAAAGTCGCGGTTTCCGGGCATCAGAGGGTCCGTGCCACCTCGACGCGCTGGAAGACCTCGATCTGGTCGCCCGCCTTCACGTCGTTGTAGTTCTTCACCGCGATCCCGCACTCGGTGCCGGCCTTGACCTCGTTCACGTCGTCCTTGAAGCGACGCAGGCTTTCCAGCTCGCCCTCGTAGACCACCACGTTATCGCGCAGCACGCGGATCGGGTTGCCACGCTTGACCGAGCCCTCGACCACGAGACAGCCAGCGACCTGGCCGAAGCCGGAGGCCTTGAACACATCGCGGACCTCGGCCAGACCGATCACCTCTTCGCGGATCTCGGCCGACAGCAGGCCGGACAGCGCCTGCTTCACGTCGTCGATCGCCTCGTAGATCACCGAGTAGTAGCGCACGTCGATGTCGTTCTCCGCGGCCAGGCGCTTGGCGCCCGCATCGGCACGCACGTTGAACGCAATCACGATCGCCTCGGAGGCCATCGCCAGGTTCAGGTCGGACTCGGAGATCCCGCCAACCCCGGCGGAGACCACCTTCACGCGCACCTCGTCGGTGGACAGCTTGACCAGCGATTCGCGCAGCGCCTCGGCCGAGCCCTGCACATCCGCCTTGATCAGGATGTTCACGGTGGCGATCTCGCCTTCCTGCATCTGGTTGAAGATGTTCTCCAGCTTGGCCGCCTGCTGCGCGGCCAGCTTGCGCTCGCGCTGCTTGGTGTCGCGATGTTCAGCCACCTCACGGGCAGTCTTGTCGTCCGCGACCACCAGGACCTCGTCACCCGCCTCCGGCACACCGGACAGGCCGAGGACCTCCACGGGCATGGACGGACCGACTTCCTTCACCGCCGTGCCGGTATCGTCGAACATCGCCCGCACACGGCCGTACTCCTTGCCCGAGAGCAGGATGTCGCCGTGCTTGAGCTTGCCGGACTGGACCAGGATGGTGGCCACCGGGCCGCGGCCCTTCTCCAGGCGCGATTCGATGACCACGCCACGCGCCGGGCCCTCGTCCGGGGCCTTCAGTTCCATCACCTCGGCCTGCAGGCCCAGGGCCTCCAGCAGTTCGTCGATCCCCTGTCCGGTATGGGCAGAGACTTGAATGAACTGCGTATCGCCGCCCCAGGCCTCCGGGATCACCTCGTGCTGGGCCAGCTCGTTCATGACCCGCTCCGGTTCGGCCTCCGGCTTGTCGACCTTGTTGACCGCGACCACAACGGGCACACCCGCCGCCTTCGCATGCTGGATAGCCTCTATGGTCTGCGGCATCACGCCGTCATCCGCCGCCACCACCAGGATCACGATATCCGTGGACTGCGCGCCCCGGGCCCGCATCGCGGTAAACGCGGCATGGCCGGGCGTATCCAGGAAGGTCACGCCGTCGTGGTTGTTCTTCACATGGTAGGCGCCGATGTGCTGGGTAATACCACCGGCTTCGCCGGAGGCGACCTTCTCCTTGCGGATGTAGTCCAGCAGCGAGGTCTTGCCGTGGTCCACGTGACCCATCACGGTGACCACCGGCGGGCGCGGCTTGGCCTCGGCGGTCTGCTCCAGACCGGTATCGATCTCGTCCTCGACCGAGGTCTCCTTGGCCGCGATGGGGTTGTGCCCCATCTCCTCGACCACCAGCATCGCGGTGTCCTGGTCAATGGACTGGTTGATGGTGGCCATCACACCCATGCCCATCAGCGCCTTGATCAGCTGCGGCGCCTTGATCGCCATCGCCTGCGCCAGGTCCGCCACGGTAATGGTCTCCGGCACCTCGACATCCCGCACCACCGGCGCGGTCGGCTTGGCAAAGCCATGCTTGCTGGTCACCGCCTGGGCGGCCGCGGACTGGGCCTTGCGGCTCTCGCCCTTCTTGCGGCGCCCGCGACGATCGCCGGCCACATGCAACTCCTTGCGATCGTCCTTGCGCCCACCCTTGCGGGCACCCTTGCTGGACTTCGCATCGCCTTCCGGCGCCGCGGGCGCGGCCGCCCTGGCCGCCGCCTCGCGTTCCAGACGGGCCTGTTCTTCCTTCTCGCGCTTGGCCTCCTGGGCCTCCAGTTCCTTCTGCCGGCGCTTCTGGCGTTCCTCGCGTTCAGCCGCCTCTTGCTTGCGCGCCTCGGACGCCTTGCGCTGGGCCTCGCGCTCGGCCTCGACCTGCAGGGCCAGCTGCTCGGTGCGGCTCAGCGGACGTTTCGGCTTGGCCGGCTCCGGCTCCGGTTCCGGCGCGGCCTCCTCGGCGGGCGCCTCCTCTACGGGTTCGGGCTCCGGCTCGGCGGGCGCATCGGGCTCCTCGACCGGGAGCTCCTCGGCCGCCGGGGTCTCCTCGACCGGCGACTCGGCGACCGGCTCCTCCACCGGGGCCGCGGCGCGGGTCTCTTCGGGGGCCTCCGGCGCCGGGGCCTGTTCCTCGACCGCCGGGGCCTCTTCTACCGGCGCCTCGGGCTGCGCCTCGGCGGGCTTGCGCTTCAGCGTGCGCTTCTTGCGCACCTCGACGTTGACCGTCTTGGAGCGGCCCTGACCGGAGCTGACCTTGAGGGTCTGCGCCTGGGTGCGGCGTTTCAGGGTCACGCGCCCCGACTCGCCGCCTTCGCCGTGCGACTGGCGGAGGTGATCGAGCAGCTTGCGCTTTTCGGCATCGGTGATCGCCGCCTCGGGACCATCGACCTCGACGCCCGCCTCCTTGAGCTGAACCATGAGGCGGTCAACCGGTGTCCCCACCGATTCCGCGAATTGCTGCACTGTCATTTGCGCCATGGCGCCTACCTCCATTCCAGATTCTTTTCAGGCCTGCCGACAGCCCGGATACGGGTTCGCGATAACGGCGACCGGGGCTTAATCCCCGGTCTCGAACCACGGGGCGCGCGCGGTCATGATCAGCGCCGACGCCTCTTCCGTATCCAGACCGGTCATCTCGACCACATCGTCGGATGCCTGCTCCGCCAGGTCCTCCATGGTGCACACGCCATGTGACGCCAGCTTGTTCGCCAGCGCCGCGGTCATGCCCTCCATGTTCAGGAGATCCTCGGCGGGCTGATAGCCCTCACGGCCTTCCTCGGCCGCAATGGCCTTGGTCAGAAGCGCATCGCTCGCGCGGTTGCGCAGCTCCTCGACCATGTCCTCGTCGAATTCCTCGATCGCGAGCAGCTCGGCCTCGTCTACGTAGGCCACCTCGTCCAGGGTGGTAAAGCCTTCCTGGACCAGAATGCCGGCGACTTCCTCGTCGACATCCAGGGCCTCCATGAAGAAGGTGACCAGCTGTTGTGCCTCGGCCTCGCTCTTCTCGGCCGCCTGTTCCTCGGTCATCACGTTCAGCTCCCAGCCGGTAAGCTGGGAGGCCAGGCGGATGTTCTGTCCGCCGCGACCGATCGCGAGCGACAGCTTGTCCTCCTCGACCGCGATGTCCATCGACTGCTTGTCCTCGTCGACCACGATCGACAGGACCTCGGCCGGCGACATCGCATTGATCACGAACTGGGCCGGGTTCTCGTCCCAGACGATGATGTCGATGCGCTCGCCCGCCAGTTCATTGGAGACCGACTGCACACGCGAGCCGCGCATGCCGACACAGGCCCCGACCGGATCCAGGCGCGGATCGTTCGAGCGCACCGCGATCTTCGCGCGCATACCCGGATCGCGCGCCGCGCCCATGATGTCGATGATGTTCTGCCCGACCTCCGGCACCTCGAGCTTGAACAGCTCGATCAGGAACTCCGGCGCGGTACGGCTGAGGATCAGCTGCGGGCCGCGCGCCTCGGGACGGATCTCCTTGAGGAAGCCGCGCAGCCGGTCATTGGTGCGCACCGTCTCGCGCGGGATCATGTGCTCGCGCGGGATCAGCGCCTCGGCGTTGCTGCCAAGATCCACGTAGGTCCCGTTGCGATCGGTGCGCTTGACGATACCCATGACCAGCGTGCCTACGCGATCCTGGTACTCCTCGACCACCTTGGCGCGTTCGGCCTCGCGCACCTTCTGCACGATGACCTGCTTGGCGGTCTGGGCGGCGATACGCCCGAAGTCGACGGCCTCGACCGGCTCCTCGATCACGTCGCCAACCTGCGCATCGGGGTTCTTCTGCTGGGCATAGGACAGCAGGATCTGGTACTCCGGGGACTCGAACTCCGGGTCCTCGTCGTCCACCACGGTCCAGCGGCGAAAGGCCTCGTAGTCGCCCTCCTCGCGGTCGATGCTTACACGCACGTCCATCTTGCCGCCGTGGTACTTGCGGGTCGCCATCGCCAGGGCCGATTCCAGGGCGTCGAAGATGATGTCCTTCTCCACTCCCTTCTCGTTCGCCACGGCATCGGCGACCAGCAGGATCTCCTTGTTCATGTCTTGCCTCTCCGCACTCGGCAGTCACCTGCCGATTCAACAAAAGCGTAGCAGCGTCCCACGCAGCAGCCGCGTTACAGCTGCTCCAGGACGCGCGCGTTGTGGATCGCGGCCAGCGGCAGCTCGTAGGCCATGCCGTCCACTTCCACCTCGATCATGGGTTCGTCCACCGACAGCAGCACGCCACGGAAATTGCGGCGATCGTGCTCCGGCCATGACAGGCGCACCTTCACCGGGTGTCCGATGTAGCGCCGGAACTGCTCGGGGGTGAACAGGGGGCGTTCAACGCCCGGGCTGGAAACTTCCAGGGTGTAGTTGCCCTTCAGGACCTGCTCGACTTCCAGTACCGCGCCCACCTGCTCGCTGACCCGCGCGCAGTCATCCACGGTGACGCCGTTCTCGCCGTCGATAAAGATCCGCACGACGGGCGGCTTGGAACCGGCGTGATACTCCAGCCCCCAAAGCTGCATTCCCTCCCCCTCGACCACCGGGGTGAGCAGCGTGTTCAGTTGTTCAGCCTTCTGCGACAAGGGCGTCTCGATCGACTCCGTCCCGATGGCGGGACCCGGAAACAAAAAAAGGGCGCCGAACGCCCCTCGTACACCTCTAACGATGGCTGCAGCGAAACGTCCGCTGCGAGGCGCGCGGGAGCGCGGCCTTAAGGACCCAACCCGGCCGCGAGCAGTTGCGGCCGGACCATCGATCCTTAACAAAAAGGCCCCATACGGGGCCTCTCTGACAATTGGTAGCGGGGGCAGGATTTGAACCTGCGACCTTCGGGTTATGAGCCCGACGAGCTGCCAGACTGCTCCACCCCGCATCCGAGACGCAGAACTATACCAAAGCGCCGCCCTGGCCCGCAAGGGAAACACTGATTAATGTACACGTTCGCGCTCGAGTCGCTTTTGCGTGCGAACAAGGCGCGGTGACTGCCGTGCAGTCATTCTGCACAAGGGAGCCGCAACGCCGTTCCCGCGCAAAAGCGGCCGAGCCCCTGCTTTCAATGGCTTGCGGGGGTTGGCACCCCAGGTTCCCCGATCCCGCGTTGCGCCGCTTGCGGGTAGAACCACTACCCGCTGCGCACCGCGTCTTGTCTCGGAAAACCTGGGGTGCCAACGCGAACGTGTACATTAATCAGTGTTTCCCAAGGGCTGGCGGCGATTATTTACCGGGTGCGGCGCTCGCCGGTACGCAGATGCGGGCGCAGGTCGTAGCGCCAGATGTACCCCGGCAGCGCGAACATCGCGAACAGCGACAGGGTGATGACATAGAACTCCCAACCCTGCGAATGGATGCCGCCGGTTGCCTGGAACTCCAGCCCCTTGCCGATCAGCCCGGCGAGGATATAGAGCCCGAACCACTCGAAGATCCGGGTCCAGGGCCCCTTGGTCCCATTTTTCGGCAGCACCATCAACGCGATGCGTTCACTCAGCCACGGCAGGTTCGCGCTGATGAACGCGACTACCACAAACCCCCAGACGAGGGCCTCGAACGGAATCCACTGTGTCACGACTTACCCAATGATTGCGTAGTGGGTGAGAGACAGCAGAAGCCCCGGGAAAATTCCCAGCAGCAGTACCGCCAGCCCGTTGATGCTGAGCGCGGTGGCCAGCGCGCCGGACGGCTGCACCGGCTCCTCGGCGCCCTCCTGCGGGTCATCGAAGAACATCATCTTGACCACGCGGAGGTAGTAGAAGGCGCCAATGATGGAGAAGATCACCGCGACGATCGCCAGCCACACCAGGTCCGCGCCCACGGCCGCCTGGATCACCGCCAGCTTGGCGTAGAACCCGACGGTCGGCGGCACGCCGGCCATCGAGAACAGCAGCAGCAGCATGATGAAGGCGAACCACGGGTTACGCTTGGCCAGGCCCTTGAAGTCGTCGATCTGGTCGGCTTCATACCCCTTGCGCGACAGGAACACGATCATGCCGAAGCCACCGGCCGCGGTGATCGCGTAGACCATCACGTAGAACATCGCCGAGGCGTAGCCGCTGTCGGTCCCCGCCAGGATGCCCATGAACAGGAAACCGATATGGGCAATGGTCGAGTAGGCGAGCATGCGCTTGATGCTGGTCTGCGCGATCGCGATCACGTTGCCCACCGCCAGCGACAGCACGGCCAGGATGATCAGCATCCCCTGCCAGTCCGCGTGCATCGGGCCCATGCCCTCCACCAGCAGGCGCATCAGGAAGGCGAACGCGGCGATCTTCGGCGCGGTGGCAATGAACAGCGTCACCGCCGTCGGGGCGCCGTCGTAGACATCCGGCACCCACATATGGAACGGCACCGCCCCCAGCTTGAAGGCGACGGCCACCACCAGGAACACCAGGCCGAACACCAGCGGGATGTTCAGGCTGTCGTCCGCGGCCACCAGCTCGGCGGCGATCACGGCGATGTCCAGCGAGCCGGTCATGCCATAGATCATCGACATGCCGTACAGCAGCAGGCCGGAGGCCAGCGCGCCCAGCACGAAGTACTTCATCGCAGCCTCGGTCGCCCGGCTGTTGTCGCGCCAGAAGGCGACCAGCGCGTAGGACGACAGCGACAGCAGTTCCAGACCCAGGTACAGGGTCAGCAGGTTGTGCCCGGAGATCATGATCATCATGCCGAGCACCGCAAACAGGCCCAGCACGTAGAACTCGCCCTTGTGGATACCGCGCTCCATCAGGTACGGACGGGCATACAGGAACACCAGGAAGCTGGTCACGTACACCGCGATCTTCAGGATGTCGGCCATCGGGTCCTTCACGAAGGTATCCGAGAAGGTCAGGACCGTTTCCGGCCCCATCAGCCACAGCGTCAGGCCGGCCGCCGCGACCAGCGTCGCCTGCACCAGGCCGTAGGTGACATCGCGCCGCGAATCCGGCAGGAACGCGTCGATCACCAGGATCAGGCACGCCATCCCGAGCACGAACATCTCGGGCACGGCGGGGAGGAAATTGGGGATCTCGAAATTCATGTCAGGCGTCCCTTCAGAGCTTCGACTGCGCGATATGCGCCACGAGGTGGTCGATGGTCGCGTTCATCACATCCAGCAGCGGCGCCGGCCACACACCCAGCAGCAGGGTGAAGAAGGCCAGCACGCCCATCAGGAAGAACTCGCGGCGGTTCATGTCGGACAGGCCGGCCACGTTGTCATTGGCCACCGCGCCGAAGATCACGCGCTTGACCAGCCACAGGGTGTAGCCCGCGGCCAGGATCAGCGTGGTCGCGGCGAGGAAGGCGATCCAGAAGTCCGCCTTGAACGCGGCCAGGATGACCATGAACTCGCCGACGAAGCCGGAGGTGCCCGGCAACCCGGTGTTGGCCATCGCGAACAGCACGAAGAACGCGGCGAACCACGGCATGGTGTTCACCACGCCACCGTAGTCGGCGATCTGCCGGCTGTGCAGGCGGTCGTACAGCACGCCAACCGCGAGGAACATCGCCGCCGAGATGAAGCCGTGCGAGATCATCTGCACCATGCCGCCGGCAATACCAAGCGAGGCCCCTTCCCAGTCACCGGTGTTGGAGTAGATGTAGAAGGCGAGGAAGAAGCCCAGGGTCACAAAACCCATGTGCGCGATCGACGAATAGGCGATCAGCTTCTTCATGTCGCTCTGGATCAGGGCGACCACCCCGATGTAGACGATCGCGATCAGCGACAGCACGATCATCAGCGTATCCAGCACCGCGCTGGCATCCGGGGTAATCGGCAGCGAGAAGCGCAGGAAGCCGTAGCCCCCGATCTTCAGCATGATCGCGGCCAGGATCACCGAGCCGCCGGTGGGCGCCTCCACGTGCGCATCCGGCAGCCAGGTATGTACCGGGAACATCGGGATCTTCACCGCGAACGCCATGAAGAAGGCGAGGAAGATCAGGATCTGCGCGGTCATGCCGATTTGCAGGGCATGGAAGTCCTGGATCAGGAAGCTGCCGGACTGGATGTACATCCAGATCAGCGCGACCAGCATGAACACCGAGCCGAGGAAGGTGTAGAGGAAGAACTTCAGCGTCGCATAGACGCGCCGCGGCCCGCCCCAGATCCCGATCACCAGGAACATCGGGATCAGCATCGCCTCGAAGAACACGTAGAACAGCACCGCGTCCATCGCCGCAAACATGCCGATCATCAGGCCTTCCATCACCAGCATCGCGGCCATGTAGTAGGCGATGCGGTCCTTCACCGATTCCCAGGCCGCCACCACGACCACCACGGTGATCAGCGTGGTCAGCAGGATCAGCGGCATGGAGATCCCGTCCACACCCAGGTGGTAGTTCACATTGAACGCGGGAATCCACGAGGCCAGCTCCTGGAACTGCATCTCGGCGGTGCCACGCTCGAACGCGAACCACAGCGGCAGACTGGCCACAAAGGTCGCCACGGCCACCGCGAGCCCGAGCCGCCGCGCGACATGGGGCGCGTCGCGCCCGGCGGCAAGCACCAGGAAGCCGCCGAGAATCGGCAGCCAGATCAACAGACTCAAGATAGGCCAGTCAGCAAACATGGTCGTTCCTTGAAACAGCGATGGGCTTCGAGCGCATGGGTGTCGAAGCCGCTCAGATCACGTAGGCGAACATCAGGACCAGCAGGCCGATGATCATCACGAACGCATAGTGGTAGAGGAAGCCGGACTGCATGTGGCGAATGCGCGCGGCGATCCAGCCGACCGAGCGCGCGGTCCCGTTGACCAGCAGCCCGTCGATGATCAGCGCGTCCCCGTAGCGCCACAGCGCGCGGCCCAGGCGAACAGTCCCGCCCGCGAAGAACCAGTCATTGAAGCGGTCGAAGCCATACTTGTCCTCGAGGATGCGCACGCCCAGCTTCAGCCGTTCGGCGATCACGCCCGGCAGCTCGGGCCGCTTCATGTACAGGTACCAGGCCGTCGCCAGGCCGGCCATCGCCAGCCAGAACGCGGGCAGCATCAGGCCGTGCAGGACGAAGCCGATCACCCCGGTGTAGGTCTCGCCCTTGGTCGCCAGCACGTCCTGCTCCGGCAGCACGAACAGGCTGTCGGCGAAGAAGTCGCCGAACAGCATCGGGCCGATGAAGTAGCCGGCCACCACCGACGGGATCGCCAGCAGCACCAGCGGAACGGTCACCACCCACGGCGATTCCTTCGGCTGCAGCGGTCCGTGGTGATGATCGTCACCATGTTCGTCGTCGTGGTCATCGCCATGGTCAGGCATGTACTTGTGCGCCTGGTCATAGCGCTCTTCGCCATGGAACACCATGAAGAACATGCGGAAGGTGTACAGCGCGGTCACGAACACCCCGGCCAGGACCAGCCAGTAGGCGAACGTCGCCCCCGGGATCTGCGAGTACCCGACCGCCTCGATGATCGCGTCCTTGGAGAAGAAGCCGGAGAAAAACGGGAACCCGATCAGCGCCAGCGAACCGATCAGCGCGGTCACGTAGGTGACCGGCATGTGCCGGCGCAGCCCGCCCATCGCACGCATGTCCTGCAGGTGGTGCATCGCGATGATCACCGAGCCCGCGGCCAGGAACAGCAGCGCCTTGAAGAAGGCGTGCGTCATCAGGTGGAACAACCCGGCGGCGTAGGCCGAGGCCCCCAGCGCCACGGTCATGTAGCCGAGCTGCGACAGCGTCGAATACGCGACCACGCGCTTGATGTCGTTCTGCACGAGCCCGATCAGGCCCATGAAGAACGCGGTGATCGCCCCGATGATCAGGATGAACGACAGCGCCGGAACGGAGAACTCGTACAGGGGCGACATGCGCGCCACCATGAAGATACCCGCGGTCACCATGGTCGCCGCGTGGATCAGCGCGGAGATCGGGGTCGGGCCCTCCATGGAGTCCGGAAGCCAGACGTGCAGTGGCACCTGGGCGGACTTACCCATCGCACCGATGAACAGGAAGATCAGCGCCAGGTCCAGCAGACCGAAGGTCCAGCCCGGCCAGATGGTGATGGTCGCATCCCGCATCGACTCGGCTTCGGCAAACACCTCGGTGTAGTTCAGGCTGCCGGCGTAGAACACCAGGGCGGCGATCCCGATCAGGAACCCGAAGTCCCCCACCCGGTTCACGATGAACGCCTTCATGTTGGCGTAGATCGCGGTCGGGCGCTTGTACCAGAAGCCGATCAGCAGGTAGGAGACCAGACCCACAGCCTCCCAGCCGAAGAACAGCTGCATGAAGTTGTTCGCCATCACCAGCATCAGCATGGAGAAGGTGAACAGCGAGATGTAGGCGAAGAAGCGCTGGTAACCCGGGTCGTCCTGCATGTAGCCGATGGTGTAGATGTGCACCATCAGCGAGACGAAGGTGACCACCAGCATCATCATCGCGGTCAGGTTGTCGACCAGGAACCCGACCTCGAACTGGATGCCGTCGGAGACCATCCAGGTGTAGACGGTCTCGTTGTAGACCCCGGCATCCCCGAACACGTGGGCCCAGAACACCACCACGGACAGGATGAACGAGATCGCCACCCCCAGGATGGTGACGCTGTGCGCGCCGGTACGCCCGATCTGGCGGCCGAAAAGTCCGGCGGCGATCGCGCCGAACAGCGGCGCCAGAACGATAAGCAGATAGATCGTATCCATGGCCCGTTATCCCTTCATTGCGTCCATGTCCTGGACGTTGATGGTTCCGCGGTTACGGAACAGCAACACCAGGATGGCGAGGCCGATGGCCGCCTCGGCCGCGGCGACGGTCAGGATGAAGAACACGAACACCTGGCCCGCGAGGTCCTGCAGGAAGAACGAGAAGGCGATGAAGTTGATGTTGACCGCGAGCATCATCAGCTCGATGCACATCAACAGCACGATCACGTTTTTCCGATTCAGGAAGATCCCGGCCACGCTGATGGAAAACAAAAGCGCGGCCAGCACCAGGTAGTGCTCTAGCGTAATCATGTTCTAGCCCTGAGTTCTTTCGGGGGCGGCGTCCGCCCCCGGTGTCCGGGTCCCGCCGCGCGCGGCCGGGATCCCCGATTGGGATTGCACTCGGTTTGCCTACTTGGATTCGTCCTTGCCGCCCGGCGCGTCGGCCCCGGACCCCTGCCCACCCCGGCGCGGGGCCTTCTTCTTCTCCGACGCCATGGTGACCATGCGCACGCGACCCTCGCGCGAGACCGCCATCTGCTTGCCCGGATCGATGGACTTGTTGTCCGGACGCTTGCGCATGGTCAGCGAGATCGCGGCGATGATCGCGACCAGCAGGATCACCGCGGCAATCTCGAACGGATACACGTATTCGGTGTACAGGATCGCGCCCAGGGCCTCGGTATTGGCGTACTCGGGCCCGGCGCGTTCCGGGACGTCCATGGTGATGTAGCGGGTGATCACCAGCACCAGCACGGTGGCCATGGCCAGCGCGACCACGATGCCCACCGGCAGGTACTCGGTGAAGCCCTCGCGCAGCTTGGCCAGGTTGATGTCCAGCATCATCACCACGAACAGGAACAGCACCATCACCGCGCCGACGTACACCAGCACCAGCACGATACCGAGGAACTCGGCCTCCGCCAGCAACCACAGGGCGGCGGCCGCCACGAAACACAGCACCAGGAACAGCGCCGCATGTACCGGGTTGCGCACACTGATCATGGCCAGCGCGCCGCCCAGCAGGATCGCGCCGAACAGATAGAAAAGGACGAGCTCGAAGGTCATGAGGCGTTCCCTGCGTTACCGGTAGGGGGCATCGACCGCGCGCGCCTGCGCGATCTCTTTTTCGAAGCGATCACCAATGGCCAGGAGCTTGTCCTTGGTCATGATCTGCTCGCCCCGGTTCTCGAAGTGGTACTCGAAGATGTGCGTCTCGACGATGGAATCCACCGGGCAGGCCTCCTCGCAGAAGCCGCAGAAGATGCACTTGAACAGGTCGATGTCATAGCGCGTGGTGCGGCGCGTGCCGTCGGCGCGCTCCTCGGAATCGATGGTGATCGCCAGCGCCGGGCAGACCGCCTCGCACAGCTTGCAGGCGATGCAGCGCTCTTCCCCATTGGGGTAGCGGCGCAGGGCATGCAGGCCCCGGAAACGCGGCGACATCGGAGTCTTCTCGTCCGGGTACTGCACGGTGAACTTGCGACTCAGCAGGTAGCGCCCGGTCAGGCGCAGCCCCAGCAGCAGCTCGAAGAACAGGAAACTCTTGAAGAAACGGCGCACGGCTTTCATCTCGAACTCCTCACGCGAACCACGGGCCGACGTTGAAGGCGACCAGCACGCCCTCGACGAACAACCAGACGATGGTCACCGGGATCAGGACCTTCCAGCCCAGGCGCATAATCTGGTCATAGCGATAGCGCGGGAAGGTGGCGCGGAACCACAGGAAGGCGAACAGGAAGATCGCGGTCTTGAACAGGAACCAGTGGATCCCGTGATCCAGCAACGAACCGATCACCGGCAGATCGAAGGCGGCCGCCGGCAGGATCCCCTGGAACGGCGACAGCCAGCCGCCGAGGAACAGGATCGCGGTCAGCGCCGAGATCAGGATCATGTTGGCATATTCCGCGAGGAAGAACACCGCGAACGCCATGCCCGAGTATTCCACATGGAAACCCGCGACGATCTCGGACTCGCCTTCCGCGACGTCGAACGGGGCGCGGTTGGTCTCCGCGATCCCGGAGATGAAATACACGAAGAACATCGGCAGCAGCGGGAGCAGGAACCAGTGGTACATGCTCCCCGACTGCGCCTCGATAATCCCGCCCACGTTCAGGGTACCGGCGGCCATCAGCACCCCGACCAGGGCAAAGCCCATCGCGATCTCGTAGGACACCAGCTGCGCGGCCGAACGCAGCGAACCCAGCAGCGCGTATTTCGAGTTCGAGGCCCAGCCGGCGATGATGATGCCGTACACACCCAGCGAGGTCAGCGCCAGCAGGTACAGGAGTCCGGCATTCACATCCGCCAGCGCCCCGCCCTCGAAGAACGGCACCACCGCCCAGGCGGCCAGGGCCGGGGCGATCGTCAGTACCGGCGCGCTTAGGAACAGAAAGCGGTTGGCGTTGGTCGGGAGGATGACCTCCTTGGTCAGCAGCTTCAGCGCATCCGCGATCGGCTGCAGCCAGCCCCGCGGGCCGACCCGGTTCGGGCCCACCCGCACGTGGGCGTAGCCGATCACCTTGCGCTCGGCAAAGGTGGTGTAGGCCACGGCCAGCATCAGCGGGATCACGATCAACTGAATGCCGATCAGGATCTGCATCACGGTTGGCAGGCTGTAGAAGAGGTTCATCATCCAGTCGAACATGTCTTAAGTCCCTCAGGCCCGCGCCAGCGCGACCGTGGTGTTCGGCAGGCCGAGGGCCCCCATCGCCGCGGAGCCCGCGAAGGTCACGGCCAGGCCCGGCGGTACCGAATCGTCCAGCAACAGGGTCAGTTCCGTCTCGGCCTTGCCCTGACGCAGCCGCACGCGACTGCCGTGGTCATGCCCGCCGGCGGAGTCGGGGTGCACCAGCACGCTCTCCGCCAGTTGCCCCTCGGGGCTGGCCTGCAACGGCTCGGCGCGGCGCAGCAGCGGATCGCCGCTGTAGAGAGCGGCCGCCTGCACGCGCAGAAGGCCCTCGCCGCTGCCGGCCTCGGGCAGCTCCACATGCACCTTGTTCAGGTTGACGCCCGTGTCGAAGCTGGCATCGGCCAGCTGCCCCTTCAGCTCGTCCCGCACGGCAGGCGAGTCGAGATAATCGAAGCCGGCCTGCTCCATCAGATTGCCCAGCACACGCCACACCTTCCACCCGGGGCGCGCGTCATCCGGCGTGCGCGCGGCGGCGCGGAAGCTCTGCCAGCGACCCTCGGCGTTCACGAAGGTCCCGGAGTGCTCGAAGCTGGTGGCGATCGGCAGCAGAACATCGGCGACCGCCTCGAGGTCCTCGTTCGCGAAACTGGTCAGCGCGACGACCAGCCCGGCCTGTTGCAGGGCCGCGCGGAAGGCCACCGGGTCGGCGCCGTCACGCCCCGGCTCGAGCCCGGCGATCACGAAGGCGTCGCGGCCCTGTTCCAGCATCGCGGCGGCATCGGCGCCGGCAGTCTCCAGCTCGCGGCCGGCCGGACCGCGATGCGGCAGTACACCCGCGAGCCACGCGCCCCCGGCATTGGCGCCCTGCGGGAGGTAGCCCAGGCTCGCCCCGGTATGCTTGGCGATCCAGCCGGCCAGGGCCCGCAACGTGGAGAAGGCCGGCCCCTGCATCGCGGCAGCCCCGAGCAGGACGTGACCCTGCTTCGCGTCCAGCAGGGCCCGCGCGGCGCGTTCGAAGGCCTCGCGCGTGGCGGGGTCGTCGGTCTCGGCCGCCTTGACGACCTTTTCCAGCTTCTTCGGCAGCGCCTTGCCGGCCGCGGCGATCTGTCCGGCGACCCCGGCCAGCGCCAGCACCTGGTCGTGCGCGTCACCGACCAGCTGGGCCTGCACTGGATAGGTCAGATCCAGCAGCATGTCGTTGATCAGGCTGACCCGGGCACCACGCGAGGCGGCCTTGCGCAGGCGGTGCGCAATCAGCGGCTGCTCGCGACGCGGGTTGCTGCCGACCAGCAGGACGCCATCGGCGTTTTCCAGATCGCCGATCGCGGCACCCAGATAGGGGAACAGCGGCGCTGCGGCCTCGTCGCGGAAATCGCGCTGGTTCACGCGGTGATCGATATCGGTCACACCCATGCCGCGCAGCACCTTCTGCGCGAGATAGTGCTCCTCCAGCGAGAGCGAAGGCGACAACAGGGCGCCGATGCGCTCCGGAGCGACCTCTTTGAGGCCCTCGACCGCATAGCTCAGCGCGGTCTCCCAGGAGACCTCCTGCCACTGGCCATCGACCTTGATGCGCGGACGGGTCAGGCGATCCTCGGCGTACAGGCCCGTGTAGCTGAAACGGTCGCGGTCGGAGATCCAGGTCTCGTTGACGGCCTCGTTCTCCCGCGGGACCACGCGCATCGCGCGGCCGTCATCGGTATGCAAAAACAGGTTGGAGCCCACGGCATCGTGCGGGGCAATGGTGGCGGCCTGGGCATATTCCCAGGCACGCGCGCCATAGCGCGACGGCTTGGCGGTCAGCGCGCCCACCGGGCACAGGTCGATCACGTTGCCCGACAGCTCGTGGGCGACGGTCTTCTCGACGTAGGTGCCGATGCGCATGTGCTCGCCGCGCCCGGTCGCCCCCAGCTCGCGCACCCCGGCGATCTCCTCGCCGAAGCGCACACAGCGGGTGCAGTGGATGCAGCGGGTCATCTCGGTCTCGATCAGCGGACCGATGTCCTTGTCCTTCACCACGCGCTTGGCCTCGGTGTAGGTGGACACGCTCTCGCCGTAGCCCATGGCCACGTCCTGTAGCTCGCACTCGCCGCCCTGATCGCAGATCGGGCAATCCAGCGGGTGGTTGATCAGCAGGAACTCCATGGTCCCCTTCTGCGCGCGCAGCGCCAGCGGGGACTGGGTGTACACCTTCATCCCGTCCATCACGGGCGTCGCACAGGCCGGCAGCGGCTTCGGCGCCTTCTCCACCTCCACCAGGCACATGCGGCAGTTGGCCGCCACCGACAACTTCTTGTGATAGCAGAAGCGCGGGATGCGGATATCGGCATCATCGGCGACGTCGATGAGCATGGCGCCCTTGGGCGCCTCCACCGTACGGCCGTCAATCTCGATGCTGACCAGATCCTGTTTCTGATCCTGACTCATGCTCGATTCCTGATGCGATGGCGCGGTAGAGCGTCAGGCGGCGTCTGCCACCGGGCTCCGGCCGTGCTGGATGTAGTATTCGAATTCGTGGCGGAAGTGCTTGACGAAGCTGCGCACTGGCATGGCCGCGGCGTCACCCAGGGCGCAGATGGTGTGCCCCTCGATCTTGCTCGCCACGTCGTCCAGGCGTTCCAGGTCCTCGGGACGGCCCTGGCCTTCCACGATGCGGGTCAGCATGCGGTAGAGCCAGCCGGTCCCCTCGCGGCAGGGCGTGCACTGGCCGCAGGACTCGGAGAAGTAGAAACGCGAGATGCGCTGCAGGGCCTTGACCATGTCGGCGGTCTCGTCCATCACGATCACCGCGCCGGAACCCAGCATGGAGCCGGCATGGGCGATGGAGTCGAAGTCCATGTTGGCCTGCAGCATCACGTCGCCCGGGACCACCGGCACCGAGGAGCCGCCCGGGATCACCGCCTTCAGCTTGCGGCCGTTCAGCACCCCGCCGGCCATCTCGAGGAGATCCTTGAACGGCGTGCCCAGCGGGATCTCGTAGTTGCCCGGCTTGTTCACATGCCCGGAGACGGAGAACAGCTTCTCGCCACCCGACTTGGGCACGCCGAGATCCGCGAACCACTGGCCACCATTCCGAATGATGGACGGGATGGACGCCAGCGACTCGGTGTTGTTGATCGTGGTCGGCTTGCCGTACAGACCGAAGTTGGCCGGGAACGGCGGCTTGAAGCGCGGCTGGCCCTTCTTGCCCTCCAGCGACTCCAGCAGGGCCGTCTCCTCGCCACAGATGTAGGCGCCCGCGCCCAGCGACGGGTGGAGATCGAAGTCGACCCCGGACCCGAAGATGTCCTTGCCCAGATAGCCGGCCTCGTAGGCCTCTTTCAGCGCCGCGGTGAAGCGCGTGTTCACCTCGTCCATGAACTCGCCGCGCATGTAGTTGTAGCCCACGGTCGCGCCAATCGCGTAGCCGGCGATCGCCATGCCCTCGATCAGGGCATGCGGGTTGTACATCAGGATCTCGCGGTCCTTGCAGGTGCCCGGTTCGGACTCGTCCGAGTTGCACACGATGTACTTCTGCCCGGGGGTATTGCGCGGCATGAACGACCACTTGAGCCCGGTCGGGAAGCCCGCCCCGCCGCGGCCGCGCAGGTTGGAGGTCTTGACCTCCTCGATCACGTCCTCGGGGGCCATCTTGCCCTTGTAGACCTTCTCCAGCGCCTGATAGCCGCCGACGCTCTTGTAGGTCTCGAGCGAGGCCGGATCGTCCAGGTAGCGGGTCGCAAAGCAGATCTGGTTGGCCATGCTACTTCTCCAGACCGTCGAGGATCTCGTCGACCTTTTCAGGCGTGAGATTCTCGTAGTACTTGTGGTCCACCTGCATCATCGGGGCGCCGCAGCAGGCCGCCAGGCACTCCTCTTCCATCTTCAGGTAGAACTTGCCATCCGGCGTGCTCTCGCCGAGCTTGATGCCGAGCCGGTTCTCCAGGTGCTCGATGATCTGTTCCGAGCCGCGCAGCATGCAGGAGATGTTGTTGCACACCATGATGGTGTGCTTGCCGACCGGCTCCAGCTCGTACATCGAGTAGAACGAGCCCACCTCGTAGACCGCGATCGCCGGCAGGCCCAGGTAGTCGGCCACGGCGTCCATCTTCGCGGTGGAGAGATAGCCGTCCTCGTGCTGTACCGCGCGCAGGGCGCCCAGCACCGCGGAGCGCTTCTGATCCTCGGGATAGCGCGCCAGCCAGGCGTCGATCTCTTCGCGCTCGTGGTCGCTGAGCTCCACCTTCTTGCCGGCGGGCTTGTGGAAGGCGACGGTTTTCTGTTCGGCAGCCATCAGCGGTCGATCTCCCCGAATACGATGTCCTGGGTCCCGATAATGGCGACCACATCGGCCAGCATGTGGCCGCGCGCCATCTCGTCCAGCGCGGACAGGTGCACAAAGCCCGGCGGGCGAACCTTCAGGCGATAGGGCTTGTTGGAACCATCGGAGACCAGATACACCCCGAACTCGCCCTTCGGATGCTCCACCGCGGCGTAGGCCTCGCCTTCCGGCAGGCACATGCCCTCGGTGAACAGCTTGAAGTGGTGGATCAGGGCCTCCATGTCGGCCTTCATCTCCTCGCGCTTCGGCGGGGTGATCTTGTGATCCTCCAGCAGCACCGGGCCCGGGTTCTGGCGCAGCCAGTCCACGCACTGACGGATGATGCGGTTGGACTGGCGCATCTCCTCGATGCGCACCAGATAGCGGTCGTAGCAGTCGCCGTTGACGCCCACCGGGATATCGAAATCGAGGCGGTCATAGACCTCGTAGGGCTGCTTCTTGCGCAGGTCCCACTCGATCCCGGAGCCGCGCAGCATCGGACCGGTAAAGCCCAGCTGCTTGGCACGGTCGGGATCGACCACGCCGATGCCCACGGTGCGCTGCTTCCAGATCCGGTTGTCGGTCAGCAGGGTCTCGTATTCGTCCACGCAGCCGGGGAAGCGCTCGGTGAAAGCCTCGATGAAGTCCAGCAGCGAGCCCTGGCGGATTTTATTCAGGTCATCCACCACTTCCTGGGATTTCCAGGAGGACGGCTGATACTTGGGCATCGTGCCCGGCAGGTCGCGCGCGACGCCGCCCGGACGGTAATAGGTCGCGTGCATGCGCGCACCCGAGACCGCCTCGTAGCAGTCCATCAGGTCCTCGCGCTCGCGGAAGGCATACAGGAACACCGCCATCGCGCCGATATCCAGCGCATGCGCACCCAGCCACATCAGGTGATTCAGGATGCGGGTGATCTCGTCGAACATTACCCGGATGTACTGCGCCCGCAGTGGGGCCTCGATGCCCAGCAGCTTCTCCATCGCCAGCACGTAGCCGTGCTCGTTGGCCATCATCGACACGTAGTCGAGACGGTCCATATAGCCGATGGACTGGTTGTAGGGCTTGCTCTCGGCGAGCTTCTCGGTGCCGCGATGGAGCAGACCGATATGCGGGTCGGCGCGCTGCACGACCTCGCCGTCCATCTCCAGCACCAGACGCAGCACGCCGTGGGCGGACGGATGCTGCGGCCCGAAGTTCAGGGTGAAGTTGCGAATCTCAGGCATTCTCGGCTCCTTCGCCCGGCTTCTCGCCCTCGCTATAGCGATGGTCGTCGCGGATCACCTTGGGCACCAGCACGCGGGGTTCGATGGTCACTGGCTGGTACACCACGCGCGCCTGTTCGGCGTCGTAACGCATCTCGACGTGGCCGATCAGCGGGAAGTCCTTGCGGAACGGGTGGCCGACAAAGCCGTAGTCGGTGAGGATGCGGCGCAGGTCCGGGTGCCCGGAGAACAGGATGCCGAACAGATCGAAGGCCTCGCGCTCGAACCAGTTGGCCGAGGCCCAGACCTCCACCAGCGACTCGATCTCGGGAAATTCCTCATCGTCCAGCCAGGCCCGCATGCGGACGCGGCGGTTGTGCGCCACCGACAGGAGGTGGGCCACCACGGTGAAGCGCGGCCCGTCCCAGTTGGAATCTTCCGGCGCGTCATCGAAGGTGAAGCGACCCGAGGTCGCAGCCTCGACTCCCCGGGAGAAGCCCGTATTGGTGGCGGAATCGGTACCCCACTCGTCCTGGCCGTATTCGAGGTAATCCACCCCGCACAGGTCGATCAGGATCTCGAAACCCAGCGCATCACGAAGCTTCTCGCCCGCCTCGCGCCAGGACCCGGGCGTGATATCGACGGTGATCTCGTCGTTCGCCTCGTGCAGGCTTTCCAGGGCATCGCCCAGTTCCGCCCGCAGGGCGTCGATCCAGTTGTCTTGTTCAGCCATCGGAAACCCCGGGTGCGTCAGCGCGCGATGGTGTTCGTGCGCCGGATCTTGTTCTGCAGCTGGATGATGCCGTAGAGCAGCGCCTCGGCCGTCGGCGGGCAACCCGGCACGTAGACATCCACCGGCACGATGCGGTCGCAGCCGCGCACGACGGCGTAGGAGTAGTGGTAGTACCCGCCCCCGTTGGCACAGGAGCCCATGGAGATCACCCAGCGTGGCTCGGGCATCTGGTCGTAGACCTTGCGCAGGGCCGGGGCCATCTTGTTGACCAGGGTGCCGGCGACGATCATCACGTCCGACTGGCGCGGACTGGGCCGGAAGATAATCCCGAAGCGGTCGAGGTCATAGCGCGCCGCGCCGGCGTGCATCATCTCCACCGCGCAGCACGCCAGGCCGAAGGTCATCGGCCACAGGGAGCCGGTACGGGCCCAGTTGATGAGCTTGTCCGCCGAGGTCGTGACGAAGCCCTTTTCAAGAACGCCTTCTATTCCCATTCCAGCGCCCCCTTCTTCCACTCGTAAATGAAACCGACCACCAGAATGACGAGAAACAGCGCCATCGCAAGAAGCCCGAACAGGCCAATGGTGTCTAGCGACACTGCCCACGGAAACAGGAAGGCGATCTCCAGATCGAAGATGATGAACAGGATCGCCACCAGGTAGAAGCGCACATCAAACTTGAGCCGCGAGTCCTCGAAGGCCTCGAAGCCGCACTCGTAGGGCGAGTTCTTGGCGGCGTCCGGCTTGCGCGGACCCACCGCCATACCGACGATCAGCGGTACGATCCCGATCACGATGCCCACTGCGATGAACAGCAGGATGGGTAGATAACCTTCCAGCATTTCTCTCTCCCGTACGCCGCCTCTGGCGGGCAGGTTCGCGAGGCGTCGCGTGGATCGGGCGCGCCGGCGAGCCGTTCAGCGTTGCTGGTTGAAAGCGCGGGTACGGACCGCCCTCGTGGAGACGAGACAGGACCGCACACCGGGCACGGAGTCTAGGTGATGCCCAAAAACGGTGTCAAGTATTCGTAATTTTATAAGACGCTGATTTTATTGTTATTTGGCCCGGGCACTCAGGAACAGAGAGCAACCCGGGCCATCCAGAATTTGGTGCAGATGGTGGGACTCGAACCCACACGGCTTGCGCCACTACCCCCTCAAGATAGCGTGTCTACCAATTCCACCACATCTGCCGTTTGGTACAGGTACCCGGGATCAGTCGGGCACGTCGGCCGGCCGGCCGGATTGCGGGGTATCGCCCGCGGGCTCCTGCCCCGGGACCACCTCGCGCGGAAGATCCGGCGGACCGTCACCTTCCTCTTCCATGGCCTCCATCTGGTCCAGCAGGCTCTCGGCCTCCGGGCTGGAGGCGGCCAGATAGGCCAGTGTCAGGCTGTTCAGGAAGAACACCACCGCCAGAAACGCGGTCGAACGGCTCAGAAAGTTGGCCGAACCGGCCGCCCCGAACACCGTTGCCGAAGCCCCGCTGCCGAAGGCGGCGCCGGCATCGGCCCCTTTGCCGTGCTGCATCAGGATCAGCGCGATCAGGCCGATCGAGACCGCGACCTGGACAACCAGGAGCAGGCCGTAAATCATGCTGCGACTCGCTCGCCCGCGGCACGGACGATGGCGGTGAACCCGTCGGCATCCAGCGAGGCGCCGCCGATGAGACCGCCGTCGATATCCTCCAGCGCCAGCAGCCCGGATGCATTGTCGGCCTTCATGCTGCCGCCGTAGAGAATGCGCAGCTCCGCGGCGATGCGCGGGTCGCGGCCGGCGACGCGATTACGGATGAAGGCATGCACCTCCTGGGCCTGTTCCGGCGTGGCGGTCAGCCCGGTGCCGATCGCCCAGACCGGCTCGTAGGCCACCACGGCACTGGCGAAGGCCTCGACCCCGGCCGCGCCCAGCACCGCATCCAGCTGCTCGGCCACGACGCTCTCGGTACGGCCACCCTCGCGGTCGTCCTTCTGCTCGCCGACACACAGGATCGGAATCAGGCCGGCCGCCTGGGCCGCAACGAATTTCGCGGCCACCCAGGCACTGTCCTCGTTCTGCCGCTCACGGCGCTCGGAGTGCCCGACGATCACGTAACGGCAGCCGACCTCGGCCAGCATGGCGCCGGCCAGTTCGCCGGTGTAGGCGCCCTTCTCTTGGTCCGAGCAATCCTGGGCACCCACCGCAATGGGGCCGCCCGAGAGGTCGTCGGCGATTTCGGCGAGGTAGACCGCGGGCGGACACACCGCCACGTCCACGCCCCGGATATCGCCCAGGCTGCCCTTCAGGGCGCTCAGGAGCGCGCGGTTCGCGTCCCGCGAACCGTTCATCTTCCAGTTTCCGGCGACCAGCGGCGTGCGCATGCGGATCTTCCTCCTGCGGTCGGACGCACCCCATGGATAGACGGGGTCCGATCATGATGATTAGAGCGGCGGGATGTTACCGGCGCACCGGGAGCAAATCAACCAAGCCGGCACGCGCCACGCCGGCGGCGCCCGGCGCGGGGTGACGCAGGGAGAGCCGCCCGCGGGCGCCGAGGGCGTCAGATCGCCGCGCGGATACTGTCGGCGATGCGCTCAGCGGCCGAGCGGGTCTCGTTCGCGTCCTCGCCCTCGACCATCACCCGCACCAGCGGTTCGGTACCCGAGGGACGCAGCAGCACTCGGCCGCGCTGGCCCAGCTGGCCCTCGACCGCGGCAACCTCCGCGCGTACCGGCTCGGCCTCCAGGCAGCCCGAAGCGGCACCGCTGACGGGCACATTGATCAGGCACTGCGGGAGCTTGGGGATCGCACCGGCCAGCGCCGACAGCGGCTGGCCGGTGCGATGCATCAGGTGGGCGACCTGCAGCGCCGCGACCGTGCCATCACCGGTCGTGGTGTGCTCGAGGCAGACGATGTGGCCCGACCCCTCGCCACCCAGGGTCCAGTCGCGACGCCGGAGCTCCTCCAGCACGTAGCGATCCCCGACCTTCGCGCGCACGAACGGGATGCCGGCGCCATTCAGGGCCTGCTCCAGGCCGAGGTTGGTCATCAGCGTCCCGACCACCCCACCATCGAAGCCCCCGCTCTGCTGCCGCGCCAGCGCCAGGATGCCGAGGATCTGATCGCCGTCCACGACCGTGCCATCGGCATCGGCCAGGATCACGCGGTCACCATCGCCGTCCAGGGCAATCCCGAGGTCCGCCCCGCTGGCGCGCACCTGCGCCGCCACCTTCTCGGGGTACAGGGCGCCCACGCCCTCGTTGATGTTGTAGCCGTCAGGACTCGCGCCAAGGATCTCGACACGGGCGCCCAGCTCCTCGAATACATGCGGGGAGACGTTGTAGGTGGCCCCATGGGCGCAGTCGATCACCACCTTCATGCCGCGCAACTCGGAGCGCGCCGGGATGGCGCTCTTGCAGAACTCCACATAGCGCCCGGCCGCATCGCTGATGCGCACGGCCTTGCCCAGTCGCGCCGCGTCGATCGGCTGCGCCGGCTGATCCAGGCGCGCCTCGATCGCGGCCTCGGTCGCATCCGGCAGCTTGTCGCCCTCGGGCGTGAAGAACTTGAACCCGTTGTCGTGGAACGGGTTGTGCGAGGCACTGATCACGATGCCCGCGGTCGCACGGAAGGTATGGGTCAGGTAGGCGATCGCGGGCGTGGGCATCGGCCCCAGCAGCGCGACATCCAGCCCGGCGGCCGACAGCCCGGCCTCCAGCGCCGACTCGAACATGTAGCCGGACACCCGCGTGTCCTTGCCCACCAGCACCGGGCCCTGGCGCTGGCCGTTCTCGCCCAGCACCTCGCCCACGGCATACCCCAACCGCAGCGCAAACTCCGGCGTCATGGGCCACTCGCCGGTGCGCCCGCGAATCCCGTCCGTCCCGAAATACTTGCCCATCAGTTCCCTCGATTGTCCTGCTCTTCGCCGCCATCCGGCCGCAACTCCGAGTATAGCGCCAGCGCGTCGCGGGTCGCCGAGACGTTGTGCACACGCAGGACACGCGCCCCGGCCTGCGCCGCCAGCATCGCCGCCACGGCACTCCCCGGGTCCCGCTCGGCGACCGGGCGATCCCCCAGCAACTGGCCGATCATCGATTTGCGCGAAACGCCGACCAGCAACGGCAGGCCGGCCCCGGCCAGATGCGGCAGGCCACGAAACAGGGCGACGTTGTGCGCCAGGGTCTTGCCAAAGCCGAACCCCGGGTCCAGCAGGATCTGGCCTCGCGGCACGCCGGCGGCCCGCAATTCGCGCACCCGCTGGTCCAGAAAGGCCGCGATCTCGGTCACCACGTCGTCATAATGCGGCGCACGCTGCATCGACTGCGGCTCGCCCTGCATATGCATCGCGCAAAGCGCCACGCCATCCTCGCGCGCCGCCTCGACCGCCGCCTCCAGGGCCCCCTCGGCTCGGAAGCCGTTGACGTCGTTGAGCAACCCGGCGCCGGCCGCGACCGCCTCGCGCATCAACGCCGGCTTCATCGTATCCACGGACAGCGGCACACCGATTTCCGCGTGCAGCGCCTCGATCACCGGCAGCACCCGGCGGCGCTCCTCCTCCAGTGGTACCGGCTCCGCGCCGGGACGCGTGGACTCACCCCCCACATCGAGGAGATCCGCCCCCTCCGCGACCATGGCGCGGGCGCGCGCCAGGGCCTCTTCGACCCGGGCATATTGCCCGCCATCGGAGAACGAGTCCGGGGTCACATTGAGGATACCCATGATGCGTGGCCGCCCCAGGTCCAGGCGGCGCGCTCCGCATTGCAGCACGGGTGCATCGGTCGGCACGATCATTCTCCTTTGCTACCAACGAAAAAGGCCGCCAGGAAAGGGCCTGGCGGCCTGGGTTCGACGCGTCGGCGGGGGCCCCGCTCAGGACTGCGGCGCGGGCCCGCCTACAACACCCTTGTTGTCGTCGTCATCGCGACCTTCGGAGCCGTCACCCGAGCCACTGGCGTCGGACTCCTCGCCGGCCTGCGCGGTACCGCCGGGGCCGCCGCCGCTGTCCCAGTCGGCGGGTTCGCGGGGTTCGCGCCCGGCCATGATGTCCTCGATCTGCTTGTCGTCGATGGTCTCGTACTTCACTAGTGCCTGGGCCATCGCATGCAGCTTGTCGATGTTGTCCACCAGGATCTGCTTCGCGTGCTGGTAATTCGTGTCGATGATCTGGCGCACCTCGGCGTCGATCTCGCGCGCGGTCTCGTCGGACATCGGCTTGGACTTGCCCATCTGCCCGCCCAGGAAGGGATGCCCCTCTTCCTCGCCGTAGTCCAGCGGGCCCAGCTTGTCCGACAGGCCCCACTTGGTGACCATATTGCGCGCGATCTGGGTGGCACGCTCGATGTCGTTGGAGGCCCCGGTGGTCACCTTGTCGTGGCCGAAGATGATCTCTTCCGCCAGCCGCCCGCCGAACAGGCTCGCCAGCTGGCTTTCCAGACGCGTCTTCGAGTGGCTGTAGCGGTCTTCCTCCGGCAGGAACATGGTCACCCCGAGGGCGCGCCCGCGCGGGATGATGCTGACCTTGTACACCGGGTCATGCTCCGGCACCGTCAGGCCGACGATCGCATGCCCGGCCTCGTGATAGGCGGTCAGCTTCTTCTCGTCCTCGGACATCACCATGGACTTGCGCTCGGCACCCATCATGATCTTGTCCTTGGCGCGCTCGAAGTCGGACATATCCACCAGGCGCTTGTTGGCCCGGGCCGCGAACAACGCCGCCTCGTTGACCAGGTTGGCCAGATCCGCCCCGGAGAAGCCCGGCGTACCGCGGGCAATCAGGTCCGGGCGCACATCCTCCGCGATCGGGGTCTTCTTCATGTGGACCTTGAGGATCTGCTCGCGGCCGCGCACGTCCGGCGGCGGCACCACCACCTGGCGGTCGAAGCGGCCCGGGCGCAGCAGCGCCGGGTCCAGCACGTCCGGGCGGTTGGTCGCGGCGATCACGATGACCCCCTCGGTGCCCTCGAAGCCGTCCATCTCGACCAGCAGCTGGTTCAGCGTCTGCTCGCGCTCGTCGTGACCACCGCCCATGCCGGCGCCGCGCTGGCGACCGACCGCATCGATCTCGTCGATGAAGATAATGCAGGGAGCGTGCTTCTTGGCCTCGGAGAACATGTCGCGCACGCGCGAGGCGCCCACGCCGACGAACATCTCGACGAAGTCGGAACCGGAGATGCTGAAGAACGGCACCTTGGCCTCGCCGGCGATGGCCTTGGCCAGCAGCGTCTTGCCGGTACCCGGAGAGCCCACCATCAGCACCCCGCGCGGGATCTGGCCGCCGAGTTTCTGGAACTTGGACGGGTCGCGCAGGAAGTCCACCAGTTCGGTGACCTCTTCCTTGGCCTCGTCGCAGCCGGCCACGTCACCGAAGCCGACCTTGACCTGGTCCTCCGACATCAGCTTGGCCTTGGACTTGCCGAAGGACATCGCGCCCTTGCCGCCGGCGCCACCGCCCTGCATCTGGCGCATGAAGTAGATCCACACGGCGATCAGCAGCAGGATCGGGAACCAGCTGATCAGGATGCTCATCAGCAGGGAACGCTCGGCCTCCTCGTGGGCATTGACCTCCACATTGTTCTGCAGCAGGTCGCCGATCAGGCCCGGGTCGTTCGGATTCACCGTGGTGAATCGCTGGCCTTCCAGCGTGGTGCCCTCGATCTTCTCGCCCTTGATGGTCACGTTATCCACGCGACCGCCCTGCACATCGCGGATGAACTCGGAGTAGGTAATGCTCCGCACATCCTGCGTCTGCTGCTGTGGGCCGAAGTTGTTGAAGACAGACATCAGGACGACGGCAATCACCGCCCAGATGATCAGGTTCTTGGCCAGACCGTTCAAAACGACACCTCGAAAAACATCAATCGTCAGTTGCAGGCAGCTTTACACATCCCGGGGCTCGCGTGCCAATACATACACTTCCCGTGACCGAGGCCGCGAGGCCTTCGGTTTGCGCACCTTGACCGAGCGAAACCGGCGGCGCACCTCGGCCAGGTAGGCATCGGAACCTTCGCCCTGAAACAGCTTGACCAGAAAAGCCCCCCGGGGGTTCAGAATCTGGGTGGCCAACTCCAGCGCCAGTTCACACAGATGGATGGAACGCGGCTGATCCACGGCATCCGTACCGGTCAGGTTGGGGGCCATATCGGAAAGCACAAGGTCGGCCGGCTCGTCCCCGAGCGCGCTCAGGATCGCATCCAGCACGGCGTCCTCGCGGAAGTCGCCGGTCACGATCTCCGCGCCCGGCACGGGATCCATGGGCAGGATATCGGTCGCGACCAGGACCCCTTTGCGCCCGATTTTCTGCGCGGCGTACTGGGTCCAGCCGCCCGGCGCCGCACCCAGGTCCACCACGCGCATCCCGGGCTTCAGCAGCCGGTCGCGCTCGTCGAGCTCCTGCAGCTTGTAGACCGCGCGCCCGCGGTAGCCCTCCTGCTGGGCCCGCTGGACGTAGGGGTCATCGAAATGTTCCTTCAGCCAGCGCTGGCTGGAGCGGCTACGCTTGGGCATGCCCGATCCTTGCGCCGGCACTCGGCGTGCTACAATTTTGGCTTTCCAACACCGAAAAACGGCCTCCCGTGAATCTGACCGACGCGCAACGCCGCCACCTGCGCAGCCTCGCCCATCCCCGCAAACCCGTCGTGACCATTGGCCGCAACGGGCTGACCGACGCGGTGCTGGCGGAACTGGAACTGGCGCTCACCCACCACGAACTGGTCAAGATCAAGGTGAATATCGGGGATCGCGAGGCCCGCAACGGGGCCGTCGAGGAACTGTGCGAGCGCACCGGCGCCGAGCGGATTCAGCGCATCGGTCATGTCGCCACCCTGTTCCGGCGCAACCCGGAGGACCCGAAGGTCTCGCTGGACCCGGCCTGACAGCCGGATACGGCGGCGTCAGTTGACGTAGCGGACCTCCAGGATCTCGTACTCCGTCTCCCCGCCCGGGGCCTGCACGGTGACCACATCGCCCTCTTCCTTACCGATCAGCGCCCGCGCGATTGGGGAAGACACCGAGATCATGTTGTTCTTGATGTCGGCCTCGTCCTCGCCCACGATCTTGTAGGTCACCTGGCGCCCGTCCTCGGTCGCCTCCAGCACCACCGTGGTGCCGAACACGACCTTGCCGGTCTGCGGCAGGGCCGTGACGTCGATGATTTGGGCATTGGAGAGCTTCGCCTCCAGCTCTCGGATGCGGCCCTCGATGAAGCTCTGCTGCTCGCGCGCGGCGTGATACTCGGCGTTCTCCTTGAGGTCACCATGCTCGCGCGCCTCGGAGATCGCGTTGACCACGCGCGGGCGGTCCTCGCCCTTCAGCTTCTTCAGCTCTTCCTTCATCTTTTCCGCGCCAGTCACGGTCAAGGGCGTCTTGTTCATGCGCTTTTCCCTCCGAGATTTTCCTGGTGGAGGTCCTGCAGCCGGAAGACGTCGTTCGCCCCCAGATGATCCAGGGCCTGCACGGTGGCCTTGGCCCCAGCAATGGTGGTGGTATAGCCCACCTTGTGCATCAGCGCCTCGCGGCGGATGGTGTAGGAGTCGGAGGTCGACTGCTTGCCCTCCACGGTGTTGATGATGAAGCTGATCTCGTCGTTCTTGATCATGTCCACGATATGCGGACGACCCTCGGTGACCTTGTTCACGCGGGTCACCGCGATCCCGGCCTCCTCCAGCACGTTCGCCGTGCCCCGGGTGGCCAGAACCTCGAAACCCAGCTCGACCAGGCGGCGCGCGACTTCACCCACCAGCGGCTTGTCGATCTCGCGCACGGACACGAAGGCCTTGCCGGTGGACGGCAGCAGCACGCCCGCCCCCAGCTGGCTCTTGGCGAAGGCCTCGGCGAAGCTGCGACCGACCCCCATCACCTCGCCGGTGGACTTCATCTCCGGCCCCAGGATCGGGTCCACGCCCTGGAACTTGGCGAACGGGAACACCGATTCCTTTACCGAGTAGTAATCGGGGTAGACCGCATCGCCCACGCCCTGCTCGGGCAGGGTCTGCCCGGCCATGCAGCGGGCGGCAATCTTGGCCAGCGGCCGGCCGACGCTCTTGGAGACATACGGCACGGTGCGCGAGGCGCGCGGATTGACCTCCAGCACGTAGATATCGTCGCCCTTGATCGCGAACTGGGTGTTCATCAGGCCGACGACCTTGAGCCCCAGCGCCATCTTGCGCACCTGCTCGACCATCTCGTCCTGTAGCGCCATCGACAGCGAGAACGGCGGCAGCGAACAGGCCGAGTCGCCCGAGTGCACGCCGGCCTGCTCAATGTGTTCCATGATCCCGCCGATGATCACGTTCTCGCCATCCGAGATGGCATCGACATCGACCTCGATCGCGTCATCCAGGAAACGATCCAGCAGCACCGGGGCATCGTTGGAGACGGACACCGCGTTCTGCATGTAGCTGCGCAGGTCCTCGCGGTCGCGCACGATCTCCATCGCGCGGCCACCGAGCACGTAGGACGGACGCACCACCAGTGGGTAGCCGATCTCGTCGGCCAGCTTCTCCGCCTCTTCCTCGCTGCGCGCGGTGCGGTTCGGCGGCTGCTTGAGTCCCAGCTTGTTCAGCAGGGCCTGGAAGCGTTCGCGGTCCTCGGCCAGGTCGATCGAGTCCGGGCTGGTGCCGATAATCGGCACCCCGGCCGCCTCGAGATCCCGCGCCAGCTTCAGCGGGGTCTGCCCGCCGTACTGCACGATCACGCCGGCCGGGTTCTCGGTCGCCACGACCTCCAGCACGTCCTCCAGGGTCAGCGGCTCGAAGTACAGCCGATCCGAGGTGTCATAGTCGGTGGAGACGGTCTCCGGGTTGCAGTTGACCATGATGGTCTCGTAGCCATCCTCGCGCATCGCCAGCGCCGCGTGCACACAGCAGTAGTCGAACTCGATGCCCTGGCCAATACGGTTCGGCCCGCCGCCCAGGACCATGATCTTCTGTTTGTCGGTCGGTTCCGCCTCGTTCTCCTCTTCGTACGATGAGTACATATAGGCGGTGGTGGTCGCGAACTCGGCCGCGCAGGTATCCACCCGCTTGTACACCGGGCGCACGCCCAGGCCGTGGCGGTGCTTGCGCACGGCCTTTTCCGTCTCGTTGAGGATCGTCGCCAGGCGCAGGTCGGAGAAGCCGCGCTGCTTCAGGCGGTACATCTCCTCGGCCTTGATGTCGCCCAGGATGCGGTCGCGCAGGCCCTTCTCGACGTCCACCAGTTCCTGGATCTGGGCCAGGAACCAGGGGTCGATCGCGGTCAGGTCGAAGATGTCCTGGATCGAGAAGCCGGCGCGGAAGGCGTCGGCCACGTACAGCACCTGCTCCGGGCTGGGGTTGGCGAGCCGGGTGCGCAGCTGATCGACCACGTCGTCGGCATCCAGGTCAATGCGCTCGTCGAGACCGTCCATGCCGGTCTCCATCGAACGCAGCGCCTTCTGGAACGACTCCTGGAAGGTGCGGCCGATGGCCATCGCCTCGCCCACCGCCTTCATCTGCGTGGTCAGCCGCGCCTCGGCCTGCGGGAATTTCTCGAAGGTGAAGCGCGGGATCTTGGTGACCACGTAGTCGATAGACGGCTCGAACGAGGCCGGGGTCAGCCCGCCGGTGATCTCGTTTTTCAGCTCGTCGAGGGTGTAGCCCACCGCCAGCTTGGCCGCGACCTTGGCGATCGGGAAGCCGGTCGCCTTGGAGGCCAGCGCGGAGGAACGCGACACCCGCGGGTTCATCTCGATCACGATCATGCGCCCGTTCTCGGGGTTGATCGCGAACTGCACGTTGGAGCCGCCGGTTTCCACGCCGATCTTGCGCAGCACCGCCAGCGAGGCGTCGCGCATGATCTGGTATTCCTTGTCGGTCAGGGTCTGCGCCGGGGCCACAGTGATCGAGTCCCCGGTGTGGATGCCCATCGGGTCCAGGTTCTCGATGGAACAGATGATGATGCAGTTGTCCGCCTTGTCGCGGACCACCTCCATCTCGAACTCCTTCCAGCCCAGCGCCGATTCCTCCAGCAGCACCTGGTTCACCGGGGAGAGATCGAGCCCGTTCTTGACGATGTACTCGAACTCCTCGCGGTTGTAGGCGATACCGCCGCCCGAGCCGCCGAGGGTGAACGACGGGCGGATGATTACCGGGAAGCCGATCTGCGGCTGGATCTCCTGCGCCTCCTCCCAGGAGTGCGCGAGCATCGCGGTCGGGGTGTCCAGACCGATATCGGCCATGGCCGCCTTGAAGTGGTCGCGGTCCTCGGCCATGTCGATCGCCGCCTCGTTGGCGCCGATCATCTCCACCCCAAACTTCTCGAGCACGCCTTCCCGCGAAAGGTCCAGCGCGCAGTTCAGCGCGGTCTGACCGCCCATGGTCGGCAGCACCGCATCCGGGCGCTCCTTCTCGATGATCTTGGCGACCGTCTCCCACTCCACCGGCTCGATGTAGGTGGCATCCGCCATCTCCGGATCGGTCATGATGGTCGCCGGATTGGAGTTCACCAGGATCACCCGGTAACCCTCCTCGCGCAGGGCCTTGCAGGCCTGGGCGCCGGAGTAGTCGAACTCGCAGGCCTGACCGATCACGATCGGGCCGGCCCCGAGGATCAGGATGCTCTGGATGTCGGTACGCTTGGGCATGTGACGGCTCTCGCAGGCTGTCGATATCGGAAATTCGGGAGGAGGAGCTTTAGCGACGCGCGGCGCGCATCATCTCGACGAAGTCGTCGAACGCCGGGGACACGTCGTGGGGGCCCGGGCTGGCTTCGGGGTGTCCCTGCAGGCTGAAGGCCGGGCAGTCGGTGCGGGCGATCCCCTGCAGCGTGCCGTCGAACAGCGACCGGTAAGTCGGCGTCAGCGTATCGGGCAGGTTGTCCTCGTCGATCGCAAAGCCGTGATTCTGCGACGAGATCATCACCCGCCCGCTTTCCTCGTGGCGGATCGGGTGGTTCGCCCCGTGATGGCCGAACTTCATCTTCACGCTCTTGCCGCCGCTGGCAATGCCCAGCAGTTGGTGCCCGAGGCAGATACCGAACAGCGGCAGCTTGCGCTCGCAGATGTCGCGGATCGCATCGATCGCGTAGGTGCAGGGCTCCGGGTCGCCCGGGCCATTGGACAGGAACACGCCGTCCGGCTTGAGCTCCATCACCTCGTCCACCGGCGTCTCGGCCGGGACCACGGTCACCCGGCAGCCACGATCCGCCAGCATGCGCAGGATGTTCTGCTTCATGCCGAAGTCGTAGGCCACCACATGATATTCGGCATTCTCGGGGTCGACCCGCGCCGGCTCCTCGCCCAGCTGCCAGGTCCCTTCCAGCCACTCATAGCGGTTGCGCGTGGTGACCTCGCGCGCCAGATCCATCCCCTTGATACCGGGGAACTCGCGCGCCGCTTCCAGGGCCGCGGCCTCGTCCACCTCGCCGGCCTGGATGCACCCGTTCAGCGCGCCCTTCTCGCGCAGGATCCGGGTCAGCTTGCGGGTATCGATCCCGCTTATCGCCACGATGCCGTGACGCAGCAGGTAGTCCGGCAAGGATTCGCGCGAGCGCCAGTTGGACACCAGCGGCGGCAGGTCGCGGATGATCAGCCCGGCCGCATGGGCGCGGGCGGATTCATCGTCCTCCGGGTTGGTGCCGGTGTTGCCGATATGCGGATAGGTCAGCGTGACCATCTGCCGGTGGTAGGAGGGATCCGTCAGGATCTCCTGATAACCGGTCATCGCGGTGTTGAACACCACCTCGCCAACCGTCTGGCCCTGGGCGCCAATCGCCTGACCATGAAACACAGTGCCATCTTCCAGGACGAGCAGAGCGGGCGCGGACACGGGGACCTCCGGATGGTCTGGGTCGGGGCCGCCAGGCGGTTCGCCGGCGGCGGTACTGCGATCGATTCGGGTCTTTGACCCGGCCTCGCCCGCACCGTTTCAACAGGGACGGGACCCTGTTCTGGACAACGGTTCGGTGCTCGCGGGACGGGTACGGATACGCCTTCAAGTGTACGCGAGCGCCGCGCGCGGCGTCCAACGAGATGCCCGCTTGCGACGTCATCCGCCTCTCCGCTCCAGCCCGGCGATCCCTCATTCTATGCCGTTGATGGCTGGCCCCCGTTCGTCGCCTGGTGTTTCACCTGCCTTCGGTCCGCCGCCTGCCTCGTGGTGGCTGGTCCTGGTTCAGCATCCGGTGTTTACGGTGCCTTCGGTCCGCATACTGCCTGGCGCTGACTCGCCAGCGCGCCCCGAGGTCCTTTCTTGCTTGCCCAAGAAAGTGAACCGTACCGACTTTTCCGGAGGCTCTGATCCTTGGGAGGATAGAGCGATGAGTGAGACGACACGGTATAGCCCGGAGGTCCGGGAACGGGCGGTGCGGTTGGTGTGGGAACACCAGGAGGAGTATTCGTCGCAGCATGCGGCGATCCAGTCGATTGCACCGAAGATTGGCTGCACGGGCGAGACGCTGCGGCTGTGGGTCCGCCGCGCGGAGCGCGAGCGGGACGATGCCTCGGCGTTGTCGGATAACGAACGGGCACGCCTGAAGGCGCTGGAGC
>NZ_KB897937.1:0-95978 GCF_000377285.1 Thioalkalivibrio sp. ALE25 | reverse complement strand
CTGAGCTGGTCTAATTTCCGTGGACACCTCGTTAGGTGGGACGATACCCCCTGGACGAGGAGAACAACCATGGCACGCAAGCGCCGAAGTTTTTCAAGCGAATACAAGGAGCGCGTGGCCCGGATGGTGGTCGATGACGGTCTGGAGGTCTCGGTCGTATGCCGGGATCAGGATCTAGGCGAGACGGCCGTTCGCCGCTGGGTCGATCAGCTCAAGGCGGAGCGCACGGGGCAACCGGGCGAGGGTCGGCCGCTGACGGCGGAACAACAAAGGATTCGCCAGCTCGAGGAGGAGAACCGGCGGTTGAAGGAGGACAAGGAGCTGTTAAAAAAAGCGTCGGCCTTCTTCGCCCGGGAACTGAAGTGATGCATCGCTGCATCACGCGGTTGAGCGGAGAAGGCCCTGTCCATCGTCTTTGTCGGCTGCTGGGAGTGAGCCGGGCCGGCTATTACGAGGCGCGGGCACGGGCCGAACGCCCAAGCGTGCCCTGCGCCGCTGGCGCTCACCTTGAGCGGGTGTTCGCGGCTTCCGGGCGAACCTACGGCAGCCGGCGTTTGGCAAAAGCCTTACAGGCGGATGGCACCGTCGTGGGCCGTTACCGGGTGCGGACGCTGATGCGCGAGCGCGGCCTGCGGCCCGTCTGGCGGCGGCGCTTCGTGACCACCACGCAACGCGACGACAGGGCCCCTGTCGCCGAAAACCACCTCAACCGCGAGTTCACCCCGGCCGGACCGAACCAGGCATGGGCGTCCGACATCACCTATATCCCAACCGCCACCGGCTGGAGCTACCTGGCGGTCATCCTCGACCTGTACTCGCGCAAGGTCATCGGTTGGGCCCTCGATCGGCAGATGCCGGCGAGCCTGACCTGCGAGGCGCTGCGCATGGCGCTGGAGCAGCGCCAACCGGAGCCGGGACTGCTGCTGCACTCCGACCAGGGTTGCCAATACACCAGCGCCGCCTGGCGGCGGCTACTGGCCCGGCACCAGATCCAGGCGAGCATGAGCCGCCGGGGTAACTGCTGGGACAATGCCGTCGTCGAGCGCTTCTTCCTGAGCCTCAAGACGGAACGCGTCTGGCAGCGCCGCTACGCAAACCACGGCGAGGCGCGGCGGGATATCACGGACTACATCGCTCGGTTCTACAACACCGTTCGCATCCACTCGACGCTGGGCTACCTGCCTCCCAGCATCTACGAGCAACCAACGGCAGCCAATCCACCTAACGCGGTGTCCGAAATCACTTGACCACCACAGATTAGATGGGAGCCGGTGTGTTCAACCCCGCTCGGGTGAGCGGCGAAGCCCCTGAGTCATGCTTGACCAGAATGGCCCCTTCTCTGTGTCCTCCGTGCCCTCCGTGGTGCAATCGCCCTTGACCTTCTTCGTGCCTTCGTGAGCTTCGTGGTAAAACCGCCCTTGCCTTTCAAAGTCTCGACGTGGGCCGTCAGCGCAGTTCGGCGAGGAGCTGGCGGATCATGCGCTCGGCCTGGGAGCCGTAGCCGCCGCCGAACAGGTGGTCGTGGTTGAGGATGTGGTAGAGGTTGTAGAGCGTGCGCCGCACCCCAAAGCCGGGGTCAATCGGCAGGATCTCCTCGTAGGCGGCGACGAAGTCCTGGCCGGGGTGGCCGAACAGCTCCATCATCGCCAGATCGGCCTCGCGGTCGCCGTAGTACACGGCCGGATCGAAGATCGTCGCGCGGCCATCGACGAGGAAGCCCCAGTTGCCGCTCCACAGATCCCCGTGCAGCAGCGACGGTTCGGGCCGGTAGTCGACAAAGAAGCCGCCCAGCGAGGCCTCCAGGTCCTCCAGCGCCCCCAGCAGCGAGCCCGCCGCCCCGCGTTCGCGCGCCAGCCGGCGCTGGAAGCCGAGGCGCTCGTCGCGATAGAACGACACCCAGTCGTCGTGTTCGGTATTCGACTGCGGGGTGCTGCCGATGAAGTTGTCATGATCCAGCCCGAAGCGCGGCCGGGTCTTCTGGTGCATATCGGCGATCCCGTGCCCCAGGGCCACGCCGTCGCGACGCCCGCCCAGCGCGAGGTCCTCCATGACCAGGAAGTGGGTGCCGCCGGCGGAGCCGGTGCCGACCACCTCGGGGATCTTCAGCCGCTCGCAGCGCGCGAGCTCTTCCAGACCGCGCGCCTCGGCGGCGAACATCGCGGCCCCGTCGCCACCACTCAGCTTGACGAAGAAGCTGCGCCCGTCGGCCCCGGTCAGGCGCTGCGCCTGGTTGATGGAGCCCCCGGAACAGGCCTGGCTTCCTGACGGCTGGAAGGCGGTTCCGGTATGGTCGCTAATGCACTGGGCCACCGCCGCCGTCACGGCGTCGGGGCCCGCTGAATCGAATCGGTTCATCCTCGGCATCCGGGTTGCTCTGCAACGTGCAGGGTACCGGCTGGCGCAGGATTCGTCAGGAGACCCCCATGGCCTTTCGCAAGCTCGAACCCCTGTGCGACAAGATCGGTGCCGAGCGCATCCGCGCGGTGATCGACGACTTCTACCGCCGCCTGTCGGCCGATCCCGAGATCGGTCATCACTTCGAGCGCATCCAGGACTTCCCGGATCACGTCAACCGGATCGCCGATTTCTGGTACATGAACCTGGGCGGGCGTCTGGAACAGCCACCGACCATCGACATGGTCGGCAAGCATGCGCCCCTGAATCTGACCGAGGCCGACCTGGCCATCTGGATGCGCCACTTCAAAGCCACCACCGAAGAACACCTGGAGGCCCCGCTGGCGGCCGAATGGCAGCAACTGGCCGACGGCATCGCCAGCCGCATGCGCGAGGACATCATCCGCGGCTAGTTCCAGCACCCTGTTCTTCACCACGAAGCACACGAAGACACGAAGAAGGTCAAGGGCGGTTTTACAGGAAGAAGGGAAGTCAGGAAGAGGTCTTGTGGGGCGGCTTCGGGGCACGGCCCCGCGCTGTTGCCTTTGCGGTCGCGGCTGACGCCGGCACCCAGCGGCGGCCCCAGGCCCTCAACCCATTTCCCTACTTCCGATCTTCCAACCTTCCTGTGAATCGCTTTTGACCTGGCCCTTCTTCGTGCCTTCGTGGGCTTCGTGGTGAACAAACGTCCTAGCAGGCGTTGTCGGTGTAGCCCGGGGCGTCGCAGAAGGCGCGGCTGAGGGTGATGCCCGCATCGCCCGGCAGGGCGGCCAGGTGGCGTTCGCGGCTGGCGGCCAGGCGGTCCTGCGGCGTGACTGGATACAGCAGCGTGGACAGCGACGGCGGCTCCTGCCCCAGGCGCACCGCGTACAGGATACGGTAGGCAAACACCCGGCGAATGTAATCGCGGGTCTCGGAGAACGGGATCAGTTCGGCCCAGATATCCGGGTCCATCGCCCGATCCTCCGGCAGCCAGGAACGCACGCGGTGGGCCCCGGCGTTGTAGGCCGCGGTGGACAGCAGGCTGTGACCGCCAAAGCGGTCGAGGTTGCGCCGCAGGTAGTAGGTCCCGAGCCGGGCGTTGGTCGCCGGGTCGAGGATGTCCCAGTCGGAGTTCACCCGTACCCCGGCCGCCGAGGCGATCGAGCGGCCGGTCGCCGGCATCACCTGCATGATCCCCAGCGCGCCGGCCCCGGAACGCACGTCATGCAGGAACGCGCTCTCCTGGCGCGCGATGGCCATGGCCCAGGCCGGGTCGATGGCCTGTTCGCGGGCCCCGGTCACGATGAGGTCGTCAAAGGCCAGCGGGAAACGCAGCTCGATATCGTCCCAGTTACGCGCCCGCGCAGCGGTGAAGATGGCGCGGTCATGCCAGCCCCAGTCGGCGAAGGTGCGCGCCGCCGACTCCAGTTCCGGCGTATCCCAGCCCGCGATGGCATGGGTCCACTCGCGGCGGGCCTCGGCGTAGCGATCCAGGCGAACCAGCTCGCGCATGCGCTGCATGCCGGCATGCTCACGCATGGCCGCCCGGCGCCCGTCGTCCAGCACCAGGGGCTCATGCCCGATACGGTAGGGCTGGCCCAGCCGGTCAGCGGCCAGGAAGCCGTGGAAGTTGCGCTCGCGGGCGGCGCGCTCGTAGAAGCGCCGGGCAGCCTCCAGCGACTCGGTCTGCTCCAGCGCCCGGGCGTACCAGTACTGCCACGCCGCCTCGTCACGCACGTCGCGATCCATGGCGCGGATAGCATCCATCACCGTCGCCCAGTCGCGCTCGTACAGGGCCGCCCGCACCTGCCACTGGCGCAACTGAGTATCGAACACCTCGGGTTCCAGGCGGGCCATGAAGTCCAGGGCCTCGGGGCGATAGCGCAGGGCCAGACGCAGGGCAAGTGCGTGCTGCACGCGCCCGGCGGCCTCGGTCGACAGCCCGAGTGCGTCCCCGGACGCCTCCCAACCTTCCAGCGCGGCGTCCAGATCCTGCCGGACCCAGCGGGTAAAGGCCCGCTCCAGCAGCGCCTCGGCCGAGCGGTGATCGTCGGCCTGGAAGTCGACCTCCACCACCCGCGCGGGGCGGCTGGCCAGGTCCAGCCAGCGTTCCGCCCAGCGGCGATCGGCATCCGCCAGATAGCGCCGCAGATAACGGGCAAGACCGGTCTGGCCAGCCTTTACGGCAAGCTCGAAACGCTCCCAGGCAAGCTCGCCGGTCAGACCGTCGGCGTCGCGCCAGGCGGCCAGCACGGGGTCGCAGGCGGACGGACGGGATTGTCCGTGCAGCCAGATGGACTCCATGTCTTCCAGCGCGGCATCGCGGTCGCCGGCCTTCAAGAGCGCCTGGCGCCGATAGCAGTCCTGCTCGACCGACAGCGACGGCTTCGCCCCGGTGGCCGCGACAAACTCAAGGTAGTCCTCCCACTGCTCCTCGCGCGCGAGGTGCGTCAGGTAACTACTGCGCAGCCGCGCGGCCAGCGGGGTGTCGTCATGTTCGCGCACGAAGTCGCGCACGGCGTCGGGTTCGGCGCGACCGAGATTGCGCGCGAGTTCGCGGTAATCCAGATAGGGGGTCAGCGGATAGCCGGTCAGGGTGCTGCGCGCGGCGCGGTAGGCGGTCATGTCGCCCCGGTTCAGCGCCCGCTCCGCCAGCAGGAACAGGCTGCGCTCGAAGACGTAGCGGTCGTCCTCCGCGGCCGCCGCCGGCAGCAACGCGGCCAGAGCCAGCAACAGGCCGGCGAGCCCGACGATTACGTTCCTGGAAAGGCGCATGCCCTGCCCTCGCATCAATGGTTGTTCATCATCGGCCAGCCCCGGGGCGCTTGCAACGGCTTCCAGGCGGTTTCGCGGGGGCATCTCGGCAGATCCGGCAAGAAGCGGCTCTGGATCAGGAATCCAGCACGCGAACCTCGCCGCGCGCCAGGCCGTCGAGGGTCCACGATCCGACCCGGTAGCGCACCAGACGCAGGGTCGGGTGACCCACTGCTGCGGTCATCCGGCGCACCTGGCGATTGCGCCCCTCGCGCAGAGTGATGGCCAGCCAGCGGGTCGGGATATGGCGGCGGAAACGCACCGGCGGATCACGCTCCGGAAGATCCGGTGGATCCATGCGCTCCACCTTCGCCGGGCGCGTGAGGCCATCCTTCAGCTCGACGCCCTCGCGCAGGGCAGCGAGCGCGGCATCGTCGGGCTCGCCCTCGACCTGGACCCAGTAGGTCTTGCTGGTCTTGTGGCGTGGCTGAGTCAGGCGGGCATTCAGGCGGCCGTCGTCGGTCAGGACCATCAGGCCCTCGCTGTCGCGATCCAGGCGTCCGGCCGGGTAGACGCCGGGGATTTCGATGTAGTCGGCCAGCGTCGGCCGCCCCTCGGGGTCGGTGAACTGCGGCAGCACACCCCAGGGCTTGTGGAACAGGACAATCCGGGCCATGAACGGCGCGTCAGTCGCAGCGCAGGGTGACGCGCTCGGCGAAGTAGCGACCGAGGTCGTAATCGACGCTGGCGCCGTAGTCCAGCGCCATCGCGCGCGCCACCATAGCCGGATCCGGGCGCGGACGCTCGAGCTGCGCCTGGCAGGTCGCATCCACCAGGCCGGAGGCATCGACAATGCGCGTGCCGTGCGGCTCCTGGTGCAGGATCTCGATGAAATACGTCGGGTCGTAGACCTTGTACTCCAGCGGCGCGACGGCGGGATCCACCGGGGTCTCCAGCTCCAGCCGGAAGTGGAAGTGCAGCAGTCCGTCCTCCATCGCCATGCGCGGTTCCGCGGCGGCGGCGATGCCGATCGCGTCGTCCGCCACCTGCAGATGGCTGTACCAGCGGTACTCGGCGAGGTTGTCCAGGATCTCGCGGGCCAGCCCCTGCAGGCGCGCCTCCGGGGTATCCCCCGGCTGATGCTCCTGGGCATCGTCGTAGAGATATTGCCCGTAGGTCGGATCGAAGCGCCAGTGGTGGAGCATGTGGGTGATCTGCCCCGTGGCGTCGCGCTCGAAGCTGACGCGCAGGTCGATCCACGCATGCGGGTGGGCCTGCGCAGCGGCCGGCAGCAACAACGCCATCAGGATCAGGATCGCGGGGACTATCCGGCTTGCGGTCATGCGGTCTGTCTCGTTTCGGCGCCGGCCCAGGCATTGGCGGCGGCCAGCAGCGGTGCATGATAGGTTGGGGCCACCCCCAGATCCCGGAGCCAGACCGCTGCATCCGGGTCGGGGCCCCGGGGCGGCATCTGGTTGACTGCCGGCAGCCCCGGGATCCGGTCGGCGAGACCCGTCAGCCGGCGCGCACGGCGCAGGCGATCGGCCGCCCCGGCGATGGCCGCGGCGACCGCCGGGGCACGGCGGATATTGCAGCGGGCAACCGCCGCCGGGTCCGCCAGGACGGTGTCGAGGTCGCGCAGCCGGCGCAGGATGCGCGCGGCGCTTTTCGGGCCGACCCCATCGATCCCCGGAATGTTGTCGCTGGCGTCCCCGGCCAGCGCCAGCATGTCCGCGACCTGTTCCGGCCGAATGCGGAAGCGCTTCTCGATCGCGCGGCGATCCAGGTCGGTGCCGCGTTCCGGGTCATGCAGCCGGTCCGCATCACCCAGAATGACCTGGGTCAGATCCTTGTCCGCACTCTTCACGTCGATGCGATACCCGGCCGCGCGGCCGGAGCGGGCCAGACTGGCGATCAGGTCATCGGCCTCGTATTCCGGGTCGGCCAGGGTCGTGAAACCGAGCCTTCCCAGAAGCTCGCGGATCCGTTCGAACTGCTCGCGCAGCTCCGGCGGTGCCGGCGGGCGATGGGCCTTGTAGGCCGGATCGATGCGGTGACGAAAGCCCCGGCGCAGCCCGGTGTCGAGGCAGAACGCCACGGGCCCCGGCGCGCAGGCCGGCAACCACTGACAGAGCGAATGGACCAGGCCGTGCAGCGCGCCGCCCGGGCGGCCCTGCGGGTCGGGATCCAGGCCGCGCGCGAACCAGGCACGGAAGACGAAGATGCTGCTGTCGATCAGCGTCAGGGTCGGCCGTGGCACATCCGGGACCGGCGCGGATTCAGGCGAGGCGTTCAAGGTCCTTCCGCACCCCGGCGATCGACTGGTCGAAGGCGGCGCGCTCCGCGGCATTCAGGTCCAGCTCGATCGCCCGCTCCATGCCGCCCTGACCCAGAATGCAGGGCACGCCCATGGCAACATCGCGCTCGCCGTACTCGCCGTCCAGCAGCGCAACGGTGGGCAGCACCCGGCGCCGGTCCAGGGCGATCGCCTCGACCATCTCGGCGATGGCCGCGGCCGGGGCGCCGTAGGCGCTGGAGGTCTGTTTCAGGGCGAGGATCTCGGCCCCGCCGTGGCGGGTGCGCTCGACGATGTTGTCCAGCGCGGCCTGATCCATGAAGTGATGCAGCGGCACCCCGTTGACCGAGGAATAGCGCAGCATCGGGACCATCGCATCGCCATGGCCGCCCAGTACCAGCGCCTGGATGTCGTGGGTGGACAACCCGGTCTCCAGCGCAATGAAGGCGGCCATGCGCGAGGTATCCAGCACCCCGGCCTGGCCGAATATCCGGTCGCGGCTCCAGCCGGTCTTCTGCCAGGCGCGGTAGGTCAGCACGTCCACCGGGTTGGAGACCACCAGGATGCGGCTCTGCGGGGCATGGACCAGGATGTCCTGCAGGATCAGGTCGAGGATCTCGACGTTCTTGTCCAGCACGTCGGAGCGCGACATGCCGGGCTTGCGCGGCAACCCGGCCGTGATGATCACCAGTTCGGCACCGGCGATCACCGAGGGCTCGTGGCTGCCGCTCAGCCGGGTGTCGAAGCGCAGCAGCGGGGCGGTCTCCTGGATATCCAGGGCAGCACCGGCCGCCGCGCCCTCGCGCACATCCAGCAACGCGATCTCGCGGGCGACATCACGCCGCGCAAGGAACTGGGCGGTGGATTCACCGACGCGCCCGGCGCCGACGATGGCGATCTTCTGCATGCGCTGCTCCTCCTCTGCGGTTGGGGCGGGCTACAGGCGGGCGACCCCGCTGTCGCGGGCAGCCTGACTGATCGCCTGTGGCACGGTATCGATCAGGCGCGGATCGAACGGGGTCGGCAGGATGTAGTGCGGGCCGAACTCGAGCGCATCCCGCCCGTAGGCATCCAGCACGGACTGCGGTACCGGCTCGCGGGCCAGCCCGGCGAGCGCGTGGACCGCCGCGACCAGCATCTCGTCGTTGATGGTCCGCGCGCGCACATCCAGCGCGCCGCGGAAGATGAACGGGAAGCCGAGCACGTTGTTCACCTGATTCGGGTAGTCCGAACGCCCGGTGGCCATGATCAGGTCATCGCGGGTCTCGTGCGCAAGCTCCGGGCGGATCTCCGGGTCCGGGTTGGACAGCGCGAAGACCACCGGCTTCGGCGCCATGGACCGCAGCATCTCCGGGGTCAGCAGGTCCGGACCGGACAGGCCGATGAAGACATCGGCGTCACGGCAGGCATCCGCCAGGCTGCGCGCCTCGGTGTCCACCGCGAAGATCTGCTTGTACTCGTTCAGGTCGTCGCGCTGGCTGTGGATCACGCCCTTGCGATCCACCATGTACAGGTTCTTCTTGGCCGCGCCCAGGCGGACCAGCAACTGCATGGAGGCGATCCCGGCGGCGCCCGCGCCGACGCAGACGATCTTCGCCTCACTGAGCTTCTTGCCCTGGATCTCCAGCGCGTTGACCAGGCCGGCCGCGGTGATGATCGCAGTGCCGTGCTGATCATCGTGGAAGACCGGGATGTCCAGGCGCTCGGACAGGCGACGCTCGATCTCGAAGCAGTGCGGCGCCGCGATATCCTCGAGGTTGATGCCGCCGAACCCGCCGGCGATGCGCGCGACGGTGTTGATGAAGTCCTCCGGCTGCGGGGCGTCCACCTCGATATCGAACACGTCGATATTGGCGAAGGTCTTGAACAGCACGCCCTTGCCCTCCATCACCGGCTTGGAGGCCAGGGCACCGACGTTACCCAGCCCCAGCACGGCGGTCCCGTCGGTGATCACCGCGACCAGATTGCCCTTGCCGGTATAGCGATAGGCCAGCTCCGGATCCTCGGCGATCGCGCGCACCGGCGCGGCGACACCCGGCGAGTAGGCCAGGGAGAGGTCGTCCTGGGTCGCCGTGGGCTTGGTGACCTGGATGGCCAGTTTTCCGGCCGGCTGCTGCTCGTGGTACTCCAGCGCGCGCTGATTGAAATCCTTGGACATGGTGTAGCGGGGCCTTTTTTCGATCGGGAACAAATAAACGGCGTGCCGCCCGGCGCGAGTCCGGGCGACGGGAGAGATCCTTCAGTTGACCGGGTGCGTGGGGACGCGGCTGTTGCGCGCCTCTTCGTACAGTGGCCGGAAGCGATCGGCCATCCGGGTGAGGTCACGCTGGCGCGATTCCGGCGCCGGGTGGGTACTGAGGAAGACCGGGTGGCGCCCGTTGGACTGGGCCGCCATCTTGCGCCACAGGCTCGCCGCGGCGTCGGGGTTATAACCCGCGCGGGCCGCCAGCTCCATACCGATCTCGTCGGCCTCGGCCTCCATCGCGCGACTGTGCGGCAGCTGGACCGCCAGTGCCGCGCCCAGCGCCGCCCCGGTCAGGGCAATCTGCGAACGATCCCCCGTCATGGCGTAGCCGGCAACCGCCATGTTGCTGGCCAGCGCCACCGACATCTTCTCCGCGGTGTGGGCCGACAGCGCATGGGCGATCTCGTGCCCGATGATCTGGGCCAGTTCGTCGTCGGTCAGCTCCAGCTGCTCGATGATGCCCGAGTAGATCGCCATCTTGCCGCCCGCCATGGCGAACGCGTTGATGGTGTCCGGGGCCTCGATGACCACGATCTCCCAGTCCCAGTCCGCGGTCTCGGAGCGGTACTTCACGGCCTGGGCGACGACCTTTTCGGTAATCCCATGCACTCGCGCGGTCATCTCGGGGTCGGCATTGATCCGGCCTTCCTCCCGTGCCGGTGCCAGCATCTCCACGTAGGCGGTACGCGAGGCACTGATGGCCTGGCTCTCGGAGACCAGCATCAGCTGCGAGCGACCGGTCACCGGGTTGGTGGTGCACCCGGGGATCGCCACCGCAAGGCCACCGGCAACCAGCACCGCCAGGAGCAGAGAGCCCAGGCGACCGCGGACCGGCCGCCACGACTTGGGAAACGCACGCATTATTCCAGCACCTCGCTAGTCCTCTACCTCGAGATCGAGCGGATGCCGAATGCGCATCCGGAGTCGGTCTCTCCAAGGATACACCTGACCGCGCGCGACCACCGCCTCACCGATCAAGGATTCGGGATCCAGCTCGGGCCAATGATCGCGGTCATCCCCGCGGATCAGCAAATCCAGGGGGCCCTCCAGCACCAGTACCCAGTGGCGCCCGGTCGCGCGCACCGCAGTCACCTCGGCCATCACCCGCAGCCGGCCCTGACGCAGCGCGCCATCCAGCGGATCCAGTACCCGGGCGGGCATGGCCGCCGGGCGCTCCAGCCACAGCCCCCGTTCTGCGGCTCGCGCCTCGGCCTCGGCCGCGTACAGGCAGGCATCCAGCGGCACCGGTCGCGGCCCCGGCCGCGGCATCGCCGCGCCCGCCGCGATCAGATCCGCCGCCAGCAAGGCGCCATCTTCACTCCAGGCATGCATGCGCGGGGTACCTCCCGGGTCCCGCGCGGGGTCCGCGGGGCGCAGCTTCAGGCGCTGCCCCGCCGCAGCCAGGCGGGTTTCAAGGGCTTCACGTATTCCCTCATGCAGGCGCAGATCGCGCAGCGGAGTCAAGGCCTCCGGCAACGGGGCGGCCGGGGCCAGACCGATCAGGCGGATCGTCCGCCCATCGGCCAGGTGCAACCGGTCGAACCCCACGACACGCTCGACCTCGACCTCCTGCAACCCGCGCCGGTCCTGATCCGCCAGCCGGCACTCCGCCGCAGCCATTCCGGCCAGCAGCAGGAGCACGGCCCCCACAACGCAGACGAGGGCGCCCCGCAGGACGCCCTCGTCGGTTCGGACACGGCCCGCCATCGCGGTCACGCACCCGGTCGCGTTGCGCGCCTGACGGCGCGCCGCGGCTTCAGAATGCGAAGCGGCGGTTGAACTTGTCGACCTGGCCGGCGGTATCAACGATCTTCTGCTTGCCGGTGTAGAACGGGTGGCACTGCGAGCACACGTCCACATGCATCTCGTCGCCGGAGGCGAGAGTGGAGCGGGTCTCGAACTGCGTACCGCAGCTGCAGATAACCTTGACGTTGTGGTAGTTCGGATGGATGTCGGCTTTCATGGTCGGCTCACGCAGGTTCTGGCGAAAAGTCCAATAGGATAGCCGGCTCCGGGCCTTCAGCGCAAGGCCGGTTTACGGCGCCATTTGGGCAGGGCATTTGAAATCCAGGCGGCAAACCCCTGAATGGCCACGTGGTTTTGCCCACCGAACAACCTGTGGATAACTTTGTGGACGAATTGTCGCCCCCGGAACGAGACGCTCGCGGGACGTCAAGGGGCGCCGCCACCGATGAGACAAAAAACCCACGCAACACCTTGATCTCAATTGTTTTACTCTCCGAAAACCACCACGACCCGGCGTCCCTGACGGACACAGGCGTACCCGCTCGGACTGCGGAGACGGCTGTGCATAAAGCCGCGGTCCGCCCTCATCGCCCTGGCGAGTCCGGGACAATCGCCGTGTAGATGGCAGAGTAATCCGCGTCCGCCAGGCCCTGGGCCTGCGCCCGATCCAGCAGATCCGCCAGCAACGGCAACCATGGGCCCACCAGATGGGCATCCTCGACCGCCTGCTCGGTCAGGCGCACATCCTTCAGCAAGTGCTTGACCGGAAAATTGGCCGTGCCGAAGTCGCCGGAGACCATCTTGCCCAGCTTCTTGTCGAAGGTCGGGGCGTACAGGGCGCTGTCACGCAGGATGTCCATGAAGGTATCCACCTCCACGCCCTCGCGCCGCACCAACCCCAGGCTGAGGGAAAACGCAGCGGTCAGGCTCGCAATCAGCTGGTTGAAGGCGAGCTTCAGAGCCGCGCCCTGGCCCACTGGGCCGACATGTCGCGGGGTCTCGCCCAGAGCCGCCAGCACCGGCTGCGCCCGAGCAAAGTCCGTGTCGCTGTCGGCTCCCGCCATGATCAGCAGCCGGCCGTCGCGCGCCTCCGGTATGGAGCCCAGTACCGGCGCCTCGAGATAGCATGCCCCGGCGGCCCGCACCCGCTGTGCCAGGGCGCGACTTTCGGCCGGCAGAATGGTCGCCATCTGGATCACGCAGCGCCCATCCAGCGCCCCGTCCGGCAGCTCGTCGAGCACCGCGCCAATGGCGCCGGCATCGCTGAGCATCAGCACCAGCACATCGGCCTCCGCGACGGCCGCGGCGGGGGCGTTGTGGACGGTGACCCCCTCGGCCGCCAGATCGCTCGCGCGAGCGACCGTGCGGTTGTAGGCCACCACGGGAAATCCGGCCTGCAAAAGACGCAGGCCCATGGGTTGCCCCATGAGCCCGCATCCCAGCAGCGCCACTCGGGACGCAGTCATGCTGACCCCCTACTTGATCTTGTCGTCCAGATCATCCGTATACCCGAGCAGGGTATGCGGCGGCGGGGCCTCCTTCTGGTACTTGCTCGGCGTGACCGCCTCGGTCTGGTGCAAGCTTCGCCACAGGCCGATCACCATGATCAGCATGATGACCGAGAACGGCAGACCGACACTGATCGCGGCCGCCTGCAGCGCGGCCAGTCCGCCCGCCAGCAGCAGGATGGAGGCGACCACCCCTTCGAGGATGGCCCAGTACACGCGCTGGGTGACGGTCGGGTTACGCACGTCGCCGGAGGCCAGGGTGTCGATGACCAGCGAACCGGAGTCCGAGGAGGTCACGAAGAACGTCACGATCAGCAGCGTCGCCGCCGCCATCACCGCCACGGCCAGCCAGTCGAAAAGCGGCAGGGCCTGGAGGGTGACAAACAGCGCGGTGGACACGTTTTCCGAAACGGCGCCGGCCAGGTCCGCAACGCCGTCGAGCTCGTAGCTCATCGCGGTACCCCCGAACACGGCCAGCCAGACGAAGGCCGCGGCGGTCGGGGCCAGCAGCACCCCGGCGACGAACTCGCGAATGGTGCGCCCGCGCGAGACCCGCGCGATGAACATACCGACGTACGGGGCCCAGGAGATCCACCAGCCCCAGTAGAAGATGGTCCAGGAGGTGGCCCAGCCGGAATCCTCGATGGTGTCGGCCCACAGGCTCATCTCGGGCAGGGACTGCACATAGACGCCGGTGCTTTCCACCAGCAGACGCAGGATGAACAGGGTCGGCCCCATCACCAGCAGCAGGGCGATCAGGATCGCCGCCAGGCCAATGTTGAAGTTGGACAGACGCTTGATGCCCTTGTCCACACCCAGCGCCACCGAGACGACGGCAATCAGGGTGATGATCGCGACCAGGACGATCTGCATGAAGGTGGATTCCTCGATCCCGAACACGAAGTTCAGGCCCGAGTTGATCTGCATGACGCCAAGGCCCAGCGAGGTCGCCACCCCGAACATGGTGCCAAACAGCGCCACTACGTCGACGAGGTGCCCCCACGGACCATAGATCCGATCACCGATGAACGGGTACAGCGACGAGCGGATCAGCAGCGGGAGGTTGTGGCGGTAGGCGTAGTACGCCAGCGACAGGCCAACGACGATGTAGATCGCCCAGGCGTGCAGGCCCCAGTGGAAGAAGGTGTAGCGCATGGCCTCGGTGGCCGCCTCGGCACTCTCGCCCTCCGCATGCGGCGGGCTGAGGTAGTGGAACATCGGCTCGGCGATGCTCCAGAACAGCAGCCCGATCCCCATGCCCGCGGAGAACAGCATCGCGAACCACGCGGCGTAGCTGAAACGCGGGGTCTCGAACTGGTCGCCCAGGCGCACGCCGCCGTAGCGGCTGAACATCAGATACAGGGAAAAGACCAGGAACACCGTCACGACCAGCATGTAATACCAGCCGAGATACTCCCCGATGCCACTTTGGAGCTGCTCGAAGATCGCCTCGGCACGATCCGGGAAGATGGCCCCGAAAGCCACGAAGGCTGCGATTATCAGGCTGGCGGTATAGAAGACCGGGCTGCAGATCACGCCAAAGCCGCCGAGGCGGGTTTGCGTCAGACCGGGGGTGGACTGCTCATCCATTCGGTTTCCCCTTTTTTTCCTGTGGCAAGCGCAAGACCGAGCGGTCCGGTTCCGGAGTTTTCCGGAAGCCGCGCGGGGAGGCGCCCGATGGGCGTTGTCGCGGTAGGTGGGACAGCATCACCGTAGCGAAAGACTCGCCGCACTGCAAAACCGCGACAGGCGTCACGGCCCGCGCGGCCTCACGCCTCGGCGCGGGTCGAATTCCGGGCCAGCACCAGGGCCCGAGCCTGCCCGCGCTGGCGCTCGCGCTCGACCTGCCAGCCCCCCGCGGCGAGAAAGGCGAGATCCGCCTCGGACTCGAGCTCCACATAAACCCGGCTGTCGGCGTGCAGCCAGCCCTGCGCGAGCAGGGCCTCCAGCACCGGCGGGACATGCCCCTGCCCGAACGGCGGGTCCACCAGCACGAGATCGTAGGCGAGGCCCTCGGGGGGCGGGCCGGCCAGCAGGCGCCGGGCGTCATCCCGACGCACGCTGACCTGCCCGGCGCCCAGGGTCTCGCAGTTGGCCTGGAGCTGGGCCGCGGCGCGCGCATCGCGCTCGACCAGCAGCACCGCGCCGGCCCCGCGCGAGGCCGCCTCCAGCCCCAGGGCCCCGGTGCCGGCGAACAGGTCCAGCACCCGCGCCCCCGGCAAGCGGGGTTGCAACCAGTTGAACAGCGTCTCGCGCAGGGCATCCGCGGTCGGTCGCAGCCCGCCCACCGCGGGGACCGGCAGCCAGCGCCGCCGCCAGGCCCCGCCGATGATGCGGATGCGCGCCGGACGCCCGGCGGGGGCACGCCTACTCCTGCCCACCCACGATCACCGTGACCATCGCATCCGGGTTGATGCGCTCGCGCAGCCGGGCATTCAGTTCATCCAGCTCCACCGCCTCCATGCGCTCGATGTAGCGCTCCAGGTAGTCCAGCGGCAGGTCGTAGAAGGCCATCATCCCCAGCAGTCCGACGATATCGCTGTTCGAGGCCAGCGACAGCGGGAAGCTGTTGACCACGTTCTCGCGCGAGGCCTCGAGTTCTTCGGCATCGACCCCGTCGGCGTGCCAGCGCACAAGCGCCTCGCGCAGGGCGGTCACCGCCTCGTCCGCCTGATCCACGCCGGTCTGCATCCCGATCCGGAAGGGGCCCTCGACCGCCATCGGCTGCAGGCGACTGCTCACGGAATAGGCCAGACCACGCTGGCTGCGGATCTCCCGAAACAGCCGCGAGGTAAAGCCGCCGCCCCCGAAGGCGTGATTGGCAAGCGTCAGGGCGTAATGATCCTCGTCGCCACGTCGCAGCGCCGGGGCGCCCATCAGGATATGGGCCTGCTCGGAGGGAAACTCGATACGCTCCTCCACCGGCTCGTCGCGCGGCTCCACGGCCGGCAGCGGCTCCGCCGCCGCGCCCTGCGGCAGCGCCGCGGAGATCCGGTCGGCCACCGCCTCGGCCTCCTCGCGCGTCAGGCCGCCAGTGATCGCCAGAGCCCCGTTGCCGGTGGTGTAGAAGCGCTCATAGAACGCACGGGCATCTGCCGGCGCCAGGGCCTCCAGGGTCTCGCGCTGGCCGCCCGGCCAGTTGGCGTAGGGGTGGTCGCCATACATCAGTTCGTAGAAGCGCCGGCTGGCGACGCTGCCCGGGTCCTGACGCTCGCGCTGCAGCCCCTGCAGGGCCTGGCGCCGGGCCCGCTCGAAGTCGGCCTCGGGGAAGGCCGGCGCAGCCAGCACGGCGGTCAGAGTCTCCACCGCGGTATTCATCCAGTCCGGCTCGGTCAGGCTGCGCAGGCTGACGATGGCCATGTCGCGCAGCGAATCGGTGCCGAACTGCGCGCCCACCGACTCGAAGCGCTCGGCCAGTTCGTTCGAATCCATCTCCTCGGTCCCGTGGCGCAGGGCGCTGCTGGTCAGCGAGGCCAGGCCGTGCTGGTCACCGTCGCGCGAGGCACCGCCGTCGAACGTGAGGCGCAGGTCGACCATTGGCAAATCCGGCGCCGCCACGTAAAGCACGCGCAGACCCTCGTCGGTCTCCCACTGCTCGATCTCCACCGCCTGGGCCGGCAGCGCCAGCGCCAGCAGCCACACGAAGGCCGTCAGCCATCCTGCACGCATCATCTTGCCTCCCGTCATCACATGCCCCCCGCGGTTTCGCCATAGGGTTGCGCCGCCCCCGGATCGGGCGGGTCTTCGCCATCCAGGGGCTGCGGGTCGAGGATCCCGACCGTGCGGCGCTGCGGCACCAGATACTCGCGGGCCACGCGCTGTACATCCTCGGCGGTGACCGCCCGCACGCGCTCGACGAAGCGATCGCCTTCCTGCCAGCCGACCCCGATGGTCTGCAGCATGCCCAGCTGGAAGGCCTGCGAGCGTACCGAATCGCGCTGATACACCTCGGAGGCGATCACCCGCGCCTGCACCCGCTCGAGCTCGCGGTCGCTGACCGGCTCGTCCTTCAGGCGCTCGACCTGCTCCAGCAACGCGGCCTCCAGCGTGTCGACGTCGGTATCCGCCGTGGGCACGGCCGCGATCAGGAACAGGTCATCCAGCCGGCTGAAGGGGCTGTAGCGGGCCGACGTCGCGCCGGCCAGCTCCTCGCCGCGCACGATCTCGCGGGCAAAGCGCGAGGCCTCGCCGGAATCGAGGATCCCGGCCGCCACCATCAGGGCATAGGCATCCACCGGATCCTCGACGGTGTTCAGCACCGGAGTCTTCCAGCCCATCATCAGATAGGGGAGTTCGGCCGGGGCCTCCACCGTGATACGGCGCTCGCCCTTCTGCGGGGTCTCGCTGCGCGGCTTCGCCTCCGGCAGCTCCCCGGCGGGGATGTCGCCGAAGTGCTCGCGGGCGGCGTCGATCACCCGCTCAGCGTCGACATCGCCCACCACTACGACGACCGCGTTGTTGGGGTGGTAGTAGCGGTCGTACCACGCCTGGTTATCCTCCAGGGTGTAGGCCTCGATGTCGCTCATCCAGCCGATCACCGGGTTGCCGTAGGGGTGGTTGAAGAAGGCGGTGGCCATCAGCTGCTCGCGCAGCAGGGCGTTCGGCTGATCCTCCACCCGCAGGCGGCGCTCCTCCTGGACCACGCTCAGTTCCGGGCGGAACTCGTCTTCCTGCAGCTTGAGGTTCTGCATGCGTTCCGCCTCCATCGCCATCACCGTCTCCCAGTGATCGCGCCCGATCACCTGGAAGTAGCCGGTGTAGTCACGACCGGTAAAGGCGTTCTCGCGTCCGCCCAGGCGCGAGATGATGCGCGAGAATTCGCCCGGCTCGTAGCGTTCGGAGCCGCGGAACATCATGTGCTCCAGCATGTGCGAGATCCCCGTCACACCGCTGTGCTCGTCGGCCGAGCCGACCCGGTACCAGACCATATTGGCCACGACCGGGGCCCGCCGGTCCTCCAGCACCAGCACCGTCAGCCCGTTGTCCAGCGTGGCCTCGACCACGTCCGATTCGATCTCCGGCGGCGCGGCCGACCCGACCGCCGGCCAGGCGCACACCAGCGCTGTAATGAGCACTGTGACCAGTTTTTTACCGCGCATGATTCATGAATCCTCGTGCTAGCATTGGCGAACTCTCTACTTGACCACATCGAGCATGTTCGGTTTCCGCAAGAAGAAGTCCGAAGACTCCACGGCCGCCCCGCCGGAGACGGCGAACGCCGAGCCGGAAAAGCCTGCCCGCGGGGGCTGGTTCCAGCGCCTGCGCCAGGGCCTGGCCAAGACCGGGCAGGCCCTGGGCGGCGATCTGGGGTCGCTGTTCCGGCGCAAGATCGACGACGAACTGTTCGAGGAGCTGGAAGAACGCCTGCTCCTCGCGGACGTGGGCCTGGATGCGACCCAGCGGATCATGGATCGTATCACCCGCGAGGTAAAACGCGGCCAGCTGGATGATGCCGAGGCGCTGATGGACGCCCTCGAGGCGGCCATGATCGAGATCCTCGAGCCGGTCTCGCAGCCGCTGGAGATCCCGGAGGCCGAACGCCCGTTCTCGATCCTCGTGGTCGGCATCAACGGCGCCGGCAAGACCACCACCATCGGCAAGCTGGCGCACCACCTCCAGGCCAACGGCCGCTCGGTGCTGCTGGCGGCCGGCGACACCTTCCGCGCCGCGGCGGTGGAACAGCTGCAGACCTGGGGCGAGCGCAACAACGCCCCGGTGATCGCCCAGGGCACCGGGGCCGATTCCGCATCGGTGGTCTACGACGGGCTGCAGGCGGCGCAGGCGCGCGGCATCGATGTGATGATCGCGGACACCGCCGGGCGCCTGCATACCCAGACCAACCTGATGGACGAGGTGCGCAAGGTAAAGCGCGTGATGGGGCGACTGGACGAACACGCCCCGGACGAGGTCCTGCTGGTGGTGGATGGCGGCACCGGGCAGAACGCCCTGAATCAGGCGCGCCAGTTCCACGAGGCGCTGGGCCTGACCGGGATCGTGGTGACCAAGCTGGACGGGACCGCCAAGGGCGGCGTGCTGTTCGCGCTGGCCGAACAGCTGGGGGTGCCGGTGCGCTTCATCGGGGTCGGAGAGAAGGCCGAGGACCTGCAGGTCTTCGATGCACGCGCCTTCGTCCGCGCCCTGCTCGGCCGCGACAGCGACTGACCCGCTCCGGATGATCCAGCTGCAACGCGTCACCAAGCGGTTCGGCAGCGCGGCAGAGGCGCTCAGCAATGTCAGCCTGCGCGTGGATGCGGGCGCGATGGCCTTCATCACCGGGCCCTCCGGTGCCGGCAAGAGCACGCTGCTGCGACTGATCGCCGGGCTCGAGCGGCCCACCCGCGGCCGCATCCGCGTCAACGGCCACGACCTCGACCGCCTCTCCAGCCGCGCCATCCCCGGCTTTCGCCGCAGTATCGGACTGGTGTTCCAGGATCACCGCCTGCTGTTCGACCGCCCGGTGTTCGACAACGTCGCCCTGCCGCTGGAGATCCTCGCCTACCGCCGGCCGGAGATGCGCAAGCGCGTACGCGCGGCCCTCGACAAGGTCGGTCTGCTGCACAAGGAGGCGGTGAACCCGCGCACCCTGTCCGCGGGGGAACAGCAGCGGGTCGGGATTGCCCGGGCCATCGTCCACCGCCCGGTCCTGCTGCTGGCGGACGAGCCCACCGGGAACCTGGACCCGGCGCTGTCGCGCGAGATCCTGCAGCTGTTCGACGACTTCAACCGGGTCGGCATGACCGCGTTGATCGCCAGCCACGACCTGGGGCTGGTGGAGCGCATGGGCAAGCCGGTCCTGCACCTGGAGGACGGCCGCATCGAGGCGCGCGGCGCCGCGGAGTCCGCGACGTGAAACCCGGACGCCGCCTCCTGGACACCGTCCCGGCCTGGCTGGAGGCGCACCGGGATGCCGCCCGGCGCAGCCTCCAGCGCCGCCTGCAGGCACCCGTCCTGAGCCTGATCAGTATCGCCGTGCTGGGGTTCATCCTCGCCCTGCCCGCCTACCTCTGGGTCCTGCTGGACAATGCGCGCGCATTGTCCGCCCACGTCGACCACGAGCCGCGCATCGCCCTCTATCTCGATGCCGTGGAGCCGGACACGGTGGCGGCGCTCGAACGCCACCTGGAGACCGATGCGCGGATCGAGCGCTGGACCTGGATCGACGCCGACGAGGCCCTGGCACGCTACCGCGAGGGCCTGAGCGACCCGGGCCTGCTGGACTGGCTGGATGACAACCCCCTGCCGGATGTCGTGGACGTGCTCCCGGCCACCGCCGAGCCGGAAACCGTCGCGGCCCTGCGCCAGGCGCTCGCCGACACGGCACCGGGCGCCACCGTGGTCAGCGACGACGAGTGGGTCCGGCAACTCAACAGCCTGCATCAGCTGGGGCTGCGCATCCTGGCGGTCGTCGGGGCGCTACTGGGTCTGGGGGCCCTCCTGATCCTCGCGCTGGCCACCGCCTCCGAACTGCGCGAACGCCGCGAGGAGATCGCCATCTCGCGCATCAGCGGGGCCACCCACCGCTTCCTGCGGCGGCCGTCGCTGTACGGTGGTCTGATCACCGGGCTGGGGGGCGGGGTCTTCGCCGGCCTCCTGCTGCTGGTCGGGATCGGCCTCAGCCGGGCACCCCTGGAACAGGCGGCCGCGGCATTCGACCTTCCGTTCCAGCTCGCGCTCCCCGGAGGCAGCCATCTGCTCACCCTGCTGCTGGCCGGGCTGCTCCTGGGCTGGCTGGGGGCCCGACTGGGCAGCGGTCATGCGCTGCGGGATGCCCCATAGGGTGCGCCCATTGGCAGAAAGTGGCCGGAACTTTTACAGGGTTTAGCACTCTCACTATCAGACTGCTAATCTAGAGCCATAGAATCGGGAGGAATCACCACGCATGACCCAGGCCCTGACCACCCCGCGCGTCGACATGCCCGTACCGGTGGGCGACCTCGATCACTACATGCAGGCCGTCGGCCGCATCGAGGTGCTGGACGCCGAACAGGAACGCGAACTGGCCGTGGCGCTGCACGAGCGCCAGGATCTGGATGCCGCGCGCCAGCTGATCCTGCACAACCTGCGCTTCGTGATCCACGTCGCGCGCGGCTACCAGGGCTACGGCCTGCCGCTGGGTGACCTGATCCAGGAAGGCAACGTGGGCCTGATGAAGGCCGTGCGCCGCTTCGACCCCAACCAGGGCGTGCGCCTGGTGTCCTTCGCCGTGCACTGGATCCGCGCCGAGATCCACGAGTTCATCCTGCGCAACTGGCGCATCGTGAAGGTGGCGACGACCAAGGCGCAGCGCAAGCTGTTCTTCAACCTGCGCAGCGCCAAGCAGCGCCTCGGCTGGCTGTCGAACGCCGAGGTCTCCGCCGTCGCGCAGGATCTGGGCGTGTCGGAGAAGGACGTCTGGGAGATGGAGCGCCGCCTGTCGAGCCAGGACGCGAGCTTCGACCCGGGCCCCGAGGCGGACGACGAACAAGGCTACCAGGCCCCGTCCGAACGCCTGAGCCTGGAGGACCTGAGCGACGACCCGGCGCACGTCACCGAAGACGAAGACTGGGACCGTCACTACCAGGAGCGACTGAGCCAGACCCTGGGCGAACTCGACGAGCGCGCCCGCGACATCCTGATGCGCCGCTACATGGCGGACCAGAAGGCGACGCTGCACGAACTGGCTGCGGAATATGCCGTCTCGGCGGAGCGCATCCGCCAGATCGAGAACAACGCAATCAAGCGCATCCGCGCCGCCTTCGACGACTGACCCGGGCCTGCGGCCCGGCGATCCCGGCCCCGAACGCAGAAAGGCCCCGGCACAAGCCGGGGCCTTTTTGGTTGCCGAACGGGCGACATGGCCCCGCCGGCCCGTTCCGCGCCGGATCAGCCGAACAGGATCACCGAGAAGAAGCTGATCCAGGACCAGATGATCAGGGCTGCCGTAAAGGTCAGCGGGAAGTTCTCAAAGGTAAACCAGTCGCGCATCTCGCAATCCTCGGAATTTTCCAACCAGAATAGGCGAAGGGTAAGCGGCACCGCGACGCGGCGCAAGTTCGACCGACGTCAGCGCTCGGACTTTTGGCCCGGACGGCCCTCGCGGTCCCGCCCGGGCGGGTCGTCTCCCGAACGGGTGGGGATCCGCGGGTCGTCGTCATCCATCAGGATGCGGTGCGCCGGGCCCTGGAGATCGTCGTACTGGCCGGAACGGATCGCCCAGAAGAGCACCAACCCCACGACCAGGGCAAACAGCATCGCCAGCGGAATCAGGAGGTACAGGATGGTCATGGCCCCAGTGTACCCAGCCAGACCAGCCGCTTAAACCAGTACCTACACCGGCGGCCGCGGCGGCGCCACGGGCTCGGCAGGGCGAATGGGGCTGCGCTCCGCGGTCTCCCGCGCCGGTCGCAGCCGCAGCGCGTTGCCCACCACCAGCAGCGAACTGAGGGACATGCCCAGTGCCGCCAGCCAGGGGGTCAGCAGGCCGGCGGCCGCCACTGGCAGCGCCACCACGTTGTAGCCGATTGCCCAGGCAATGTTCTGACGGATCACGCGCCGGGTGTGGCGCGCCTGATCCAGGGCCTGCGGCAAGTGGTCCAGGCGATCCGACAGCAGGACCAGGTCGGCCTGGGTCTGGGCCAGCTGGGTGCCGCCGCCCATCGCCATCGACACGTCGGCGCCGGCCAGCACCGGGGCATCGTTGATGCCCTCGCCGGCCATCAGCACCACCCGGCCCTCGGCCTGGCGCGCCCGCACGTACGCGAGCTTGTCCTCCGGCGTCAGCCCCCCCTCGGCCTCGGCGATGTCCATCTGCGCGGCAAACGCCTTGGCGGCCTCGGGGCGGTCTCCGGTCAGCAGGACCACCCGCAGGCCGCGCGCCCGCAGGTCACCGAGCACATCCCGCACCTCCGGACGCGGGGTGTCGGCCAGCCAGAACAGCGCGACGGGCTGATCATCGACGACCAGCCAGACCGGCGTGGCCAGCGGATAGTCCGCGGGTGCGGCCGGACTCGGTGCGTCGACGCCGGAGGGCAGCATGGAGGCCCCGCCAATCGACACCCGGCGCCCCTCGATGCGGCCCTCGAGGCCCCGGCCCGGCAGGTTCCGGACCCCGGTGGCGTGGATGCGGGAGGCCCCCGCCGACCCGGCCAGGGCCCGGGCCAGGGGGTGTTCGGAATGGGACTCCAGCGCCGCCGCCCACGCCAGCCAGTCGTCGCACTCGGGGGCGGGCTGCAGCTCCTCGCGGGCGACCAGGCGCGGCATGCCGGCGGTCAGGGTACCGGTCTTGTCGAGGCAGACCATGTCGACCCGCGGCAAGGCCTCCAGGGCACTGCCGCGGGTCACCAGCAGACCCATGCGCGAGAGTGCGCCGGTGGTGGCCGTCAGCGCGACCGGGGTCGCCAGCGCCAGGGCGCAGGGACAGGTCGCGACCAGCATCGCGACCATCACCCAGAGGGCGCGGGCCGGGTCGATCCAGGCGTACCAGACCAGGCCAGCCAGCGCCGTAAGTACCAGCACCGCGCCCACGAACCAGCCGGTACCGGCCTCGGCGATGCGCGCCATACGGGGCTTCTCGGTCTGCGCGCGGTCGAGCAGGCGCTGGATCGCGGCCAGGGTGGTCTCCGCGCCGACGCGCTGGACCTCGACGGACAGGGGGCCGTCGACGTTGACGGTGCCCCCGGTCACGGCATCGTCGGGGCGCGTCGGGTGGGGCTCCGGCTCGCCAGTCAGCAGGGCGCGGTTGACCGTGGATTCGCCCGCGCGCACGACACCGTCGGTCGGGATGGTCTCGCCGGGGCGGACCCGCACCCGGTCGCCGGGGGCCAGTTCGCCGACCGGGACCGCTTCGATCTGCCCGTCGGGGCCCTCGCGGTTGGCAATCGCCGGCACCAGTCGGTCGAGGCGGTCGATGGCATGGCTGGCGCGCTGGCGCGCGATCAGCTCCAGGTAGCGACTGGTCAGCAGGAAGAACACGAACATGACCACGGATTCGAAGTAGACGTGTTCACCGGTGCCGAGGATCACCGCGTAGAGGCTGGCGAGGTAGGTGACGATGATCGCCAGGCTCACCGGTACGTCCATGCCGAGCTGGCGATGGCGCAGGTCGCGCCAGGCGCTCTGGTAGAACGGGATTGCGGAGTAGAGGACCACCGGTGTGGTGAGCGCGGCGGCGACCCAGCGCATGAACTGCAGCAGGTCCTCGTGCTCGGTGTCCTCTGCGCCCAGCCAGAGGGCCACGGCCAGCATCATCACCTGCATCATGCCCAGTGCGGCCACGGCGATCCGGCGCAGGGCCAGCCCCCGTTCGCGCGCAATCGCCTGCTCGCGGGTACCAGGGTCGTAGGGATGGGCGTGGTAGCCGATATCGCGGATTGCCTTGAGGATGTCCGACAAGGCGATCCGTTCGGGGTCCCAGACGACCTGGGCGCGATGGGTGGAATAGTTGACGCGAAAGCTCTCCACGCCCGGCAGGGCCTGGACATGGCGCTCGTTGAGCCAGACACAGGCCGCGCAGGTGATGCCTTCCAGCATCAGGGCCGCTTCGCGGCGCTCGCCGGCCGCACCCGCCGGCGTGACGAACTGCTGCTGCACGCCGGGATGATCGAACAGTTCCAGCTCGCGCAGCTCGTCCGGGATCAGGGGACTGCCGCTTTCCGCCGGCGGGGCATCGCGGTGATGGTAATAGGCCCCCAGGCCGCGCTCGATAATCGCCCCGGCCACGGCCTGGCAGCCGGGGCAGCAGGTAGGCTCTTCCCGCCCCTCGAAGGTGACGGGATAGTACGCGCCCGCGGGCACAGCGAGCCCGCAGTGGAAACACCGGGTCGGGGCCGCGGACGCTGCCGGGGCCTGCGAGTCGGGCGCGAGCGCCACGGCGGGAGCGCGGGGGGTCAGCCGGACTGGGCGCTGCGCACGCGGGTCCGGGCCTGCTGTTCCAGGAGCTGGTCATCGCGCTGGACCTGGAAGCGCAGATCCCAGCGCCCCGGGGCCGGCAGCGCGACCTCGACCTGGTACAGGCCTTCGCCCATGTGCTGCATCTCGAAGCCCTGGTCGCGGCGCTCGTCGGCGAGCCACATGAAGATGCCGCGGATGCTGGCGTCGTTGATCGGGACGCCATCGGCATCCCGGACCTCTACCTGGAGCGTGGCGGCCTCGCCCTCGGTGGGGCGCTCGACCCAGCCCTGACGAACCTGCCAGCCCTTCTCGCGCTGGGCCTGGAGCTCCGACACGCGGTGTACGGCCAGGGCCTGCTTGCGGCTCTCCATGCCGGCCACGGTGCCCGGGAATGCCGAGGTCACCTGCTCCGCCCGGTTCTCCGGCTCCGGCAGGATGGAACCGATAAACTGCTGCGGCATCCCGTTATGGGCCAGCGTGATCAGGACGGCCTGGACGGACGCGACGATCGTGAAAAACCCCACGAGAACCAGCGGAGCCCAGTGCAGCCGGCCAATCTTGGCCTTGCCGCCACTCTCGGCCTCCGCCTCTTTCTGCGTGAAGACGATCCCCAGCCCGTAGGGCACGATGATGTACAGCGCGAGATGGATGGCGAAGACATCCGCGCCCTGCCAGGTCAGGATCGAGTAGGGAATGAACACAAACAGCATGAGGGCGACGACCACCGCCGATGTGCTGTAGGCCTTGAGCCGCGTGAAGCGGTAGATCAGCGCGAACAGGATGGCCAGGGCCGCGGTACCGACGCCGAGGGTAATGACGAGATTGCTCATGATGTCTTCTTCGTTTCCTGCGTGATCGCAAGCTAGGGGCTCGCGGGGTGCCGCGCGATTTCCGGCAGCACGATTACTGTTTCTCGCCCGGGCGCAGTGCGCAACGGAACACCGTTAGCGATGACTGAACTGGGACGTCACTTCGAGCGGTTCAATATGACCCTCGCGATCCGTAATCACAAAACGGAACGGCTGCGGCGAGGGGGCGCCCTCGGGCACGTCGTGGCGCACGCGCGCGACCACGGTGAGTCGCTCCCCGGGCTCCAGGCGGATCCGCTCCACCTGCCCGAGGTCGAGCTCCGCGCCGTCGAGCCCGGCGAGTCCGATCTGGAAGTCCAGCTCCCGGTCCGCGGTATTGTTCAGGCGAATCTCGTAGCCGTTCTGGATGCGCCCGTCGGACATCTGCACATACAGCGGCTGGCGCACCTGGTTCACGTTGGCGTCCACGGGCGGGCGACCCACGATGCTGGCAACCAGTGCAACGATAACGACCAGCACGGCCGCCCCATAACCCAGCGTCTTGCCCCTCAGGAACCGAGTCTTGCCGCCCTCCTGCTCGCGCTCCGAGGTATAGGCGATCAGCCCGCGTGGCCAGCCCTGCTTGTCCATGATCGTGTCGCAGGCATCGATGCACAGCGCACAGTGAATGCACTGGTACTGCAGCCCATCGCGGATATCAATGCCGGTCGGGCACACCTGCACGCAGTAGCCGCAGTCAATGCAGTCCCCGACGCCGGCGGCCTGGCGCTGCTCGCGGGTCTTCAGACCGGCCTGGACCTTGGCGCGGCCGGCGGTGCCCTCGCCGCGTGATTCGTCGTACGACACGATCATGGTGTCGCGGTCGAACATCACGCTCTGGAAACGCGCGTAGGGGCACATGAACGTGCAGACCTGCTCGCGGGCCAGCCCGGCAAACGTGTAGGTGGTGGCGGTCAGGATCCCCGCGGTCACATAGGCGGCGTACACTGCCTGGCCGGTAAAGAAGTCCGCCACGATGGAAGGCGCATCGCCCCAGTACAGGACGAACCCGAGCCCGGTGGCGAAAGCCACCAGCAGCCAGGACGCATGGGTGAGACCATATTTCGCCAGCTTTTCGGCGTTCCAGGGCTGTTTGGCGAGCCGGAGGCGCGCGGGCCGCTCCCCCTGAATCTTGCGCTCCAGCCACATGAAGACATCGGTCCACAGGGTCTGGAAGCAGAAGTAGCCGCAGAACACGCGCCCGGCCACACCGGTCACAAAAAACAGCAGCAATGCGGCGAGGACCAGAAAGCCTGCCAGCCAGAAGATATCCTGCGGATAGACAACCAGGTCGAAGATATGGAACTGGCGCCCGGGGATGTCGAACAGCACCGCCTGATCCGGCCCGTATTCACGTTCCCAGCGGATCCACGGCAGACCGAAGAATACCCCGTAGGCCAGGAGGAGAATTCCGGTCTTCAGGTTGCGAAACCGCCCCTTGACCGACCGCGGGTGGATCGGGATTCGCGCCTCGTACAGCGGCTGGGACTGGGACATCGGATCCTCCCGGAGCGTATCCGGCAGTGCGGCCCGGCGGCAATACGCGGGCCGCGGCAACAGTTCAAAACAAAAAGGGGCACCCTCGGGCGTCAATCCACCCGGCGGGCACCCCTGTCAACGCGTGCATCCTGGCAGGCCTCCGCACCCCCGGGGCTCGCCAGGTCGACGGAGCCGGCCTACTGCCCCCCGCCCAGGGAATGCACGTAGGCGGTCAGCATCTTGATCTCCGCATCCGACAGTCGATCACCGAATGCCGGCATCTCACGCTGGATACCATCGCGAATGAAATTGGCGACCAGGCGCTGACGCTCGCTATCGCTTTCCGCGCCGCGCACGTCGACCAGACCCCAGAGATCGTTGGTCAGGTTGGGCGCGCCCTGCGAGGTCAGCCCCTGGGCGTCCATGCCGTGGCACTGGAAGCAGCCACCGTCGGTCCCGGTAAAGATCCGGGCACCGGCATCGGCGTCGTCCTGATCCACGCTGTAGTCGTTCAGCGACAGCACGTAGGCGGCGACCTGATTCAGCTGGTCGCTGCTCAGGGTGTCGCGGTACCCGGGCATGTAGCCCAGGCGGCCCTGGTGCAGGGTTTCCTCGATCTGTTCGACCGTTCCGCCCCACTTCCAGTGGTCATTGCGCAGGTTCGGGTACTGCCCGACCACGCCCGCGCCACCGACCTGGTGACACGCCGCACACCAGGTACCGAAGGAGCCCTGGGCGTACGCGTTGACGAAGCTCATGCTTTCAGCGTCCTGCAGGATCGTTTCGTAATCCTGGGCGGCCACCTGTTCCAGCATCTCGCGCTGGCGCACCGCGTAGGTGCCGGTCTGCATGTCCTTCGCGAGCAACGCACGGGTGTTCCAGTGCATGGTGCGCTCTTCGCCGCCCTGCTCGAAGGTGATGGTGTTGAAGCCCTTGGTGAAGCTGTCGCCAATCGGCCAGGCCGGGTAGATCAGCCAGTACACCAGCGCGAACACGATCGTGGCGTAGAAGCCCCACAGCCACCAACGCGGGAGCGGATTGTTGTATTCCTGAAGGTTGCCGTCCCAGACGTGCCCAGTGGTCTCGACCTGGTTCGGGTCCTTATCACGGTTGTCCTGTGTGCTCATTGCTCGTCACTCTTGGTTTTGTCACGCCGGGCCACGGGCTCCCGATGTGAATCATCGTCGTCCAGAGGAATGTAGCGATACGTCTCGAACTTCCGGGCACGCCGACGATTGGAAAACAGGAAGATCACGACCCCGATAAAGGTGCTCATGAAGAGAATGAGGGCAACGATCTTGCTGTTGCCCATATCCGTGATCCATTCCCAAAGTCCCGTCATCGTGGCGCCCGTCCTCCCTTACCGGAATTCGGCAAAGTGCCCGTCGTCGTATTCGCTGAAGTCGACCATGGTCCCGAGGACCTGGAGATAGGCCACGAGGGCATCCATCTCGGTGATCGTCCCGGGGTTGCCGTCGAAGTTCTCGGCCTGCGCCTGCGCCACCAGATTTTCCTCGGCGTCGCGGATGTCGAACATCCGGGCGTGTTGCTCCCCGAACTTCTCGACGTTGGCCTGGTATTCCTCGTCGGTGAGCGAGTACGGCACGCCCACGCGCTTCAGCGCGATCATGCGACGATCGATATCGGAGTAATCGAGCGGCGTGGTCGCCAGCCAGGGGTAGCCCGGCATGATCGACTCCGGCACCAGCGACTGCGGGTCGATCAGGTGCTGGACCTGCCACTCGTTGGAGTACTTGCCCCCCACGCGCGCCAGGTCCGGACCGGTGCGCTTCGAGCCCCACTGGAACGGATGGTCGTACTGCGATTCGGCCGCCAGCGAGTAGTGACCGTAGCGCAGCATCTCGTCACGGAACGGACGCACCATCTGCGAGTGGCAGGTGTAGCAGCCCTCGCGGACGTAGATGTCACGCCCGCGCTGTTCCAGCGGGGTGTACGGGCGCACGCCGTCCACTTCCTCGATCGTGTCGTCGATGTAGAACAGCGGCACGATCTCGACCAGGCCGCCGACGCTGATCACCGCCAGGGTGAGGATGATCAGCAGGCCGGCATTGGTTTCAACGCTTTCATGCTTCATGGATCTAGTCTCTCCCTAATCAGGCCGTGCGGGCTTCGGCGGACGCGGCCTGGGCCTCGCGGGCCTCGGCCTTGATGCCCGAGCGAACGGTCATCGCGATGTTGAACGCCATGATCAGCATGCCGGCCAGGAAGAACCCGCCACCAATGGCACGCACCACGTACGGCTTGTGCAGGAACACCACCGACTCGGTGAAGGTGTAGGCCAGGTTCCCGTACTGGTCAAAGGCGCGCAGCATCAGGCCCTGACCGATACCGGCCACCCACATCGCGGTGATGTACAGCACGATCCCGATGGTCGCCAGGAAGAAGTGCACATACACCAGCTTCAGGCTGTACAGGTTGACGTTCCACAGCCGCGGGATCAGGTGATACAGCGAGCCGAAGGAGATCATCGCCACCCAGCCGAGGGCGCCGGAGTGCACGTGGCCCACGGTCCAGTCGGTGTAGTGCGACAGCGCGTTCACGCTCTTCAGGGACATCATCGGGCCCTCGAAGGTCGACATGCCGTAGAACGCCAGCGCGGTGATCAGGAACAGCATGATCGGGTCGGTGCGCAGCTTATCCCAGGCGCCCGACAGGGTCATGATGCCGTTGATCATGCCGCCCCAGGAGGGCAGCAGCAGCAGGATGGAGAAGGTCGCCGCCAGGGTCGAGACCCAGTCCGGAAGGGCGGTCCAGTGCAGGTGGTGCGCGCCCACCCACATGTACAGGAAGACCAGCGCCCAGAAATGGATGATGGACAGCTTGTACGAGTAGATCGGGCGACCGGCCTGCTTCGGCACGAAGTAGTACATCATCCCGAGGAACGCGGCCGTCAGGAAGAAGCCCACCGCGTTATGGCCGTACCACCACTGGGTCATCGCATCCTGCACCCCGGAGAAGATGGAGTAGGAATGCGGGTGGAACAGGCCGACCGGGACCTGGATGTTGTTGAAGATGTGCAGCAGCGCGGTGGCCAGGATAAAGGCCATGAAGAACCAGTTCGCTACGTAGATATGCGGCTGGTTACGACGCAGCAGGGTCATCAGGTAGATCATGAAGTAGGCGACCCAGACCACCAGGATGATGATGTCGATCTGCCAGTTGAACTCGGCGTATTCGCGGCCCTGGGTGATCCCCATCATGTAGGTGATCACGCCGAGGACCAGCGCCAGGTTCCACCCGTAGAAGGTGAAGCTCGCCATGGAGTCACTCCACAGCCGGGTCTGACAGGTCCGCTGCACCACGTAGTAGGACGTGGCGAACAGCGCGTTACCCCCGAAACCGAAGATCACGGCCGTGGTGTGGACCGGACGGAAGCGTCCGAAGGTGATCTGCGCGATATCGAAGTTCAGGAACGGGAACGCCAGCTGCGAGGCGATCCAGACACCGGCGGCCATCCCGAACACGCCCCAGAGGACGGCGGCAATGGCAAACCGCTTGATAATCGCGTAGTTGTACTGCTCGGAAGTCGCGACTGACGCTGCGGGTGCGGCACCCGCCGTAGTGGCTGCTTGTGACATGACTTTTCCACCTTGCTGCGGGGAACACGGATGTCCCGATGGTTCGGGGGCGTGAACTCTACCCCATTCCGGGCCCACAAAAAACCAATACCGCCTGTGTCACTCGGATATTGAGCGGGACGGGCGGAACTTTTCCTGTCCAAGAGAATACATCTTCCGGTGGATCGCCCGCGAGGGACGCGGGCGGCATTTTCGTTGATCCAGATCAACGAACCGGCTGAACCGGGATCACGCGCCCGTCTGGCCGCGACGGGGGCGGCGCATCCGGCACCCAGGCATGACCATAGACCACCTCCCAGGTCGCGGGCAGACGACCCTCCACGCCGAAGTCGCGGGCATAGGCCTCGGCGACGGCCACCAGACGCCGGGGGCCAAACAGACCCGACGAACGCCCCGCCAGGGCGTTGCGCACCCCGACCCCGCGCAGGTCGCGGATCAGGCCGGTCAGATCCGGGTAGGTCAGGGTCAGGGCCTCCTGGTCCATCACCGGATCGGCAAAGCCGGATCGCACCAGGGCATCGCCGATGTCGTGCATGTCCATGAAGGCGTTGACATGTGCCCCGGCGCCGCCATCCACAGCCGCGAAGGCGGCGCGCAACTCGCGCAAAGTGTCCGGGCCAAAGGTGGTAAACAGCCACAGCCCGCCCGGGCGCAGGATACGCCGCACCTCGGCGAAGGCCTGGTCGAGGTCGCTGCACCACTGCAGGGCCGAGCTGGAAACCGCCAGATCAAAGGACCGCTCGGCCAGCGGCAGGGCCTCAAGGTCACCGCAGACCACCTGCGGCCGCCGCAGCCAGCGCCCGCGCCGCCGCGCCCGCGCAACCATCTCCGGGGCGAAGTCCACGCCGGCCAGGCGCGCCCTGCGGTAGCGGCGGCTCAGGTGATCCAGGGCCTCGCCGATGCCGCAACCCAGATCGACGATGCGTTCCGGCTCCATCCGGATCCAGTCCAGACGCTCCAGCATCCGCTCCTGCACCTCGCGCTGCAGGACCGCATGCTCCTCGTAGGTGGCAGCGGCCCGTGCAAAGGCCTCGCGCACCCGCGCCTTGTCGAGATCGAAGCTGTCGGGTCGGGTCATGCGGACTCCCCTGCACTGCAGTGATCCAGAAACTCGGAAACAAATCCGGCCAGCCGCTGCGGCCGCGCCCACCAGTCCGCATGACCGCCCGCCCCGCGACCGGTCCGGCCATCGGGGCGCAAGCTCGTCAGTCCCACCTCCACCGCGGCCGGCACCAGCGCGTCCTCCGGCTCCAGCCAGCACGCCACCGGCGCCTGCACCCCGGCCCAGGCGGCGCGCAGGTCGGCGCCCTGCAGCAAGTCCAGCCCCGCCGCCAGCCCTTCCGGGGAGGCGGGGGCCGCCTGCATCCGGTCTGCCAGTGCGCGCGCGAGCGAGGCCGCATCGGGACTGCCACGAGCACAGAGCATCGCCAGACGCCGATTGAGTCGGCGGCGGTCGCCTCCGAGGGCGGCGCGGAAGTCCTCCAGCTCGGCCAGCGGCAGGGCGGCCGGCCAGTCATCATTACGGATGAAGCGCGGCGTCGCCCCAATCAGCACAAGCCCCTGCGGGCCCGTCCACTGGCGCGCCGCCGCGAGCGCCACCAGGCCGCCCAGGGACCAGCCAGCCCAGACCGGGTACTCGACGTCCGCGGGCAGCGCGGCGATCAGGGCCGCGGCGGCGCCCTCCGCATCCGCCAGCCGCCAGCCGTCGCCCGCGGCCCCATGACCGGGCAGATCCGGCGCCAGTACCCGCGTGCCGGCCGGCAGCTTGGCCCGCAGGGGCGCCCAGACCGCGCCGGAAAAGCCCCAGCCGTGCAACAGCACCAGCGTCGGGTCATGGACCGGGCGGGTCGCAGCCTCCATCTCAGCGCGCTGAACGCCGGCCACCGGCTTGCGTATCATGTGCGCTCGCAATCTCTTGCCCATCCGCGCAGACAGGCTCACCGCTCATGGCTATTACAATCGGCATCATCATCGCGTATCTGCTGGGATCGCTTTCCACGGCCATTCTGGTCAGCAAGCTGCTGCGTCTGCCGGACCCGCGCACCACCGGGTCGAAGAACCCCGGCGCCACGAATGTCCTGCGCTCGGGCGGCAAGAAGGCGGCCATCATCACGCTCATCGGGGATGTCGGCAAGGGCTGGCTGCCGGTGTTCGTCACGCTCCAGCTGGAGCTCTTCCCCGGCTGGGCGATCGGCCTGATCGGCCTGGCCGCCTTCCTCGGTCACGTGTTCCCCGTGTACTACCGCCTTCAGGGCGGCAAGGGTGTGGCCACCGCACTTGGCGTGATCCTCGCGATCAGCCCGGCGGCCGGCGGACTGGTGCTGCTCACCTGGCTCGTGGTCGCCGCGATCTGGCGATATTCGTCGCTGGCGGCCCTGGTCGCGGCCGGCATGGCCCCGGTGTACACGATCCTGCTGGGCATGGATCACTGGATCAGCGCCGCGGTCGCGCTGATGAGCGTAATCCTGTTCATCCGCCACGACAGCAATATCCGCCGTCTGATGCGCGGCGAGGAATCGCGGATCGGCCAGAAGAACAAGGCCCCGGCCCCCGGAGACTGACGGCCCGCCGAGCACGGGCCGGGCAGGGCTTCAGCCCGGTCCGGCCGGAACCGGCGCCTCCAGTTCGGCCAGGGGCCAGCGGGCCCGCGCGGCGACAACCGGGGCCCCGGCATCCCCTACGCCACCGGCCTGCAGCCGCCGCAGCCCGGCCAGCGCGATCATCGCCCCGTTGTCGGTGCAGAACTCCGGGCGCGGGAAATACACCGGCACCCCCTGGCGTTGCGCCATGGCCTGCAGCCCCGCGCGCAGCGTGGTGTTGGCGGCCACGCCACCGGCCACCACCAGCGCCGGGGCCCCGGTCTGCTCCAGACCGCGCCGGGTCTTTTCGACCAGAGTGTCGGTCACGGCCTCCTCGAAGGCGCGGGCGACATCCTCCGGGCGGTAACTTTGCTTCTTCAGCGCGGTCAGGACGGCGGTCTTCAGGCCGGAGAAGCTCATGTCCAGCCCCGGGCGATCCAGCATGGGGCGCGGCAGCCGCAGGGCATCCGGCGCGCCCTGTTCCGCCAGGCGCGCCAGCGCCGGGCCACCCGGATACCCCAGCCCCAGCAGCTTGGCGGTCTTGTCGAAGGCCTCGCCGGCAGCATCGTCGATGCTCTCGCCGATCAGGTCGTAGTCGCCCAGGGCCCTGGCATGGATCAGCTGGGTATGCCCCCCGGAGACCTGCAGCACCAGGAACGGGAAGTCGAGCCCGGTATCCTCCAGGAACGGCGCCAGCAGGTGGCCCTCCAGGTGATGCACCGCCAGCGCCGGGATACCCCAGCCCCAGGCCAGGGAGCGAGCCACCGAGGCACCGGTCAGTAGCGCCCCCAGCAGTCCCGGCCCGCCGGTGTAGGCCACCGCATCCAGGTCCGGCCCGTCCACGCCCGCCTCCTCCAACACCGCGCGCACCAGCGGCAGGAGCCGCCGGATGTGGTCACGCGAGGCCAGTTCCGGCACCACGCCGCCGTAGATTGCGTGCAGATCCGTCTGGCTGTACAGCCGGTGCGCGAGCAGGCCACGGTCGCTGTCGATCAGCGCCACGCCCGTCTCGTCACAGGAGGTTTCGATACCCAGTACCTTCATGGCGCCAGCATGCCGGGTTTCGTCGATGCCACCAAGCATCCCCGGAACGACCGCGCCATTGCGCCAGGACCGGGGTTCACAGGCGCCCCCGGCGATCGGGGATACCCCCCAGCGGCAGATGCGCGCAGCCGCGACCGAGAGCCATAACCTGGAAGCGCTCGCCCATCTCGCCCGGCAGGGTCAGCATGCGCACGGCCTGCGCCGCCTGCATGGTCAGGCGGGCATCCTCGCCGCTACCGACGCGGGCCTCGAAACGCTGCGGCAGCCCCGCCCCCAGGAGGAATTCGCCCTGCCCGGCGTAGGTCAGCACATCGAGGCCCGCGGCATCCGCCGCCTCGGCCACAGCGGTGAAGTCGACACTGGCGGTCAGGTCCATCAGCCCCGGATGGGCCAGAGGGTCCTGGATCATCTGCTGGCGGTAGTAGCCGACCAGGGTCCCCTGGTGCCGTTCCGGGGCGTAATAGGCGGCCCGCGGGAAGCCGTAATCCACGATCACGGCCACCCCCTGCTCCAGCCCCTCGGCGAGCGCACGCACCCACGCCGCCTGCGCCGGCCGCCACTCGGACAGGTAGCCCTCGGGCCAGGGGCCATAGTCGGCCGCCAGCCGCGTCACGGGTTCGGCCAGGGCTGGCGGGGCCTCGCGTTCGGCCAGGGTCAGCGCCCCGTCCGCCTCGGTAGTGACGCCGACCTGCCACACGCGCCCCTCGCGCCAGCGGAACAGCTCCACCGGCAGGGCATCCAGCACCTCGTTGGCCAGCACCACCCCACGCAAGGGGGCCTCGGGGAGGGCATCGAGCCAGGCCACACGCGCGTATTCCGCCGGCTCCAGCTGGGCCTGCAGGTGGGCCTGCTGCCGGGCGCGCAGGTCCGGGCTCACCTCGATGATCCAGTACCGCCCCCAGGCCACCCCGAGCTCGCGCAGGGTGGTGATCACGTCCCCCGCCAGGCGGCCACTGCCGGCACCGAATTCCAGCAGCGTGCCGGCGCCGTCGAGGTCATCGCGCAGCACCGGGGCCAGCCAGGTCGCCAGGGTCTCGCCGAACAGCGGCGAGAGCTCCGGCGCGGTGACGAAGTCCCCGCCCTCGCCCAGCTTGTGGGCCCCGTTCACGTAATAGCCCAGGCCCGGCGCATACAGGGCCGCCTGCATGTAATCGACGAACGGAAGGAACCCCTGGCCCGCCGCAATACTCTGTTGCAGGTGAATGCGCAGACGCGCGGCGATCTCCCGGGCGACCGGATCGTCGGCGGCGTTTGTGCTAGGTTTCGGCGGCAACATGGCGACGCATGGTACCAACCCGGGGATGGACGTGGCGCAGGCACCCACCGACAATTTGAGCAGGACACCCGACCCGGCGGGCGTGGTGCTGATCACCGGGGCCGCACGGCGCGTCGGCGCCACCATTGCCCGGCACCTGCACGCGGCCGGGTTGCGGGTGCTGATCCATTACCGCGGCTCGCGTGACGAGGCCGACGCGCTCGCCGCCGATCTGAACGCGGTGCGCCCCGACAGCGCCCGCACCCTGCAGGCCGACCTGCTCGACCCCCAGGCCATCGAAGTCCTCGCCCGCGACGCCGAGGCGGCTTGGGGGCGGCTGGACTTTCTCGTCAACAACGCCTCGACGTTCTATCCAACCCCCGTTGGCGAGATCCGCGAATCCGCCTGGAACGACCTGATCGGCTCCAACCTGAAGGCGCCGACCTTCCTCACCCAGGCCTGCAACCCGGCGCTGCAGCGGGCGCGGGGCGCGGTCGTCAATATCGTGGATATCCACGCGCTGCGCCCGCTGAAGGGCTACCCGGTGTATTCGGCGGCCAAGGCCGGGCTCTGGGCCCTGACCCAGGCCTTTGCCCGCGAACTGGGGCCCGGCGTGCGGGTCAACGGGGTTGCGCCCGGCGCGATCCTGGCGCCGGAGGATGCGGAGAACACCGGCACCCACGAGGCCATGATCGAGCGCACTGCCCTCAAGCGCGAGGGCAGCCCGGAGGATATCGCCCGCACCGTGCGGTTCCTGCTGCTGGATGCGCCGTACATTACCGGCCAGGTCATCCCGGTGGATGGCGGGCGCTCCGCATCGCAGTAGCCGTACCCGGGGTCAGCCGCGCTACACTGGCCAGAACCAAGAACCTGCGTCAGGAGACCGCCCGATGATCGATTCCAAACGCTTCGACGACCTCGCTCGCCGGATCACCGAGAGCCTGCCGGAGTCCGTGCGCCACATGCAGGAAGACGTGCAGCGCCAGGTCCGCTCATCGCTGCAAAGCGGCTTCGAGCGCATGGACCTGGTCACCCGCGAGGACTTCGACATCCAGGTCGCCCTGCTGGAGCGCACCCGCGAACGCCTCGCCGAACTGGAGGCTCGCGTAGCCGCGCTGGAGGGGCGGCCGGACGACACCCCGGGGCAGTAGCCACCACTGAAACCACCCGCCGGGGACGGCCCCCCGGCGGCCGAACGGAGGGGCACGGATGCCCGTCACCATTGCCTACGCCCGCGCCATCGACGGCATTCATGCCCCGCTGGTGACCATCGAGACCCATCTGGCCAATGGCCTCCCGGCCTTCCAGATCGTCGGCCTGCCGGAGGCCGCGGTGCGCGAGAGCCGTGATCGCGTGCGCGCGGCGATCCAGACCAGCGGCTTCGAATTCCCGCGGCGGCGCATCACCGTCAACCTGGCCCCCGCAGACCTGCCCAAGGACGGCGGCCGCTTCGACCTCGGCATCGCCCTGGGCATCCTCGCCGCCAGCCAGCAAATCCCGGCCGAAGCCCTGGCGGCACACGAATTCCTCGGCGAACTGGGGCTGGACGGCCAGTTGCGGCCGGTGGGCGGCACACTGGCGGCCGGACTCGCCGCCGCGGATGCCGACCGCGCCCTGGTGGTCAACCCGGAGGACGGCGCCGAGGCGGCACTGGCGAGCCGCGCGCGAGTCCTCACCGGGTCACACCTGACTGCGGTATGCGCGGCGCTGGCCGGGCGCGACGCCCTGGCACCCGCCCGGCCGCCCGAGCCGGAACCGCCGAGCCACCCGGACCTCGCGGACGTACGCGGCCAGCACCAGGCGCGGCGCGCCCTGGAGATCGCCGCCGCCGGCGGACACCACCTGCTGATGGTCGGCCCACCCGGCAGCGGCAAATCGATGCTGGCGGCGCGCATCCCCGGCATCCTGCCGCCGATGGACGAGGCCGAGGCGCTGGAGACGGCCGCCATCCACAGCCTGCGCGGCAGCACCCACCTGCGGGGTGACTGGCGGGCCCGCCCGTTCCGCTCCCCCCATCACACCTCATCGGGCGTGGCCCTGGTGGGCGGCGGGAGCACCCCGCGCCCCGGGGAGATCTCGCTGGCGCACCAGGGCGTGCTGTTCCTGGACGAACTGACGGAGTTCGACCGCTCGGTTCTGGACGTGCTGCGCGAGCCGCTGGAGACCGGCGTAATCCACATCTCGCGCGCCGCGCGCCAGGCCGAGTTCCCGGCCCGCTTCCAGCTGGTGGGCGCGATGAACCCCTGCCCGCAGGGTTTCGACTGCGACCTGGCCGAACGCTGCGAATGCACCCCGGAGCAGCGGGCCCGGCACCGCAAGCGCCTGTCCGCCCCCCTACTGGACCGGATCGACCTCGCCATCGAGGTGCCCCGGATCCCGCCGGCCGACCTGGCCGGCGCGACCGAGCCGACCGAGACGTCCGCTACGGTCGCGACGCGCGTGACCCGGGCGCGCGACCGGCAGCAGGCGCGCCAGGAGGGACTCAACAGCACTCTGGATGGCGCGGGACTCGACCAACACGCCGCCCTTGCGGCCGCCGACCGCGAGCTACTGGACAAGGCGGCCGAGCGCTTCCGTCTCTCGGCACGGGCCTATCACCGCATCCTGCGCGTGGCGCGCAGCATCGCCGATCTGGAGGGCGCGGAAGCGATTGCCACCCGACATCTCACCGAGGCGCTGAGCTACCGCGCCCTGGACCACTGGCGTACCCAGTAAACGGGAAAGCGTCGTCCCGCAAAGAAAAGGCCCCGCCCGGTCTACCGGGCGGGGCCTTTGTACGCGGCAACGGCGCGACGATCAGTCTTCGAAGGTCGCCACGTAGACGGCCAGATCGGCGATATCCTGATCCGACAGGTTCGCGGCGTTCGGCGCCATCAGGGCCGTCTGGTCACCAACGGTCTCGCCGGCGCGGTAGCGCACCAGCTTGTCGGCGATGTACTCGGCATCCCGGCCGGCCAACGCCGGGAAGACCGGGGTGCCCTGACCCTGCGCACCATGGCAGGCCACGCAGGTGTTGTAACGCGACTGACCGCGCTCAACATCACCCTCGTCGACCGCAATAGCGGCCACGGCTTCGGCCTCTTCCTCGGCGGCCGCTTCGCCCGTGTCGGTGGTGGCCACCGGCTCCTCGCCTTCAGCGGCGGCGTCGTCCGCGGCGGTGTCGCCGTTTCCGTTGGCACTGCCCTCGTAGCCGTGATCAACGCCTGCCTGATCGAGCATGTAGGCCACGACTTCATTCATCTGCTCGTCGGTCAGGCTGGAGTCGCCACCGCGGGCCGGCATCGCGCCGATGCCGTTGATCGAGTTCTCGAACAGGGTCTCCAGACCCTTGTCGTTCAGACGGTTAGTCCACTCGTCCGTGTCATCCTTGAGCGGGGCACCGGAGGCGCCCGAGTCATGGCAGGCGGCGCAGACGTTGGCGTAGATGTCGCCCGGGCTGAGGTCCGCGGCTTCCTCGGCGGTATCCACCTCACCGGAGACCACCCGGCCGATCGGCGCGATGCGCTCGGCAATACGCTCCTCGCTCACGGCCTCCGCCTGGGAACCCATCATGCCCCCAATCCAGCTCGCAAGGTGCGACACCAGAAACAGCACCGTGGCCAGCAGGGCCAGGGATGCGATAAAAAGCAACACCTTGTTCCCGGTGTCCATCTTGATCGGTTGATTTCCCACTTCTCTCCCTCCGAGATCCTGGCCATGCGTGGCCTTGTGGTGTGCCCTGTCAAAAAGCGCTCGCGCGGTACGCGCAAATCGGGCGCAGAGTATAGGGCATCATGCCAGGCGCGACCACAAACCCAGCGGCGCGGTCAAATATGGCTGGACGCACCCGCGGCCCCGCCCGTATCATTGCAGCCCTTGCGCCCGTAGCTCAGCTGGATAGAGCGCTGCCCTCCGGAGGCAGAGGTCAGAGGTTCGAATCCTCTCGGGCGCGCCATTACTTAGAAAGGGGCCCTCGTGGCCCCTTTCTAAGTAATGGGGTGTCTGAGGGCCCGATTCGAACCTCCGTTCGAATCGAGGCCCGCAACGCGGGCCGACATCGCGGTGCAGCCACCGGCTGCACCGGTCCGAAGGACCGAGCCGCCAAAGGCGGCGAAGCCATCCTCTCGGGCGCGAAGCACGAACACCCCGGAACCCGGCCCCATGCCTCCGTTCGAGCCTAGGCCCGCAACGCGGGCTGAGCGCAGCACAGCCACGGCCTGTCCCGGCCCGAAGGACCTTCGGCGCAGCCAGTCCAGCCCCTCGGCGGCAGCCTTGGGGCGTTCGCCGGCGCGAAGCCATGCTTCGCGAAACCCCGGCTCACCCTCTCGGGCGCGACGCCTGAACACCCCCGAACCCAACCCTGCCAACCTACCGTTCGAGCCGAGACCCGCGCAGCAGCCCTGGCATTCTCGCCTGCTTGCGGGATACGCACCGAAGCCCCACCGGCCTCCGCTCGCCCCACACCCGCCACAGCGACGTCCCGTGCATCCCGAATCGTCGCCCGGCATGATCTGGATCAAATCGGAGGCCGATTCCGGGGGCTAGCGTCGAAGGTGCATGGACCCAACCGGAGGAAAGATCATGCTGATGGAAATCATGTTTCAGTCGCCCATCGGAATCCTGACGATCGTGACGCTGGTGGGCATCGTGGCCTTCTTCGCGTACGTGGGGTACTTCATCATTCACGGGATGCACGAGAACGACAAGGGCCGGTAGGGCAGGACGGACCCCGCTCGGGGCGGGGCTGCCCCCTCGAAACAGAAAAGGCCAGGGCTGCAGATGACCGCTGCCCTGGCCTTTGATGCGGGTTACCCGGAGCGCCCGGGTAACCCGTATGGTTGCGTCCGACTCAGGAGCCGGAGCCCCCGGGCGTATCACCCAGTTCGGCGCGCGGCGCGTCGCCACGGCGAGCATCCGCGGCCACTTCCGGGCCGACGCGGCTCGGCTCGGCCAGGGAGTCGGTGCAGGTCTGGGCACCGTGGTACAGGCGCACGACGTGCTTGGCCTCGGCGAAGAACAGCCAGCGCTCCATGCCGATCCCGACCAGGCTCGAGACCGCCGCCAGCCAGGCAATACCGGCCGGCGCACCGGAGAGGATCGAGCCGAAGACCAGCACCGGGGCGATGAAGCCGAGCAGGAAGACGCCCATCTTGATGTTGTCGATGGTGTCCTTGCGCGGGTCGTAGCCGAATTCGTCGGTCAGGAAGGTGCCGGCCGTATGACCGGTATCCAGCAGACGCACGGTCGCCCGGTTGAAGGTGGTCGCGGTGTTGATGGTCGGGCCGTTCACGCGCGAGATCCAGAAGTAGTAGATCCCCTTGAGCAACGCGGCGGCCAGCAGCGCGACGATGGCCACGCCCGCGTGCAGCGTGGTGGCATTGCCGAACACCGCGGCGATGGCGGCGAACAGCGTGGTGCCGGTCGCGATGCCCAGCATGATGTAATTCGCCGGGGTCAGCGCCGTGTTCCACTGGCGGATGGTCTTCAGGCAGCCGTAGATCATGCCGGTGGAGAACAGGGTGATCACGGCCAGCACGGCAGCGATCGCGCCGGCCATAGCGGGCAGCGGCCCGATGGCCGAACCCTGCAGCAGCACACCCAGACCGTAGATACCGGCGAAGGGGTAGAACAGCACCGCGAACACGGCCTCGCGCGACAGCCAGGAGGTCTTGAAGCGCATGAAGGAACGCCAGGCGTTCTTCTTGTTCGCCAGGTGACCGGTGGAGAGCATCAGCCCCAGGGTGATCATCCCCAGCGACACCAGGCCGTGCGCCAGCAGCTCGCCGTGGCTCATGGCCGGGCCGATACCCGCGAGATGGAAGGCCGCCAGCAGGATGAACAGGCCGTAGCCCGCACCCGAGATGACGGTAAACAGGATGACGGAAAATGCCGGATGCATATGAATTCTCCCGTTCGGGCCGCGCCTAGCGCGCGACCATCTTGTTGACCCAGTCCTTCACCGAGGTGACGAGCTTGTTGGCGCGCACGTCGTCGGTGGGGATCGGGCGGGTGATACGCGGGGGCAGATAGGTGTTGACCGGCTTGTAGCCCAGCTCCGGCATCTGCTTCACGCCGCCGCGCTCGCGCACCAGGCGGCTGACCTCGGAGTCCTGGTCGTCGAAGTCACCGAAGAACCGGGCGTGCGCCGGGCAGGTGATCACGCAGGCGGGCTGGCGCTCTTCCGGCGGCAGCTGCTCGTCGTAGATTCGGTCCACGCACAGCGTGCACTTCTTCATCACGCCGTCTTCGCGGTCCAGCTCCCGGGCGCCGTAGGGGCAGGCCCAGGCGCAGTAGTTGCAGCCCATGCACTTGTCCTGGTCGACCAGCACGATGCCGTCTTCCGGGCGCTTGTAGGAGGCGCCGGTCGGGCAGACGTTCACGCAGTCAGCATGCTGGCAGTGCATGCAGGACATCGGGATGTTCACGGTCTTGTTGTTGGGGTAGTCGCCGACTTCGTAGTGGCGAATACGGTTGAACCACACGCCGCTGGGGTCCTCGCCATAGGGGCGATAGTCGGTCAGCGCGCCGGTGGTACCGCTGGTGTTCCACTGCTTGCAGGCCACCGCGCAGGCGTGACAGCCCACGCAGGTATCCATGTCGATTACGAGTCCAAGTCGCATTTCAGGTACTCCTCAAATTCTCTCGGGCCGCCGGCTTCGGCCGGCGGCATGGCCCGGATCCGTGATGCCTACTGTTCGTCGTCCAGCGAGCCGCGCGTCAGCACGTCGCGGATGGAACGGTTCAGGTGCACCGGCTTGTGCGCCGCGTAGCGGAGCTGGTCCGGGGCCTCGGACATGCCGGGCGCCGGCTTGATCGTGTCGAAGTCGGGCCAGGTGCTGGCCTCTTCCGGGTCGGCCGGGGTGATCTTGACCTTCAGGTCGTACCACGCGGCCTGGCCGGTGACCGGGTCGGAGTTGGTGATGTTGTCCACCGGGTCGCCCTTCTTCGGCAGCAGCTCACTGATCAGGTGGTTCATCAGGAAGCCCTTGTTGGACTCGTTCGCGTCCGGCTTCAGGCCCCAGGCGCCCTTCTGCTTGCCGATGGCGTTCCAGGTCCAGACGGTGTTCGGCTCGCAGCCCTCGATCAGCTTGACCTGCACGCGGATCTTGCCGTTGTGCGACTCCAGCCAAACCCAGGACATGTCCGCGATACCCATGGACTCCGCCTTGCCACGGTTCATGTACAGATAGTTCTGGGCGCAGATCTGACGCAGCCAGGCATTCTGCGAATCCCAGGAGTGGTACATGAACATCGGGCGCTGGTTGACCGCATAGAACGGGTACTCGTCCTCGTCGATCCGGGTCTGCTCCAGCGGCTTGTGCCAGATCGGCAGCGGATCGAAGAACTGGGTCAGGCGATCCTTGTGCTCCTGCTTGGTCGGCTGCGGGCCGTCATACAGGCCCTGGCCGGCCAGCTTGAAGCGCTGCTGGGTCTCGGAGTAGAGCTCGATGGTGATCGGATCGGTCTTGCCCACCCAGCCGGCGTGCTTGGCCAGCTCCAGGTAGTCCTTGTTGGCGAAGCGGTAGAACTGCTGGCTCGGCGCCAGGTGATGCACGAAGAACCCCTGGTTCTCGATGTACGCCTCCCACTGCTTCGGGTTCGGCTCGCCACGCAGGTGGGTCTTGCCGTCCTTGCCGCGGTAGCCGGACAGGAAACCGATGCCGGGCTCCTTCTCGAAGTTGACGATGAAGTCCTTGTAGTCCTCGAACTTGCGGCTGCCATCGTCGTTGGTGAACGCCGGGAACTTCAGGCGGCCGGCCAGCTCGACCATGACCTCCTGCCAGGGACGCACGTCGCGGTCGACCTCGAGGATCGGGTGGCGGATGGAGTCCGCCGCCGCGGCCGGCTCGGAGATCGGGCGGTCCAGCATGGAGATGGTGTCGTAGCGCTCCAGATAGGTCGTATCCGGGAGCACCAGATCGGCAAAGTTGACCGTCTCCGAGTGGAACGCATCCGCGACCACCAGAAACGGGATCTTGTACTCGCCGCTGTCGTCCTTCGCCCGCAGCATGTCCATTACCTCGGCGGTATTCATCGAGGAGTTCCAGGACATGTTCGCCATGAAGAAGATCAGCGTGTCGATCGGATAGGGATCGCCGTTGACCGCGTTGGTCACCACCATGTGCATCAGGCCATGGTTGGAGATCGGCGCATCCCAGGAGAAGGCCTTGTCGATGCGCAGCGGGTTGCCGTCGTCATCGATGACCAGATCCTCCGGCGCGGTCGGGAAACCGAGCGGCGGGCTCTTCAGCGGGGTGTTCGGCGCGCATTCCTTGGCCGGCTTGATGCCCGGCGGGACGTGCTTGGGGTACGGCGGCTTGGCCAGGTGACCACCGGGGCAGTCCACCGAGCCCAGCATGATCTGCAGCAGATGGATCGCGCGGCAGGTCTGGAAGCCGTTGGAGTGCGCGGAGATGCCGCGCATCGCGTGCATCGACACCGGGCGGCCGAACACCTTGTCGTGCTTGCGGCCCCAGGAGTCGGTCCACTCGATATCGAGTTCGATCGTCTCCTTGAACGCGACGTGCGCCATCTCCAGTGCCAGGCGCTCGGTCTGGTCGGCCGGGACGCCGGTGACCTCGGCGGTGTTCTCCGGGGAATACTCGTCGCTCAGGTAGCGCTCGGCCAGCAGGGTCATCACGGTCTTGACCGGGCGGCCGTCGGGCGCGGTGTACTCGCCGAACAACGCCGGCTTGATGTCGACCTGGGTGCCGTCGACGAACGCCTCCTGTTCCAGCTCCCAGACCAGCGGGTTGCCGGCCTCGTCACGCAGGATCAGGCCATCGCCCTTCTGCCCCGGGGTCTGCACCACCAGCTGGGTGGCGTTGGTGTAGCGCACCAAGAAGTCCCAGTCGAACTGGTCGTTCTTCAGCAGCACGTGCAGCATCGACAGCGCGAACAGGCCGTCGGTACCGGGCTTGATGCCCACCCACTCGTCGGCGATCGCCTGGTAGCCGGTGCGCACCGGGTTGATCGCGACAAACTTGCCGCCGCGGCGCTTGAGCTTCTCCAGACCGATCTTGATCGGGTTGGAGGCATGGTCTTCCGCCACGCCCCAGAGCATGTGGTACTTGGTGCGGTCCCAGTCGGGGTCGCCGAATTCCCAGAAGGCGAAGCCGGTGGTATACAGACCGCCGGTGGCCATGTTCACCGAGCAGAAGCCGCCGTGGGCCGCCCAGTTGTAGGTGCCGAACTGGGTCGCCCACAGACCGGTCAGGGCCTGCATCTGGTCGCGGCCGGTGAAGAACGCCAGCTTGCGCGGGTCGGTCTCGCGGATCTTCTGCAGCCGCGTGGACAGCATGTCCAGGGCCTCGTCCCAGGAGATCGGCTCGAACTCGCCGGCGCCGCGCTCGGTGCCGGGCTTGCGGCGCATCGGCTGGTGCAGGCGCGCCGGGGACTGCTGCTTCATGATCCCCGCGTTACCCTTGGCACACAGCACCCCCTTGTTGATCGGGTGATGCCGATTGCCCTGGATATAGCGGACCTTGTTGTTCTGGACGGTAACCTTGATGCCGCAGCGGCAGGCACACATGTAGCAGGTGGTGTACTTGATCTCCTGCTCGCTGTGGTTCTCGAACTCGGGCAACGCGCTCATTCAGACGACCCCATAGATTACGGTTTGCTTATTCATGGGCCATATTGGCCATAAGCCGGGCTTTTGGCCAACGAAAAGTTCTTATCTTGGAATAAGACAAAATTATCTGTGAGAGATTTTGTTTATTGCCGCAACGATTCTGAGGCATTGTTGTTGCGTTCCCGGAGAAGTGGTCTACGATGTGTGTGATGAAACATATCGCCCCCATCGGCAGGACGGAGCACCCCATGGAACAGCCCCTCAAGGACGAGAACGCACTGGTGGATGCCTTCGGCCGCCGCATCGAATATGTCCGCCTCTCGGTCACCGACCGCTGCGACCTGCGCTGCTTCTACTGCATGCCCAAGGGCTTTCGCGACTTCGAGGAGCCGGATCACTGGCTCAGCTTCGAGGAGATCGAGCGCGTCATGGGAGCCTTCGGACGTCTGGGCACCCGCCGCGTGCGCCTGACCGGCGGCGAGCCGCTGGTACGCAAGAACCTCCCGGACCTGGCCGCACGCCTGAACGCCCTGCCTGGCATCGACGACATCTCGCTGTCCACCAATGCCACGCGCATGGCGCGCCATGCCCAGGAACTGAAGGATGCCGGCGTGGCGCGCATCAACGTCAGTCTCGACTCGCTCAAGCCGGAAGTCTTCAAGGAGATCACCGGCGGCAAGCTGGACAAGGTGCTGGACGGGCTGATGGCCTCCAAGGCCGCCGGGCTCGACCCGATCAAGATCAACATGGTGGTAATGGGCGGGATCAACGAGCCGGAAGTCGAGGACATGGTGGACTTCTGCATCGAGCACGGCTTCACCCTGCGCTTCATCGAGACCATGCCGATGGGCGACACCGGCCGCGAGGCGAAAGAGGGCCACTACGTGAACCTGCAGGACGTGCGCGCCCGTCTGGAGCCGCGCTACAACCTGGTACCCGGCGTGATGCCCGGCGGCGGCCCGGCGCGCTACATGCAGATCCCGGACACCCCCGTGCGCATCGGCTTCATTACGCCGATTTCGCAGCACTTCTGCGATACCTGCAACCGCGTGCGCCTGTCGGTGGACGGCACCATCTACACCTGCCTGGGCAACGACCACAGCCTGAACCTGCGCCCCTACCTGCGCGAGGGCTGCACCGATTCCGAACTGGAGGATCTGGTGGTCCAGGCCATCAACCTGAAACCGGAACGCCACGAATTCTCCGAGCGCCCGGAAAAGGTCATGCGCTTCATGTCCATGACCGGCGGCTAGCGTCACGGCGGGGCTGGCCTCCTACATGCCTGGGGCCTCGACACCGCGCGAGCATTCCACAGGAACGAGGAAGGCCCGCTGGAAAGCGGGCCTTCTACGTGTCGGCGAACGGCGATCGGGCTCAGTCGACGGCGCCTTCCGGCGGCAGCTTTTCCTTCATGGAGTCGGACAGCGGCACGTCGTGCACGACCAGTACCGGCAGGCGGGCGTTGCGCACCAGCCACTCGGTCGCGGAACCGGAGAGCATGTTGGCGATCTGACTGCGCCCGCGGGTCCCCATCACGATCATATCCGCGCCCCACTCCTCGGCATGACGGGAGATCTCCTCCGGCGCACTGCCCACGGCGATGGCGACCTCGTCATCTGCCTCCGCCCACTCCTGCAACTGCGACCGGATTTTTTCTTCCGCCGAATGGCGCATTTCCTTTGCATTCAGGGGCGACGACCCCGCACCACTGAACGCACCAGCGGAACTGGGCCCTGCCACGTCCGACGGCTTCATCACATAGAGCAGCCGCTTCTTCGCCCCAGGGCAGTGCTGGCGTGCAACAGCCAGGGCCGCGGCAGAGGCGGGCGAGAAGTCGACGGCGATGATGACGCGCTGCAGCATGAAGATCCCCAATTGAACGCATGGAAGAGCCCCGACAAAGGCTTGAGCGGGGCGGCAAACTTCAGGACGGGCTTATGAAGTGCTAGACTTTGTCGCCTTTCCTGGCGGTTTCAGTCTGTACCGGCATTGAACCGCTTGCAACCGCGCCATCCACTGGTGGCAACCGGGCCCGGCTACTTCGCACAAGTCTCTGGTACCTGTTCGTTCACCCGTTGATCCCGACGCATGTCGGCTTCGGCGCGCATCGGTATTGGGGAACGTAACGTGCAGCAGACCCTACAAGACTTCCTGTCCCGCCAGCGCAAGATCTGGTTGTTCAATGTGCGCGGCGACCTGATTGCCGGGATTGTGGTCGCGCTGGCCCTGATCCCGGAGGCGATCGCGTTCTCCATTATCGCCGGGGTGGACCCGAGCGTGGGCTTGTACGCGTCCTTCACCATGGCGGTAGTGATCGCCTTCGCCGGAGGGCGCCCCGGAATGATCTCGGCCGCGACCGGGGCCATGGCCCTGCTGATGGTGACACTCATCGCCGAGCACGGACTGCAGTACCTGCTGGCCGCGACCATCCTGACGGGGATCATCCAGGTCCTGTTCGCCTGGGCCAAGCTCGCGCGCTACATGATGTTCATCCCGCGCACGGTGCTGGTCGGCTTCGTGAATGCGCTGGCGATCCTGATCTTCCTGTCCCAGGTGCCCTACCTGGTGGATGGCGACACCACCATGTGGGCGCTGGTCACGGCCGGCCTGATCATCCTCTATGGCCTGCCGATGATCCCGGGCTATCCGAAGCTGCTGCCGCCGCCGCTCGTCGCGATCGTGGTGCTCAGCGTCGTGGTCTATTTTATGGGGCTGCCGACGCTGGAGGTCGGCGACATGGGCGACCTGCCGGACGGCCTGCCGGTGTTCCTGTTCCCCGACATCCCGCTGAACTGGGAGACGCTGCAGATCATCTTCCCGACCGCGTTCGCGCTGGCGATCGTCGGCCTGCTGGAATCGCTGCTGACCGCCTCCATCCTCGACGATCTGACCGACACGCCCTCCGGCAAGAACCGCGAGGCCCAGGGCCAGGGCATCGCCAATGTCGTCACCGGCTTTTTCGGTGGCATGGCGGGCTGCGCGATGATTGGGCAGTCGGTGATCAACATCAAGTCCGGGGGGCTGGGGCGGTTGTCCACGCTGTCGGCGGGCATCTTCCTGCTGCTGTTCATCGTGTTCCTGGGGGATCTGGTCTCGATCATCCCAATGGCCGCGCTGGTCGCGGTGATGATCATGGTCTCCATCGCCACCTTCGACTGGGGCTCGCTGACCACCCTGCACAAGCTGCCGCGCACCGACGCCACCGTGCTGATCGTGACCGTCGGCACCACCGTGATCACCCACGACCTGTCGCTGGGCGTATTCGCCGGCGTGCTGCTCTCGGCGATCTTCTTCGCGCGCAAGATGGTCAAGGCGGTCGAAGTCACTAGTGCGCTCTCCGAGGACGGCCGGACCCGGATCTACACCGTGCGCGGCCAGCTGTTCTTCGTCGCCGTGGACAAGTTCATCGACAGCTTCGACTACCGCGAGGGCATCCATCACATCGAGATCGACCTGACCCGCGCCTCGCTGTGGGACAGCTCGGCGGTGGCCGCCATCGACAAGGTCGTCGGCAAGTTCCGCCGCAACGGCATGGAGGTCGAGGTGAAGGCCCCGCGAGGTGAAAGTGGTGAACTGCACGACAAGCTCGCGCAGCACGACAAGGGCGCCGACCTGGGGCCGGGCGGGCACTAGCACCGCCACCGTCATTGCGAGGAGTGCAGCGACGAAGCACAAAGGCGCGAAGCGCGTTGAACGGCCGCAGGCCGGCCCGAAGGGCGAGCGCAGCGAGTAATCTCCCTCCGAAACCCTCGGACCCCGACACTGCGCAAGCTTCAGGAGGTTGCCGCGGCCCCTGCGGGGCCTCGCAATGACGGTGCCCGTGGCGGCGCCGGGGGATTGGAGAGATTGGACCTCTTGTCCAGGCGTGGCAGGCTAGGCGGATGATGAATCTTCGCCGGCCGGCACCCCCGGCCGACCCCCGGGCCGAGCAGGAGCGGATTCGGCGTGCGCTGCTCTGGCCCATGCTGGGGGCCGCCATCCTGATCGTGATCCACGCCCTGCACGACCTGCTGGGCGGGGACTGGTCGCGGCTGGGCATCCTGCCGCGCGACGCGGTCGGGGCGCTGGGCATCATCACCTCGCCGCTGATCCACGGCTCCTGGGGCCACCTGCTCGCCAATGTGCCGACCCTGTGGGTGCTCGGCATGCTCACGCTCTACGGCTTCCCGCGCGCCACCCGCGTTGCGGTCCCGCTGATCTGGCTGATGGGCGGACTGGGCGTCTGGCTGTTCGCGCGCGAGGGGCTGCACATTGGCGCCTCGGGCCTGACCCACGGGCTGATGTTCTTCGCCGTGGTGATCGGGATTCGCCGCCGCGATGCGCTGTCCATCGCGGTGGCCATCATCATCCTGTTTCTCTACGGCAGCATGATCTGGGGCGTCTTCCCCAGCGGCCCCAGAGTCTCGTTCGAGGCGCACCTGTTCGGTGCGGTTGTCGGTGCGGTCTGCGGCTGGTTCCTCTATCGCCGCGACCCGTTCCCCGTATATCGGCGGCATGACTGGGAGGACGAGGACCCCACCGACCCCGAGACCCTGCGCAAAATCGAACAGGGGCGGCTCGACGAGATCGAGCCGAAAGAACCCCGGGAGGGGCCCGGGCGGCGCGATTAGTCGGACACCCTTCCTTGATGCGGTTCGCGCGGCGCTCAGTGCAGCGTGCGACGTAGCGGCTACGGTCCATCTTCACGGCACCGTCATTGCGAGGAGGCGAAGCCGACGTGGCACAAAGGCGCGAAGCGCGTTGAACGGCCGCAGGCCGGCCCGAAGGGCGAGCGCAGCGAGTAATCTCCGAACTCTGGCAACGCGGTGTATTCGGAGAGAGATTGCTTCGTCGGCTTCGCCTCCTCGCAATGACGGCTCAGGGTCCGGCATGGTGGCGCGCGTTAGCGCCCGAAGGTCATGCGCATCCCCGCCATCAGGGTCAGGCCCGGGGCCGGCTCGTAGTAGCGTCCCTGGTTGGCATTAATGCGGATGTTGTCGACGCTGTCCGCGTCCAGCAGGTTGTTCGCGGCCACGAAGGCCTCGACATGGGCGTTGCCATCCTGCCAGTGGCGGCCCGCGCGCAGGTTCAGCGTGGTCTGTCCGCCCACGCGTTCGTCATTGGCGTCGTTCACATAGCGCGCGCCCGTGTACAGCGCATCGACGGTAAAAAAGAAGGGCCCCTGGCGCCAGTCGGCCTCCAGGAACAGCTGCTCGCGCGGCAGCCCGGGCAGGCGGTTGCCATCGTGACGCACCCCTTCCACATCCTCGAACTCGCGAAATCGGAAATCGCTCAGGGAATATGCCCCGCTGAGGGTCCACTGAGGCGCCGCATGCCACTCCACCGCAAGTTCCAGCCCATCGCGGGCAGTGCGCCCCGCGTTGGTATAGAACGTACGGTCGCCTTGCCCCTCTATCTGATAAGGGGAAAGCTCGTCACGCACCCGAGTCGCGTAGGCCGATGCCTCCCACGAAAGATGCTGGCTCTCGCGGCGGATTCCGACCTCGATGCTGCGCGCCCGCTGCGGCTCTACGTCGGGATCAAAGCCACCGCCATCGGGGTTGGCGAATTCGGTGAAGGTCGGCGTCTCGAAGTTGGTGGCCACATTCACGAAGGCCCGGTACTCCGGCTGGAAGTGCCAGATCAACCCCGCCATCCCGCTCGTTTCCCGGAAGCTGCGGCGCCCGGAGTCGTCTGTAGCGCTGTCCGGGTCGTCGAGTTGGTCGAAGAAGTCGTCCCGGATCGACATCCTGATACGGTCATGACGGGCGCCGACCACCATGTTCCAGTTGGACCCCAGCGCGGTGTCGGTTTGTATAAACACTCCTCGCGAGCGGGCGCGCTCTAGCTGGTCTAGGGCCAGATCCCCAACGACTTCGTCTTCGTCACAGTCCAGCCCAGGTGCGAAAGTCCCCGACGTACAGCGCCGGGTGCGGTCGTCACGCTGCTCTTCCAGGTCGATCCCGGTCAGTACCCGGGTCGGGCCGATGTCCTGCTCGTACTGGGCGTTGAGTCCGTAGAAATCGCGCTCGTAGGCCACCCGTGAGTCGCCGGGGAATGGCAGTTGCTGCGCGTAATCGCGTTGGGTCCAGAACCCGCCCAGGCGCAGCTCGCCGAGGCCGAGCGACTGTTCCCACTGCAATCCCGTGGTCAGCTGCTCGGCCTCCTGTGTGCTGTCGAGGGCCATGGCTAGCGGGGCTGCCGCGCGGCGGTTCTGACGCATCTCCTCGCGGGTGAGTCCGCCGGGGTCGTCGGTGCGTGGGGCATCGAGGTAGCGCAGGTGGAAGTTCAGCGTGCCGGCCTCCAGCTCCGAGGCGGTGTGCAGGCGCAGGTAGCGCTTCTCGGCGGTGGACTGGTCGCGGTGGCCGTCGATCGCGAAATCGTGGGCGGTCAGGGAGTAGCGATGGGTCCCGTGGTCCTGTTCGGCGATGGCCTCGGCGCGGCGATAACCGTAGCTGCCCAGCAGCACCCCGCCACCAAAGCCACGCGGGTCGCGGCCGTCGCGGGTGCGCGCCGAGATCACGCCTCCGGAGGCATTGCCGTACAGCGCGGCGCTGGGTCCGCGCAGCACCTCGATGTCGCGCAGGTTCAGCAGGTCGATCGCGTCCACCTGTGACTGGCCGTCGGGGGTGGTCTCGGGGATGCCGTCCTGCAGGATGCGTAGCCCGCGCACCCCGAACGGCGCCCGCGAGCCGAAGCCGCGGATGGAGATGCGCGCGTCCTGCGCAAAGTTGTAGCGGTTCTGGGCGAACAGCCCCGGCACACGATTGAGCGCCTCGTCCAGCTGCAGGCCCTGCCGCCCCTCGGTCGCCTGGCGCTCGTCCACGCGCGATACCGCGGCCGGCAGGTCCGCCAGCGGCGTGGCCAGCCTGGGTGCGGTGACGGTGACTTCGACGGGATCCAGGACCAGTGCTTCGTCGTCGGCCTGTGCCGTGGCCGCCACCAGAAGACCGGCGAATAGCGGCCAGCGTACGCGTCCAGAGAACGTCGGATCCGGCCGTCGCACCACCTCGGTCCCTCCCATTCGGTACTGCATCATGGCGGGCGTCGAGCCTGCCCGCTCTTCAGAGGACTCGCCCCTCGCTGGCAGGTTCCCGGCCCAGGTGTTTCATTTGCGCAACAGTGTCGCGTTTTAACGCGATCTTCACCGCCCCGTAACGGACACGTCACTCGCCCTCCCCATGCTTGCGCCCTGTCGGGACGGCTTCGCGTCTCGCCAACCTGCACATTCCAATAGGGGAGAAACCCATGAATCGCAAGCAACTGCTGACCAGCCTGATTGCGGCCGGTCTGGTCGTACCGGCCCTGGCCACTGCCGACTGGACGCTGTACGGCCGCGCCCACCTGTCCGCCGATGTCCTCGACGACGGCGCCGACTACAACGAGTTCAATGTCTCGAGCAATTCCAGCCGTCTGGGCTTCAAGGGCGAGCGCGAGTTCCGCGAGCAGCTGGTCGGGATGTTCCAGATCGAACAACAGATCGACTTCGACACCAACGGCACAAACTTCGCGACCCGCGACACCTTTGTGGGCCTGAAGGGCTCCGAGTGGGGCATGCTGCGTATCGGCAAGTTCGACACCCCGTTCAAGCGCGCCCGCGGCCCGGCCAACTTCTTTGGCGACCAGATCGGCGACATGCGCAACCTGACCCGTTCCGCCGCGCAGACCGGCCGCTTCGACGAGCGTTTCAACAACAGCATCCACTACCAGACCCCGAGCTTCGGCGGCCTAACCTGGAACATCCAGTACTCGAACGAGACGGACGGCGCCACCACCGCCGACGGGGCCCCGAACAAGGCCTACTCCACATCTCTGAACCTGAGTATGGGCGACCTGACCGGCGCTCTGGCCTACGAGAAGCAGGAAGATGGCGATGTGAACCCGGATGCCTGGCGCCTGGCCGTCGGCTATCGCATCACCCCGGCCTTTCGCATGGGCGCCTTCTACCAGAACTCGGAAACCACCAGTGGTGACGATGCGGATATCTACGGCCTCGGCGGCCAGTTCCGCCTGACCCCGAGCATGTACCTGAACGGTCACGTCTTCCAGCTGGATTCCGATCTGGCGGATGCTGACGCAACGATGTACGCCCTGGGCCTGGAATACCGCCTCGACAGCGACCTGCGCTTCTACGGCAACATCGCAATGGTCGACAACGACGACAACTCGGCCCTGGCGCCGTGGAATGCCGCCAAGAGCGTCAGCCAGCCGGGTGTGGGTGGCGAGACCGCTACCGCCCTCTCGATCGGGATGCGTTACGACTTCTGACCGGGCAACACCGGGGCCGGCGGCCAGGACCGCCGTCCCCGTTTTACGAGCCCCGCCGGACTACGCCCCGGCGGGGCTTTTAGTTTTGTGGGAGGCCTTTCGTCGGGCGCGCTTAGAAGGCGGGTTCCCAGCCACTGGAACCCTCGACCAGCCGAAGGCGATCGGTGAGATCCTCCGAGTACCCGCCAGCGGACACCGTGGCATCCACCTGACAGTCAAAGACGCCCCCGTCCACCTCGCTGCAGTCGCTGCTGTGGATATCGACCGAGACGCCCTGTGCGCCGAGGCCGCTGGCCGCCACCATCTGGGCCATCACCGCCTCGATGTCGGCGGTCGACGGGCCACCACCAGAACACCCCGCCAGTACAAACGCGACGCCCGCCGCAGCCAGTCCTTTCTTGATCATCATTGCACTCCTCCTGAGTTATTGCAGGTAACAGGTCGTGCCCGAGTCTGGACCCGGGGAAACGCGGATTCACCGACACGAAGCTAGCGGGTCAGCTCGCGCGCCAGGGCCAGATAGACGCGCCGGTTTGCCTCGTCCCGGGTCGCCTCGCCGCGGAAGCGGGCAAAGGCCATGTTGTCGCGCTCGCCGTGTATCGGCACACGGTCATAGTCGGCATAGGTATCGTCGAGCTCCAGCCGGAACAGCGTGAGGACCGTATCCATGCCCCTGCGCAGGCCGCGCTCGCGGGTCTGGATGACGAGGATGGCGGTACTATCGCGCGACCCGAGCGGAAATACGTGATCGGCGGTCATGTCGCCCACCGGCTGCACATGCGCCGCCACCGTCTGCGCCAGCAACGCCTGACCGTAGGCCTGTTCGGCGGACCGCAGCGCCGAGCGCTCGTCCGAATACTCGAAGCTGCGCACGCTCTGGTTTTCCAGTTGCTGCTGCTGACGATCCAGCGACGTGGCGCGGCGGTTCAGGAGGGTCTCCTCGCGGCCGAGGTCGCGCCGGGTACCAAAGCGGTTTTCCGCCACGATCAAACGATCGTCCAGGACCTTGCGGGCATCGGCCAGGTCGGCCCGCAGGGTGCCCTCGGGTGCGCGCCGCCGGAACCCGCCCGTCACGCCAATCGTTTCGTCCAGTTCGTAGTAGTCGAGCAGACCGGAGGCCAGGATCGGGTCCAGTTGCGCGTTCACGGCTTCGCCGCCGCGATACGGGCGGCCGGACACCATCACGCACACCCCGTGGGTAGCACGCGCATCGATCTGTAAAGGGCTGTCGGCACTGGGGCAGGAGCGACTGGCGTCCACCTCCCAGGAGCGCCACGAATAGCCGTCGAACCGCGCCACCGGGCGCACCGGCAGCTCGTGCTCCATGATGGCCTCGTTCAGTGCGGCGAGGACGGAGTCGGCAATCTCGGCCTGCTTCGCTTCCAGGGCCTCGATCTCGGCCTCGACCGCTTCCACCGCCTCGCGCTCCTCTTCGACGAAGGCGTCGATGGCCGCGAGGTTCTCCTCCAGCTCGCTGCGTTCGGCCGCCAGCTCCTCGCGCGCCTGTTCCAGTTCCGCGCGCGCTTCTGCCTGCTCGCGCTCGAAGTTGTCATGGACGGCGCGGCGCTTGTCGGTGAAGGTGGCATAGGCCGCCTGCAACTGGTCGGCCGGCTCGCCTTCCACCATCAGGGTCAGATCGGAGACCGTCTCTGCGGCCAGCTGTTCGGAGAGCGCCTCAAGGTGGACCGCGGCCGGCTCCAGGTCGGCTACGGCGGCCTCGACGGATACGGTCAGCGACCAGCCGGCCTCGACCTCCTCGAGAAGCCCGCGCGCCTGGGCCTGATCGGCGATGGGCAGCTCGCCAAAGTCGAACTCGGCCTGATCGGGATAGGAAGAACTGCAGCCCGTGGCAAGCGCCAGGGCGAAGGCAGGCAGGACGCCCGCGAGAGATGCACGCTTCATGAACGCATTCCTTTGCTGAGACCTCGGCTTCCGTGCCGCAGGATTGATAGAAGGCTAGCCGCGAGCCCGGTCAATCAACTTTCGTGATCCGGCGAACGCCCGTTGACCGGCCGATCACCATCGCCCCATCACCATCGGCGAGGTGCCGCCCTGTGGACCGGCTGGATAAAAACAGCCGCCAAATCCGGGGGGTTCGGCGGCTGGCCGCGTCACGGACGTTTGGGGGTCTGGTACTCGGCTTCCTTCTGGAAGGGTTCCCAGATGGTCTCGTAGCCGACGAAGCCCTTTTCGTTGGGCTTCATCTGCCGGGTTACCAGAAAGCGTGACTTGCCGTCCGGCACTTCCGGGTGCTTCTTGTCGGATTGCTGACTCATGGTGCATTCACCTCGCTTCGATGAAAAAAGAGGGGCGGAGAACTGGCGTCGCCCTGCCCCGACATACTCACGCGCCGAACGCCTGCTCCATCACTCGATAGGGACCGCGCGCCCGCTGTCGATCTCCGGGCCCGACTCCACCTTGCCACCGTGTGCGATTTCCTCGTCGGTGGCATCGCGTACCAGCAGGATGTTCAGCTTGAAGATCACCTGACGGCCGCACAGTGGATTGTTGCCGTCGATGGTGATGGTCTTGTCGTCGAGCCGTGTCACCAAAAAGCTCTTGGTCTGGCCGCGATCGTTCTCCATCAGGATGGCGGTCCCCACCTCGCGGTACTCCTCCGGCACGTTTTCGATCGCGTCCGTGATCACGAGCGACTCGTCGCGCGGGCCATAGAGGGCGTTGCAGTCGATCGGCACTTCGATGGTTTCGCCCTGGGCACGGCCTTCCAGCTCGCCCATGACCTGGGGCGACAGGACCTCGTTGACGCCGTGGACATAGCCCAGCGGGAACTCGACCTCGGTCAGCACCTGGCCGGTTTTCTGGTCGATCACCTGGTAGTTCAGCTCGACGTACTTGTTGTCCTTGATTACTTCGGTCATGAACAGTCCCGCATTGTCAGAAAATGGACGCACCGAAGATGCGTACCTCGCCTTCCTCGTAGCCGAGGACCATCCGGCCCAGCCACTCGCCCTCCTTCTTCGTGCTGCGCACGCGATACAGGACGGTGACATGCTCGCCACGGCGAATAATGCCCAGGAAGTCCCAGTCCTCGCTGAGATTGCGGGTCAACTCGCTCTGGGCGAACTGCTTGCCCACCTCGACCTCGTTGAGGCCAAACAGCAGGTGGTAGGAGAACCGGCGGACGAACTTGCCGTACTGCCCCTTGTTGGAGTGCTTGATCAGGTCGCTCCAGATGGGGTGGGCAATCTCGAGGATCTCCTGGTCGGAGTGGTCGATGATGTTCATCGAGGTCTCCGGCAACGTCTGTGCTTCAGCTGCACTGGTCATATTAAAAACCCTCAGGTGTGGCGGTTGAAAGGGATGATCTCCGCGCGAACGCGTGGGTCATCGCGGCTGCCGAGCATGGTGGCGAGGCCGGCTGCGGCCCCGCCACCGCCACCGCAGCACCCTAGGCTTCCTCCTTCTCGGCCTCCTTGGCCGGCGCCTCGTCCTTGTCGACCAGGTGGTAGCAGGGCGCCTTCTCCATGGTGTACTCGCCCGTCTTCGGGTCACGACGCGAAACCGTCAGGTGGTGCCAGTTCTTGTCGTCGAGCTTCATGTAGTCGCCGCGGTAGTAGTAGCCCGGCCAGCGGGTTTCCTTGCGGAACAGGGTGTGGTGGAAGACGCTCTCGGCGGTGCGCACGCGGTGCTTCAGTTCCCAGGCACGCAGCAGCTCATGGATGTCCTCCGCCGCCAGCTTCTCGAGGTCCTCTTCGAGGATGTGCATCTTCTTCAGGCCGATATTGAGCAGCTTCTCGTTGGTCATGTAGCTGACCGTTACGCCGCCACAGTATTCATCCATCAGCTTCTGCAGGCGGTCAAGACCCTGGCGCGGGTTGATGAAGTTCGGATTGACCGAACCGGCCACGACCTCGTTGCTGTAGACCTTGTAGTGCTCCAGCGGCTTATAGATCTCCTCTTTCAGCTTGTTGATCTGCGAATCGGAGACACGGATGCCGTCGGCCTTGCCATCGTCGATGTACTTGCAGGCGGCCTTCGCGGCCAGACGGCCCTCGGTGAAGGAACCGGAGGAGAACGCGTGCGGCGTACCGCCCACGGCATCGCCGGCACCGAACAGGCCCTCGACACTGGTCATGCGGTTGTAGCCCCAGAAGTACTCGGGCGGGGAAACATCCTCCGGACCAGAGCACCAGGCGCCACAACCCGTGGCGTGCGAGCCCATCACGTAGGGCTCCGAGGTGGTCAGCTCGGGGTTCTCGTTCTTGGGGTCCACGTCGGTGGCGGCCCACAGGACGGCCTGGCCGACGGTCATGCCCAGGAAGTTTTCCCAGCCCACCTCTTCAAGGTGCGGGTCCTGGAAGGCCTCCATGGTGACCATGTGGATCGGGCCACGGCCCGCGTTCACCTCGTTCAGGAACGCATGGTTGCGCAGGCAGGTCGGGATCGGGCGATGCGTCCGGTGAGAGACCTCCGGATCCAGGTATTCCTTGCCGACCATCTCCTGCAGCTGCGGCCACCACTTGGATTCGTACTCTTCCCCGTTGCAGTTCTGCGTACGGGTCTTCAGATGCAGGAAGTACGCACCCACCGGACCGTAGCCATCCTTGAAGCGGGCCAGCACGATGCGGTTCTCCATCTGGGTCATCTTGGCACCGGCGTTGATCAGCAGGCCATAGGCCGAGCCGGAAGACCACGGGGCATACCAGACGCGACCCGCACCTTCACCGACCGAACGCGGCTTGAAGATCATCGAGGCGCCACCGGCGGCCACGATCACCGACTTCGACTTGAAGACGTGGTAGTTGCCGGTGCGCACATTGAAGCCCACGGCGCCGGCGACCCGGTTCTCCTTGGACTCGTCCATCAGCAGATGGGTCACGCAGATCCGGTTGTAGATCGTGTCCGCGGACTTCTTGGCGGCCTCGGCCACGATCGGCTTGTAGGACTCGCCGTGGATCATGATCTGCCAGCGACCTTCTCGCTGATAGGCGCCCGTCTTCGGGTCGCGCATCAGGGGCAGGCCCCACTCCTCGAACTGGTGCACGGTGGAGTCCACGTGGCGCGCCATGTCGAACAGCAGGTCCTCGCGCACCATGCCCATCAGGTCGATACGGGCGTAGCGCACATGGTCCTCGGGGTTGTTCTCGCCCCAGCGGGTGCCCATGTAGCAGTTGATCGCGTACAGGCCCTGGGCCACCGCGCCGGAACGGTCGATGTTGGCCTTTTCGGCAATCACGACCTTCTTGTCCTGACCCCAGAAGCGAGCCTCCCAGGCGGCACCCGTGCCGCCGAGCCCGGCGCCACAGACCAGGATGTCGATGTTGTCTTCGACGATTGTCTTGTAGGCCATCAGTAGTACACCCCTTCTTTCAGTTTGAGACCGGCGGCCTCAAGCGTGTGCAGATCCCCCTCATCCATCCGGATGTACTTGGGCTCGTTGAACAACAGCTGGCTGTCGCGCATGGACTTGTCGGGTGCGGGGACGTCCGCCAGCTGCGGGATGTGCTTGCCCCAGGGCTTGGTGGTAATCGGCGACAGGAAGTCCTTCTCCCGACCGTCGCGGAACTTGATCTTCCAGGCGATGGTGCCGCGCTCTTCGTCGCGATCGACGCGCACGCTGTGCCCCAGTGGGGCGAAGTCCGCGTAGCCGCGCACGTCAATCGCATGGTGCGGGCAGGCCTTCACGCAGGAAAAGCATTCCCAGCACATGTTGGGCTCGATGTTGTAGGCGCGACGGGTGGTTTCGTCGATATGCATGATGTCTGACGGGCAGATGTCCACGCAGTACCCACAGCCATCGCAACGGGTCATGTATACGAAAGTTGGCATGGTTGTCCTCGATCGATGCTGGTGTTCGGGTTAATGGCTAGTAGTGGTGCGGCGCTTCACGCTGGATGCCCTTCCCCATCTCCATCGGCGCATCGCGCAGCAGTTCCATGGAATGGCGCTGCTGTTGCTCGGGATCGTCGCGCGTGAGGGTCGGGAGGTTCTCGGCGGAGCCATCGGCACGGGTAATGCGCTTCTGGTAGGCCGCGGCAGGCTTGAAGAACATGTGCGCGAACTTGGACCAGTAGACGGTCGCGAACAGGGTCGTGGTCGCCGCGAGGAAGAGCGCGAAGAACAGCCACCCGAGGGCGCCGGTGCCCTGGGTCAGCGACCACAGGATGGCGAAGGTCGACATCGCCAGCAGCGACACGATGAACAGATCGGCCCGGACCAGCTGGTACCAGCGACGGCCCTCGGAGTAGACGTCGACGCGAATGAAGAACCAGAACCAGTAGCCGCCGAAAGCCAGCGACAGGGCGCCCAGATGCCACAGGACCGGCCACACGCCCGCGGCGGGCTCGCTCGCGTAGCCAAAGATCAGGACCGCGGAGGAGACCACGAACAGGATAAAGCCCCACATGGTGAACAGATGGGACGCGCGTCGTTTCGGGTTCTTGAATTCACCGGAGGTGATGACCTCTTTCCCCAGGGTCTGCATGGCCTGGGAGAATTTTTCGCCGCCGCTCACGCTGCGGGTCGCGTTCTTCTCGGCTTTCTTGGCGTTCTCGAAGAAGTACTGGGCACTCCTCTTGTGCATCATGTCGAGGATCGTGCCGGCGGCCACCAGAATGACCATGAGCACGACATACGCCTGCATTGCGGCTGGTGGAATAAACGCAGCCAGTTCGGCAAAGGGATTGCTAGTGATCACGGCGTCAGGCCTCCTCAGAGTGTCCAATGGGCACACCGAGTCTGTGCCAACTCGATCTTTTGCTTCAAATCAAACTTGCTTCCCCGCGCATAAGCCCGATGAATGAGGTCATATGCTTATTTATGGAAACACTTATCTAGCGGCCCGGGTCGACGCCATCGCAAGCCGCCAGACCGGCCAGGGGCGGCACACCGCCCGCTGCCCGCAGCACGCGGGTCCGGGGCGCCAGCGATGGCACCGGAACGAACGCCCGGGCCGGGTGAGACAAAGGGAGAACGGCCGCTGATCGGGGCGCGCCCGGGGCAGGGCTGACGGCCCTGACGGGCGGACAGATCCGGATGTGCGGCTGCGGGGGCGGTCAAGAAACCCGAACCTTTATGGACTATCTTGTGCTACGTTCGGGGTCGACCAGCAGCGCGCCCGCCCCGTCAACCGGGTGGGCGCATGCGCCCCGAACACGACTTACGTGTGGCACAGACCACCCCATCCATGCAGTTCACATCCAGCGTCGGCAGGAGAGAAAGCCCCATGATCAAACCGCACGGTGCAGACACCCTGAAGCCCCTGTTCGTCTACGACCCCGATCAACACCACGCCCTGCTGCAGGAGGCCGAGACCCTGCCCTCCGTGGTCATCAGCTCCGGCGCCGCCGGCAACGCCGTCATGATGGGCGGCGGCTATTTCACGCCGCTGACCGGGTTCATGAATGTCGCCGACGCCATGAGCTGCGCGGAGAACATGCGAACCACCAGCGGCCTGTTTTTCCCGGTGCCCGTGGTCAACCTGCTGGAGGATGCGGACGCCATTCGCGGGGCCAAGCGGATTGCCCTGCGTGACCCGAACATGGAGGGGAACCCGGTCCTCGCCATCCAGGAGGTCGAGGCGATCGAGGAATTCACGCCCGAGCAGATGGCGACCATGACCGAAAAGGTCTACGGCACGACCGACATGGAACACCCCGGGGTCGCCGCCTTCAACAGCGTGGGCCGCGTCTGCGTATCGGGGCCCATCCAGGTGCTCCACTTCTCGTACTTCCAGGACGATTTCCCCGACACCTTCCGCACCGCCGTCGAGATCCGCAACGAGATCGCGGAACGCGGCTGGAACCGGGTGGTCGCGTTTCAGACCCGCAACCCGATGCACCGCGCCCACGAAGAGCTGTGCCGCATGGCCATGGAGCAACTGGATGCGGACGGCGTGGTGATCCACATGCTGCTGGGCAAGCTGAAGCCCGGCGACATCCCGGCCCCGGTGCGCGACGCCGCCATTCGCAAGATGGCCGAGCTCTACTTCCCGCCGAACACGGTGATGATTACCGGATACGGCTTCGACATGCTCTATGCCGGTCCGCGCGAGGCCGTGCTCCATGCGCTGTTCCGCCAGAACATGGGCGCGACCCACTTCATCATCGGGCGTGATCACGCCGGGGTGGGGGACTACTACGGGCCGTTCGATGCCCAGACGATCTTCGACACCGAGGTACCCGCGGGCGCGCTGGAGATCGAGATCTTCCGGGCCGACCACACGGCCTACTCGAAGAAGCTCGACCGGGTGGTGATGATGTGCGATGCACCCGACCACACGAAGGAGGATTTCGTGCTCCTGTCCGGCACCAAGGTTCGCGAGATGCTGGGCCGAGGCGAGGCACCGCCGGTCGAGTTCTCCCGCCCGGAAGTGGCCAAGATCCTGATGGAGTACTACCAGGGGCTGAACCGGTAGCAGAAACGCGGTTCAGGCATCCGGCGACCCGCACACTCGCGCGGGCGGCCGGATGTCGGCTCCGGCTAATAGGTCTTGGACAGGGTCGCCTGGATCTGCGCGAAGGTCCGCGCGACATCGAAGGTCTGCACCTGAATCCCCAGCTGACGCCCGATCTGGGTCGCCGAGAATATCCCCCGGATGCGAGTCTCACCCGTCTGGGGATCCCGCTGACCAACCAGCGCATGCTGGCGTCCCCAGTCCTTCAGCGTCGCGACGATATCCGCCACGTCCGCCTGCATCACGCGCTGCATGTCCAGCAGGTCCACGTCATCCAGCGGCACCATCAGGTCACGCACCCGGAGGTCGTCGTACCGCATGCCGCGCTCGTTCACCATCTGGACCGGGCGCTCCCCCTGAGTGTCGCGGGCCGTGATCAGACCCAGCACGCGCTCCGAGTCCACTACGATCAGCAGCCGGACACCCCGGGCGATCATCTGCTCGGTCGCCTGGTTGAGCGTCGCCTCGGGACCGATCGTCGCAACCGGCACCCGGCGGAAATCGGTCATTACGCACAGCGCCGAGGAAGCCAGGGTGACCTGGGGGTCTTCCTCCGACACCTGCTGGAGCCCGATTCCGGGGGCCGCCTTTTGCGACGGAAGGGGCTTGTGCGGGAATTCTGCGGTCATCGCGTTTCTCCATCCACGGTGGAATCCAGAGGGACACGAATGACGCGCCCTCTCCTAGACGATGCCCTGAGACGAAGGCGCTGACAAGCGGGTCGATCATCCCGCGCCGAAACGCCACCCCGCTGCCGAATGCGGGCCGTATGACCGAGTCGGATCAGGCCGCGCTCTCCTCGGGTGTCGCCCGGATCGCGAAGTCCATGGTCTCGAGATCGCCCAGCGCCCAGGTCGCCCGCGGCGCCCCAAGCCCGGCCACGGTGCCCGGATTCACGAGCCAGGTGGCGCCATCCTTCACGTGCGGCTGCTGGCGGATCTCGGTCTCGTGGCTGTGGCCGCAGCAGACGAGGTCATAGTCCCCGGTGCAGGCCATCGCATGGGCGTAATGGGGGTAGTGCGTGACGAAGATGCGCCGGCCACCGAGGGTGATGGTGGCGTCCAGCCCGTAGTAGTGCAGGAGGCCATCGGACTGGTGCGCGATGCGCGAGATCGCGACCGGGTCCCCCAGGTTGTTGCCGTGCACCGCGTGGATCGGCACACCCAGCTTCAGTGACGCCCGCAGCGTGTTGCCGCCGATCACGTCACCACAGTGGATGACCGCCTCGGCGCCCTCGGCAATGCCGGCCTCGATCGCGCGGGCCAACATCGGGCCACGGTCGTGACTGTCGGAAACAATGCATACCTTCATGGGTTGGCAGGCCTCTGTTGTGAAATTCCGGTGCCGGAACGATAACACTGCCGCGCCCCGCCCTGCGTCCGGGCCCGATTCGGGGCATCCGAACGGGCGCGAAGAATCCATCTTTGACGCCCTTGTGGTGGATACCCCGGAACTGCATAGTGGGGGTAACCCCGATCGAAGTAAGGGGTATTGCAGTATATCGCGATTGTCTAACTTACAAGGCGTTGACGATTTATGGCACAGACCCCGTCGCAGGAAATCAAGAACACCACCTGTTACATGTGCGCCTGCCGCTGCGGCATCCGGGTGCACCTGCGCGACGGGGAGGTGCGCTACATCGATGGCAACCCGGAGCACCCGATCAACGAAGGCGTGATCTGCGCCAAGGGCGCCTCCGGGATCATGAAACAGCACTCGCCCGCGCGGCTGACCCAGCCCCTGCGGCGCAAGGCCGGCGCCGAGCGCGGGGATGGCGAGTTCGAGCCGATCTCCTGGGAAGAGACCTTCGAGATCCTCGCCGAACGCCTCGGGCACATCCGCGAGACCGACCCGAAACGCTTTGCCCTGTTTACCGGGCGCGACCAGATGCAGGCCCTGACCGGGCTGTTCGCCAAGCAGTTCGGCACCCCCAACTACGCGGCCCACGGCGGCTTCTGCTCGGTGAACATGGCCGCCGGCATGATCTACACCATCGGCGGCTCGTTCTGGGAGTTTGGCGGCCCCGACCTGGAACGCTCGAAGCTGTTCGTGATGATCGGCACCGCGGAGGACCACCACTCCAACCCGCTGAAGGTGGCGATCTCCAAGTTCAAGCGCCAGGGCGGGCGCTTCATCTCCATCAACCCGGTGCGCACCGGCTACTCGGCCATCGCCGACGAATGGGTGCCGATCCGCCCCGGGACCGACGGTGCCCTGCTGCTGGCACTGATCCACGAGATCATCAACAAGGGCCTGTACGACCGCGACTTCCTGGTCCGCTACAGCAATGCCGGCCAGCTGGTGAACATGAACGAGGAGCAAGACGACTTCGGCATGTTCCTGCGCACCGAGGATCCGCCCGAGGAGGGCTGCTACGACGCGCAGAACCAACTGTGGTGGGACCGCAAGACCGGACGCGCGGTGCCGACCCACACGCCGGATGCCGATCCCTTCCTGCTCGGCGAGTTCACCCTGGATGACGGCACCCCGGCCAAGCCCGCCTTCCAGCTGCTGCAGGACCGGGTCGCCGAATACACGCCGGAATGGGCCGCCCGGATCACCGGGATCGATGCCGAGGACATTCGCCGGCTGGCCCACGAAATGGGCGTTACCGCGCGCGACCAGCGCATCGAACTCCCCATTGCCTGGACCGACTCCTGGGGCGTGGAACACGAATCCGTCACCGGGAACCCGGTGTCGTTCCATGCGATGCGCGGACTGGCCGCGCACTCCAACGGCTTCCACACCATCCGTTCGCTGTCGATTCTGATGTCGCTGCTGGGCACCATCGACCGCCCCGGCGGCTTCCGCCACAAGGCGCCGTTCCCGCGTCCGATTCCACCCTGCGCCCGCACGCCCAAGGGGCCGGAGGGCGTGCAGCCAGGCAAGCCGCTGGACGGCATGGTGCTCGGCTGGCCCGCGGACCCGGACGACCTGTTCGTGGACGACAAGGGCGAGCCGGTACGCCTCGACAAGGCCTTCTCCTGGGAATACCCGCTGGCCGTGCACGGCATGATGCACAACGCCATCACCAACGCCTGGCGCGGGGACCCCTACCCGATCGACACCTTGCTGATCTTCATGGCCAACATGGCGTGGAACTCGACCATGAACACGGAAGAGGTCCGCAAGATGCTGAACGACAAGGATGACAACGGGGACTACAAGATCCCGTTCCTGGTCGTCGCGGACGCGTTCCAGTCCGAGATGACCGCGTTCGCGGATCTGATCCTTCCGGATACCACCTATCTGGAACGCCACGACGTGATGTCCATGCTGGACCGCCCGATCTCCGAGTTCGACGGCCCGGTGGACTCGGTGCGCATCCCGGTGGTGCCGCCCAAGGGCGAGTGCAAGCCGTTCCAGGAAGTCCTGATCGAGCTCGGCTCGCGCCTGAAACTGCCGGCGTTCGTGAACGAGAACGGGGAGCGCAAATTCCGCGACTACCCCGACTTCGTCGTCAACTACGAGACCGAACCGGGCTCCGGTATCGGCTTCCTGGCCGGCTGGCGCGGCAAGGGCGGGGAGAAATCCCTGCGCGGCGAACCCAACCCCAACCAGTGGGAGATGTACGCCCAGAACAACTGCGTATTCCAGTACGAGCTGCCGCGCAGCTACCAGTACATGCGCAACTGGAACAAGGGTTATCTCGAGTGGTCGCAGCGCAACCGCATCACGCGCTTTGGCGAGCCGATCCTGATCCACCTCTATTCCGAGGTGCTGATGAAGTTCCGCGCCGCCGCCCAGGGCAAGGGCCCATCGCGCAAGGCCCCGGCGCATCTGGCCAAACGCGTGGAGACCTTCTTCGACCCGCTGCCGTTCTACTACGACCCACTGGAATACCAGACCACCAACAAGCACACCTATCCGTTGGCCGCGATCACCCAGCGTCCCATGGCGATGTACCACTCCTGGGACTCCCAGAACGCCTGGCTGCGACAGATCCACGCGCACAACCTGCTCTACGTGAATTCGCGCACCGCGCGCGCCGCCGGGATCAACGACGAGGACTGGATCTGGGTGGAAAGCCAGTGGGGCCGGGTACGCTGCATGGCCAAGTACTCCGAGGCGGTCGAACCCGGAACGGTCTGGACCTGGAACGCGATCGGCAAGGCCGCGGGGGCCTGGAACCTGACACCCGAGGCCAACGAGTCGCGCAAGGGTTTCCTGCTGAATCACCTGATCTCCGAGGAGCTCCCGGGCGATGAAGGCCCGATCTCCAACTCCGACCCGGTGACCGGCCAGGCCGCCTGGTACGACGTACGCGTTCGCATCTACAAGGCCGAAGAAGGGGCGCCGCAGGAGACATCGCCCCAGTTCAAGGCCCTGCACCCCTACCCCGGCCAGTCCAAGCGGGCCCGTGTGGTGAACTTCTTTGCGGGAATAGGAGGTAAGAAATGACCCAACTCGCCCTTGTCATCGATCTCAACGTCTGCGTGGGCTGCCACGCCTGCGTCACCAGCTGCAAGGAATGGAACACCTCGGGCGATGCCGGCCCGCTGGTCGACCAGAACCCCTACGACGCGGATCCCACCGGTACCTTCTTCAACCGCGTGCAGAGTTTCGAGGTCGGTGAATACCCGAATACCGAGACGGTCCACTTTCCCAAGTCCTGCCTGCACTGCGAAGAGCCTCCCTGCGTGCCGGTCTGCCCGACCGGGGCCTCCTACAAGCGCGAGTCGGACGGCATCGTGCTGGTCGATTACGACAAGTGCATCGGCTGCAAGTACTGCTCCTGGGCCTGCCCCTACGGGGTGCGCGAGGTGGACACCGAAAGCAAGGTGATGACCAAGTGCACCCTGTGCGTGGACCGCATCTACAACGAGGAGCTGCCGGAGTGGGATCGCAAACCCGCCTGCGTACGGGCCTGTCCGACCAACGCACGACTCTACGGGGACATTCATGACCCCGAATCGGTCGTCTCGAAGGCGATCCGGGAAGCGGGCGGCTACCAGCTGATGCCGGAATGGGGCACCAAACCGGCCAATCACTACCTGCCACGACGCAAGACTCAGCTGACCATCCGCGAGGACGAGGTGGAGCGCGCCGACAACCCGCTGAAGATCGACAGTCAGCTGCCGAAGCCCGGGCAGGAAGAACCCTCGCTCGACGACGTCACCAGCTGGTAAACAGGGACGAAGACACTATGCATCCAGCCTTCTCGGTTATCTTTCTCACCACCCTGATCGGCGCCGGCCAGGGCCTGTTTCTCGGTCTGTTCGGTGCCGAGTCTCTCAGTCTTCTGGGCGTGCTGCCGCCGCCCGGTTCGGACTTCCTGGCGCTGGGCTCCGCACTCGCCCTGGTCTTCCTGGTCCTCGGGCTGGTCGCCTCGTTCTTCCACCTGGGGCGCCCGGAACGCGCCTGGCGCACCGCCACCAAGTGGCGCACCTCGTGGCTGTCGCGCGAGGTGATCGTGCTCCCGGCGTTCATGGGCGTGGTCTTCCTGTACGGCGCGGCCCACGCGTTCGGGTTCAACCCGCCTCTGGGCACGCTGGCCGGGGACGTCCCCATCCTGCCGACCGTCGTGCTCGGTGCCATCGGCGCGCTGCTGGCGATCGTTCTGTATGTCACGACCGCGATGATCTACGCCTGCATCAAGTTCCTGCAGGAATGGCACTCCCCGCTGACCGTGGTGAACTACACCGTGCTGGGCGCTGCCAACGGCTTCACGCTGGCGGCTGCCTATGCGGCCTGGGCCGGTGTCCCGCTGGTCGCCTTCCTGGCGACGGTGGCGATCGTGCTGACGCTGCTGGGCCTGGCCACCCGCATCGCATCGCTGGTGCGCAACGCCCGTATCAAGTCGAAATCCACGGTGCAGACCGCGATCGGCGTGAAACACCCGAAGATCCAGCAGAAGTCCCAGGGCTTCATGGGCGGTTCGTTCAACACCCGGGAGTTCTTTCACCACATGTCCGCGACGTTCCTGCGCGGGATGAAGTGGATCTTCCTGCTGGGGGCGTTCGCGATCCCGGCGCTCCTGCTCCTGATCGCCCTGGTCACCCGGGTCGACCCGGTCAATGTGCTGATCGCCGCGTTTGTCATCCAGTACCTGGGACTGGTGGCCGAGCGCTGGTTCTTCTTCGCCCAGGCCAACCACCCGCAGAACATCTACTACCAGTCGGTCGCCTGACCCCGGTCGGGGGCGGCCTGGCCGCCCCCCGTCCACCCCCACTACGGGCCCTGTTTCAAACAGACCGCTCAGGTGGCAGGCCAGCCCTCCGTCGCGATGCCTTCCCCCAGATCGACCTCTACCAGGCGGCGACGCACCTCCAGCAGCTTCTCGACCAGAGCCGGTTCGACGCGCTCGTAGGCCTCCGCGTCCGGCACCCGGTTGACCACCACCCCCAGCAGTTCGGTGATCGCGTTGCCGATCGAGTTCTGGCTGATCGTCACGATCAGGCGGCCCTCGTCATTGCGGTAGATCAGCTGCTTGAAGGCCGGCTGCCAGCGAATGGCATGCGCGTACTTGGCATCGGTAAAGCAACGGTCGCGTACCTTCTTGGCGGTCTTCAGGAAGTCATTGTTGAACAGCAGGACCTCCTCCACCGCATCGGGAAAATGCACGCCCTCGGGCATCGGGGCATTGCGGGTGGAGACCTGCGAGAAAAAGGTGCGGTAGAAGTCCAGAAAGCCCTGCAGGACGGCGTCGTATTCGCGCCAGAAGCGGATGTCCTTCAGCGCCTCGACCCCGCCCTGGATCTCCCAGCTCGGCAGCCCATGCGGGTAGCCGGTCAACCCGAGGCGCGCCTCGTGATCGGACGCCGGGCGCAGGATCTGCAGATCCAGGGCCCGGGTAAAGAACGCCCGGTAGACATCGCGCATATAGGCCTGGAACAGGCTGTGCTGCCCGCCATCGGTCAGGTTGGGATTGCCCGGATCCGCCAGCGGCGCATCGGCCAGTTCCGACTTCGGAAAGACGATGAAATGGTTGTGCAGCATGCGGATGCTGGGCACCCCCGGCGCGGTCAGCGGCCAGGTCGCATCCAGGCTGGCCTCGCCCGCCAGCACCAGGGCCTCGGCCGGGTCCGGGTACTGCTCCAGCATGTACTCGATGATCACCCCGTTCATCCGGTTCCAGACATGCCGCACCGGCTCCGGCACCTGGGTGCGCCGCACCGGGCGGCCCATCGGGTCGAGGATGGTCTGCGAGGTGTTGTAGATGATGGAACAGTCGAACTCGTTGCTGTGCCCCAGCGCCTTGCGATAGAGCAGCAGGTTTTCCGGATTCACCAGCAGCCCGTTGTTGTGGACCAGGTCCGCCAGGTTTTCGGTGCTGTTGAAGAATTCGTTGGGTTTCATGCCCTCCGGGATGTCCAGGGGGATGGGCCGAAACGGCGTGGTGATCTCGCGGGGGCCGGCTTGCATGACGGTCAGTGACTCCTTGCAGGGGGGCGATGCCAGGGCGGCGCGGGCGGACTTGTACCTACAACCACAATGCCTGTACTGTAACTTGCGCGGCTCGGGAGTGTCTGCCGCGACCATAGCACAACCACCCACTCCTCAGAGGAGCGAGAGCATGCGACTGATTCTGTTGGGGGCGCCCGGCGCCGGCAAGGGCACGCAAGCCCAGTACATCTGCGAGAAGTACAACATCCCGCAGATCTCTACCGGCGACATGCTGCGCGCGGCGGTGAACGCAGGCACCCCACTGGGCATGAAGGCCAAGGAGGTCATGGATGCAGGCGGCCTGGTCTCCGACGACATCATCCTGGGTCTGGTGAAGGAACGCGTGGAGCAGCCCGATTGCTGCGACACCGGCTTCCTGTTCGACGGCTTTCCGCGCACCATCCCGCAGGCCGAGGCCCTGAAGGAACAGAACGTGCCGCTCGACTTTGTCGTGGAGGTGGATGTCCCGGACGAAGAGGTGATCCGGCGCATGAGCGGGCGGCGGGTGCACCCGGGCTCCGGTCGCACCTACCACGTCGAGTTCAACCCGCCGAAGGTCGAGGGCAAGGACGACGTCACCGGCGAGGACCTGATCCAGCGCGAGGACGACAACGAAGAGACGGTGCGCAAGCGCCTGGAGGCCTATCACAGCCAGACCCAGCCGCTGGTCGACTTCTACGCCAAGTGGGAGGAAAGCGGCGAGCCTGACGCCCCGAAGTGCGTCCATATCAAGGGGACCGGATCGGTGGAAGACATCCGCGACCAGATCTTCAAGGCCCTCGGATAGCAAAGACCCGCCCGGTCTTCCGGGCGGGTCTTTGTAAAGGCGGGGCACACGCCCCAGCTGGCCCCTGGCCCCTGGCCCCTGGCCCCAGACACGGGACCAGGGGCTTTCTGCTAGCGACCGAGCACCTTGGTCACCTTGTTCTGCCGCAGCCGGTAGGCATCCGGCATACCGGAACCCAGCAGGGGCCGCAGGTACATGCGGAAGGCATCGGTCACATCGGTGCCCGAGGCATCGATGAACTCGTCCGGCATCACCTTGGTCTTGCCGGCGACCGCCTCCAGCGGCACATACTCGTAGTCCACCGAGTAAAAGCCGGTGCGCTTGATCGCCACCGAACCGTCGCGCCCTTCCCACATCGCGAACTGCACGGCCTTCTCGCCCACCTCGCGGGCCTCGCGCTGGTCGACATCCGACACACAGCCAATAAAGGCCCGCTGCAGATAGCCGAAGGTGTCGCCACGCACCCGCTTCACCCCCAGCTTGTCGCGGATCTCGCCACACAGCATGTCCGCCAGCGCCCCGGTACCGGAGAGCTGGACGTTACCGTGGGCATCCTTCTCGACATCCTTCGCCAGCTTGGTCGCGATGGGTTCATCGTTGGCATCGTGGATGCCTTCGCTCACAGCAATCACGCAGCGGCCGTGGCGATCCATGGTGGCCTTCACATCCTTCAGGAACTGGTCGACCTCGAACACCCGCTCCGGCACGTAGATCAGGTGCGGCCCGTCATCCGGGAATTTCTTGCCGAGCGCGGAGGCCGCGGTGAGAAAACCGGCATGACGCCCCATGACCACCGCCAGATAGATCCCCGGCAGGGCGTAGTTGTCGAGGTTGGCACCAATAAAGGCCTGCGCCACGAACCGTGCCGCCGACGGGAAACCCGGCGTGTGGTCGTTCTCCACCAGGTCGTTGTCGATCGTCTTCGGGATGTGCACGCAGCGCATCGGATAGTTGGCCTTGCGCGCCTCCTCGCTGACGATGCGGACCGTGTCGGAGGAGTCGTTGCCGCCGATATAGAAGAAGTAGGTGATCTCGTGGGCCTTCAGGACCTTGAAGATCTCCTTGCAGTAGTCAAGGTCCGGCTTGTCGCGCGTGGACCCCAGGGCGGACGAGGGCGTCTGCGCGACCATCTCCAGGTTGTGGGTGGTCTCCTGGGTCAGGTCCAGGAATTCCTCGTCGATGATCCCGCGGACCCCGTGGAAGGCCCCGTAGACCAGTTCGACGTCGGTGAATTTCCGGGCCTCGAGGACCGCACCCACCATGGATTGATTGATTACCGCCGTCGGGCCTCCACCCTGGGCGATCAGAACCTTGGCCATCTTCGTCCTCCTTTTGCGACTTGCGTGCGAACCATCGGTGAACCGGCCGCATAGCGACCGGGGCATCTCGATGCAACAAAGCCCGAAGATAGCAAATTCCGCACCCTGTGTACGGAATTGTTTAATTGTATTATCAGAAACTTATTTAATGGCGCACAGCCCGGCGGGCCTACCTGCATAAGCGTCAGTTGTGCCCCCTGGCAGGGGGCAAGGCAGAACTCAGTCGCGCAGGTGCTGATTGACGAAGTGCGTGACCCGAATCATCGCGTCGCGCGAGGCGAGGTCATCGGCGAAGGTGCGGTTATTGCCGTTGCGGAAGTCGAAGCCGCGACCCACACCGGGATATTCGATCCAGGTGACATCACCGCCGCGGCTCTCCAGTCCATCCGCGGCCATGCGCGCGGTACGGTGGCGCTGGTACTGCTCCTCGTCGCCGATCAGGATCATCATCGGGATCTCGAGCTGATTGACCTCGTTGGCGTAGCGGTACACCTGGTGCGGCTCGCCCAGATTCGGGTCCTGCAGGTGCGGGTAGTAGCCGGCCCAGCAGGCGACATCCTCGACCTGGCGCTCGAAGGTGACGGCGACCTTCAGGGTCTTGTAGCCGCCACGAGTGATGGAGACCAGGCAGGCACGGTCGCCCGCGATGTCGTCACGCGCCAGCAGGACATCCAGCCCGCTGTTCAGATCGCCTTCCAGCTCGTAGTCATGATCCAGCGGGTGGCTCTCCATGAAGCGGCCGGTGTACAGGTCCGGCGCCAGCACCACGAAGCCGCGGGCGGCCAGGCGCTTCACGTGCAGTTCGGCCAGGTCGTCCAGGCCGCGCCGGCCGTGGGTCCAGAGGATCGCCGGATAGGCCTCGCCATCGGCCGGTCTTGCCACCATCGCCGGGATGTCGATGCCGTCGCGCTGGTATTCGATGCGTTCAATGGTGACCTCGTGGTTCTCCAGATCGGAATACATCACGCCGTCTTCCCACCAGTCGTCATCCCACCACCAGTTGTCGGAACCGGTGGGTTCATCGGCCGCCAGCGGCGCTACGAACAGGCTGGCAGCCGCCAGGAACAGGAGAGGACGCAGTACAGAAACCATCGGGAACCTCGTGCGGATCAATGTGGACAGGGCCGTCACAGGGAGACGGGCCGCTCGCGGGCTTTCTTCCGAGGGTAGTGCAAATGGCGAGGCCCTGCCGGGGGGCGCAGCAGATCGCCCAGATCCGACAGACTCCTAGTCTCCGCCGGAAAACCCGAGCTGGCGCCAAGCCTCGTAGACGACCACGGCGACTGCGTTGGAGAGATTCAGGCTGCGGCTGCCGGGCTGCATGGGCAGGCGCAAGCGCTGCCCGGGAGGCAGGGCTTCGAGCACCGAGTGGGGAAGACCGCGGGTCTCGGGGCCAAACAACAGGGCATCGCCAGCGCGGAAGGCCGGCGCATCATAGCGGGCGTGGCCGCGCGTGGTGATGGCGAAGACCCGGTCGGGCCGCACCGATTCCCGCCACTGTTCGAGGCTGTCATACTCTTGCACCCGGGCCAGCTCGTGATAATCGAGCCCGGCGCGGCGCGCCCGCGCGCTGTCCAGCTCGAAACCGAGCGGATGGATCAGGTGCAGCGCGGCGCCGGTATTGGCCGCCAGACGAATGATGTTCCCGGTGTTCGGCGGGATCTCCGGTTGAAAGAGGACGATGTGAAGCATGAGTGATTCGCGCACCGATCCGCGGCTGGCCCTGGAGTTCTGCGGGCTGCATTTGAACACGCCGCTGGTGCTGCTGTCCGGCTGCGTCGGCTTCGGCGAGGAGTACACCCGCGTGGCCGGCTTCTCCAATCGCGACGCCGGTGCGATCTGCCTGAAGGGCACCACCGGCCAGGCCCGTCTGGGCAACGCGCCGCACCGGGTCTACGAGACCCCGGACGGCATGCTCAACGCCATCGGCCTGCAGAACCCGGGCGTGGACCACGTGGTGGACCACACCCTGCCGCAGCTGGACTTCGAGGAGACCCGCTTCTTTGCCAATGTCTCCGGCTCCACCATCGAGGAGTACATCGAGGTCACCCGCCGCTTCGACGACTCGCCCATCGACGCCATCGAGATCAACATCTCCTGCCCCAATGTAAAGGAAGGCGGGGTCGCCTTCGGCAACGACCCGGACATGTCCGCACGCGTGGTCGAGGCCTGTCGCAAGGTCACCTCCAAGCCGCTGATCACCAAGCTTTCGCCCAACCAGACCGACATCGCCGAAAACGCCCGCCGCTGCATCGAGGCCGGCACCGACGCCTTTGCGGTGATCAACACGCTGATGGGCATGGCGGTGGACGTCGAGAATCGGCGCGCGGTGATCGGCAACAACCAGGGCGGGCTCTCGGGGCCCGCGATCAAGCCGATTGCGCTGCTGAAGGTCCAGCAGGTCTATCAGGTGGCCGCGCCGCACAACGTGCCGATCATCGGCCAGGGCGGCGTGATGAACGCGACCGACGCGCTGGAGTTCCTGATCGCCGGCGCCAGCACCGTCGGCGTGGGCACCGGGCTGTTCTACGATCCGCTGTGTCTGCCCAAGATCCTCCACGGCATCAGCGACTACATGGACCGCCACGGCTACACCCACGTACGTGACCTGACCGGCACCCTGCAACTCAACGGCGCCGTCTCCGCCTGCGCCCCGCCCGCCCCGCAGGACCCCACCACCTGAAGGCCTGTTTCACCACGAAGCACACGAAGGCACGAAGAACGGCCAGATCAAAAGCGATAGAGCATTAACAGGAAGATGGGAAGGACGGAAGAATGCGGGAATGGTGCCCCGGGACTGATCAACCCGCCGGGCAGGCCCCAGGACACGGGCCAGCGGCCTTTACCCAAAAACCCTTCCCATCTTCCCTTCTTCCTGTGAACCGCTTTTGACCTGGCCGTTCTTCGTGCCTTCGTGTGCTTCGTGGTGAAATCAGCCTAGTCGTCGTCGAGGCCGAGTTCTTGGATCTTGCGGGTGAGGGTGTTGCGCCCCCAGCCGAGCAGGGCCGCCGCCTGCTGGCGGTGGCCGCCGGTGGCGTTCAGGGCCTCGCGGATGACCGTGCGCTCCAGTTGCGGCAGCACCGAACCCAGCAGGTCCTGGTCTCCACGCTGCCAGTGCTGGCGGGCCACCTGGGCCAGTTCGGCCGTCCAGTCCCGCGGGCCGGCGACCACGCCGGCCGGGCCACCGTCCGGCTCGGCCCGGGTCTCGGCGGGCTGGTGCAGCTCGGCCGGGAGGTCGTCAAGGTGGACCTCGCGGCCCGACGCCATCACGGTCAGCCAGCGGCAGGTGTTTTCCAGCTGACGAACGTTGCCCGGCCAGGGCAGGCGCTGCAGCTCCGCTACCACCTCGGGGCGCATGGTCTTGGCTTCGACCCCCAGTTCCTGCGCCACCTCGGCCATGAAATGCTGCACCAGCAGCGGGATGTCCTCCGGGCGCTCGCGCAGGGACGGCACATGGATCCGGATCACGTTCAGACGGTGGAACAGATCCTCGCGGAACAGCCCCGCGCGCACGCGTTCCTCTAGGTCCTGGTGGGTCGCGGCGATGATGCGCACGTCCACCCGGATCGGCGTATGGCCACCCACGCGGTAGAAGGTGCCATCGGACAGCACGCGCAGCAGTCGGGTCTGCAGGTCGAACGGCATGTCGCCGATCTCGTCGAGGAACAACGTGCCGCCATCGGCCTGTTCGAAACGGCCCTTGCGGCTCTGGTTGGCGCCGGTAAACGCACCACGTTCGTGGCCGAACAGTTCACTCTCCAGCAAATCCTTGGGGATGGCCGCGGTATTCAGGGCAATCAGCGGCTGATCGGCGCGCGGGCTGTGCTGGTGCAGGGCACGGGCGACCAGTTCCTTGCCGGTGCCCGACTCCCCGTTGATCAGCACGGTGATGTTGCTGCGCGACAGGCGGCCGATGGCGCGGAACATCTCCTGCATCGCCGGGGCCTCGCCGATGATCGGGGTCTCCTCGATCTCGGGGCCAGCGGTGCCGTTGTCCTGCCCGGCGCGCCGCGCCTCCAGTGCCCGCTGCACCAGGGCCACGGCCTCGTCCACATCGAACGGCTTGGGCAGGTACTCGAAGGCCCCGGTCTGGTAGGCGCCCACGGCGCTCTCCAGATCGGAGAAGGCTGTCATGATGATCACCGGCGGCGGATCGGGGCGCGTCTGCATGCGCGCGAGGAAGTCCAGGCCATTCAGTCCCGGCATGCGGATATCGGCGACGATGGTGTCCGGCACCGGGTCCCGGTCGAGCGCCGCCCAGGCGGCGTCCGCGGTCTCGAAGCCGCGCACCGCGATCGCGTGACGCTGGAGGGCGCGTTCCAGCACCCAGCGAATCGAGTCGTCGTCGTCAATAATCCAGACAGTGGGCTCCATCACTTCCTGGCCTCCCGGGCCTTCGGGGGTTCAAGGGGCAGCAGGATGTCGAACGTGGTCGCCCCCGGGCGCGAATGGCATTCGATCAGACCGTCGTGCAGCTGGACCAGGCTCTGGGCAATGGGCAACCCGAGCCCGGTCCCGGCGGCGCGGCCGGTCACCATGGGGAAGAAGATGCGTTCGCGGATCTCCTCCGGGATACCGGGCCCGTTGTCGCGCACGCTCAGCTTGGCGACCAGGCGGTGGCGATGGCCGGAGATGGTGTACTGGCGCAGGATGCGCGAGCTCAGGGTGATCTCGCCCCCGTCCTCCAGCGCATGCACCGCGTTCTGCACCAGATTCAGGATCGCCTGCACCAGCATGTCGCGATCGGCCTGCACGTCCGGGATGCTGGGGTCATAGTCGCCGCGGATCTTCAGACCCAGCGGCAGCTGCACACTGACCAGGCCCCGCACGTGCTCCAGCACCTCGTGCAGGTTGACGGGCTCGCGTCGCGGCAGGTTGTTCGGCCCCAGCATGCGATCAACCAGGCTGCGCAGCCGGTCGGCCTCGCGAATGATGATCTGGGTGTATTCCTTCAGGCCCGAGTCGTCCAGCTCGCTGGCAAGCAATTGCGCCGCCCCCCGTAGCCCCCCTAGCGGGTTCTTGATCTCGTGGGCCAGCCCCCGGGTCACCGCGCGGGTGATCGCCTGCTGCTTCTGCAACTGCTCCTCGCGGCTGATGCGCTCGTGGCGATCGATCGCATTCAGCTCGAACAGCAACTGCCCCGGCTTGTCGCCCTCGCCATGGAGCGGGGTGATGACCACGTCGGCGAGGAAACTTTCGGCCCGCAGCGGCTCCATCTGGCGCGCGCGCAGGGTGATCGGCTGATCCAGCGTCAGCGCCGAGCGCAGGCGGCTGGACAGATTCCGGTCCAGCTTGAGCCACTGGCCCAGACCATGCCCGACGATGCGTTCGCGACTGAGACCGAGCAGCACCTCGGCGGCGCTGTTCATGCTCAGCAGGCAAAGCTCGGCATCGGTCACCAGCACGGCCGTCGAGAGGTCGTCCCACCAGGGCGGGGTGGCCGGGCCGGAATTGGAAGCGGGCGTGGTCATCAAGAGGCCTCAAGCAGGAATCGCGCCAAGGGGGAATCGCCCGGCGGGGCGCCGAAGCCGGGGGCACGGTCACAAAACGCAGCCGAATCGCCACCCCCCAGAACCTAAAACGCCCCATGATGGTGCAATGATAGCACCATCATGGGGCTTTTGTCGCACTATTTCAGTGCAGAGATCGAAGTTATCAGTTCGGGGCCGGCGTCACCGGCTGGGGCGCTCGGGGCGCCTGCGGGGCCCTGGGCGCCTGCGGCGCACCCCCGGGCGGGAATTGCTGCGGCCGCTGCTGCTGTTGCTGCTCGCGCGGAATGGCCATCCGCAGCACGTTGAACTCGATGGGCGCGCTCGCCCCCAGCTCCTCGCCGGATGCGTCCACGATCCGGGCCTGCAGCGTATGCTCGCCGCGGTTCAGCCCCTCGAAGGTCGCCGTGGGCGACTGGCCCTCGCCCGCCTCCTCGCCGTTCAGCACCCAGATCACGCGATGGCCCGCGTCGGCATCCAGCGCTGGCTCGAGATCCAGCTCGGCGCTCACATTGCCGTCGTTCGCGCGCACCCCCGAACCGTCCTCCGGACGGGCAATTGCGACCCGCGTGTACACACCCTCCGCCTCCGGCTGACCGCGGGGCCGCACGGGCCGTTCGAGAATCTCCCGCGCGCCTTCCAGCGGGACCGCGCGCATGGGCTCGCGCACGTCCACGGGCTCGCTGGCGCGCCCCTCGGGCGGACGGTCACCAAAATGGACATTGCCCTGATCGTCGGTCCAGCGGTAGACGTCGGCACTCGCAAGCGCCGGGGCGAGAAGGACAGCCAGCGGCAAGGCCAGCCAGAGCGTGGTTCGGAACATGGGCCTTCCTCCTTGGATGAAGCAGCGCGGCTGCGGGCCCGCCGCCTCCCTCGTACGTTCGGACCACCACAAGCCCGGAAGGTCCCGCGCCACCGGCACGGGCCAGCCGGGATCAGGCGGCCGCGCGAACCCAGACGCCCTGTAGCCGCGCCGCATCGGCCTGCAGGGTCGCGAGGCGATCCCGCTCGGCCGCCGCGGCCGTTCCCGACTCCAGCGCGGACAGCCAGTCATCCAGCGCGGCCAGGCGGAGCATCGTGGGCGCCGCCCCGCGTTCGATTGCAGTCAGTGGCCGCCGGGCATTGAACCCGGCCAGCACGGCCCGGTACCGATCGGCATCCGGCTGTCCGGAGGCGTCCACGGCGAGCGCCAGGGCGATGCGCGCGAGCTGCCAGAAGGCCGGTACCGGCGCGGGCGGGATCACCAGATCGGCAAGACCGGCACCTTCCGGGTAGATGCGCACGGACTGCCAGTAGCTTCCCGCCAGCGGCAGGTCCTCGAAACGGTAGAGCCCCTGGTGGTGCAGCTCGGCGTCCAGGATCGCCCGGGACTCGGCATCCAGCGTAGACGCCATCGCATCGGCGCGCTCGCGCATCTGCTGCTGCAGCACCCCGCGCCGGTAGCCCTCGCCGACGGGCAAGGCCCCGGCCGTGTGACGCCCCTGCCAGTCGGCGGCGCGCTCACCCAGGGCCTCCAGACTGCCGGGCCCCTCGGCCGCAACCGCGCCCTGCGGCGCCTGACCGCGCTCCAGCACCAGCAGGACCTCACCAGAATCGGGATCCGCACCCCGGCCGATCACGCGACCGCAGCCGCCAGGTACCTCGCCGAGCGCGGATTCGAGCGCCGGGGCCACGGCGGCTGCCAGGCGCAGACACTGCACCGGCCGGCCATCCAGTTCGAGGCCGCTCGGGCCATGGGTCAGGGCCAGGCCGGTCGAATCGGCGCAGGCCCGGGTCTCGGATTCGTTCTCTACCATCGGAAAATCACCCAGGAGGGGGGTACGAAATTGGGATCCAGCTCGTTGCGACGACCGTCCAGCGTGCCGTCGCCCGTGGTGTCGATCAGGTAGTAGGTCGGGCCCACGGCGGGCGTGACCTCGACCATCACCAGCTCGCCACCCACGCGGTATTCGCGCCGGGTCTCGCCGTCGCGCTCGATGATGATGATGTCGGCGTCCTCCAGCGAGCGCTGTTCGCGGGCGCGTTCATCCAGCACCGGGGGCGGCGGATCCGCACCCTCTTCAAGTTCCGGCGGCGGCGGGGCACCCCCCCACTCGCGTTCTTCCTGCGCCAGCGCCGCGCCGGAGACCAGCAGCAGGGCCGCCAGCAGCGACAGGGGCAGGCTCGCACGCATCGAGGTCATCATCACAGTTCCATCAGTCGTTTCTTTTCTTCCGCGGACGGCTCGAAGCTGCGCGCCTCGTAGTACTCGAAGATCACGTCCACCACGTCTTCCGGTGAATCTACCAGCGAGTATAGCTGGAGGTCTTCCTCGTCAATGGTGCCCTGCTCCACGAGCGTATCCCGGAACCAGTCGAGCAGGCCCTTCCAGAATTCGCTGCCCACCAGCACGACCGGGATGCGCCGGGTTTTGCCGGTCTGCACCAGGGTCAGGATCTCCGCCAGCTCGTCCAGCGTCCCGAAGCCCCCGGGCAGCACCACGTAGGCCGAGGCGTACTTGACGAACATCACCTTGCGCGAAAAGAAGTGACGAAACCCCAGGCCCACGTCCTGGTAATCGTTCGCACTCTGCTCGTGCGGCAACTGGATATTCAGGCCGATGCTCGGCGAGCGCCCGGCGAACGCCCCCTTGTTGGCCGCCTCCATGATGCCCGGACCGCCGCCGCTGACCACCGCGAAACCGGCGTCCGAGAGCTGCCGCGCGGTTGCCTCGCCCAGCTGGTAGTAGCGATGCTCCGGCGGGAAGCGGGCGGAGCCGAAGATGCTCACCGAGGGCTTGATATGCGCCAGGCGCTCGAAGCCCTCCACGAACTCCGCCATGATCTGGAAGATCTTCCAGCTCTCGCGGGTCAGGGCGGAGTCATCGATCGGGCGCAGGCCCGGGTGTTCGGCACGTTCGCGGTTGTTCATGCAGCGGGTTCCCAAGGGTGAAGGCTTCAGCGTACCGGCGCCCCCGGGCGCGCACAAATGGTCGCGGCCCGGGCCGGGCCTGTAGAATGGCGCACGTTCCCTGTCCGGATTCCACCTTCATGTCGCAAGCGCCTCTTGTCCTGGTCGACGGCTCGTCGTACCTGTTCCGCGCCTTCCATGCGCTGCCGCCGCTGACCGCGCCGGATGGCGCCCCGACCGGGGCGATGATTGGTGTGGCCAACATGCTGCGCAAGCTGCGCGCGGACTACGGCCCGGAGCACATGGCGGTGGTGTTCGACGCCAAGGGCAAGACCTTCCGCGACGACATCTATCCGGAATACAAGGCCACCCGCCCGCCGATGCCGGAAGAGCTGGCCGCCCAAATCGAGCCATTGCACGAGCTGGTGCGGGCGATGGGCTTGCCGCTTTTGTGCGTCGAGGGCGTGGAGGCCGACGACGTGATCGCGACCCTGGCCGACCAGGCCGCCGCAGCCGGGCACGACGTGGTGATCTCCACCGGCGACAAGGATCTCGCGCAGCTGGTGAATAACCGCATCACGCTGGTCAACACCATGAGCGGGGTCACGCTGGACCCCGAGGGCGTGCAGGAGAAATTCGGCGTCGCCCCGGAGCAGATCGTCGACTACCTCGCGCTGATGGGCGACAGCGTCGACAACATCCCGGGCGTGGACAAGGTCGGCCCCAAGACCGCGGCCAAGTGGATCGCGAAGTACGGCGATCTCGACACCATTCTGGAACAGGCCGACGGCATCGGCGGCAAGATCGGCGAGAACCTGCGCGCCGCGGCCGAGCGCCTGCCCACCTCGCGCGAACTGATCACGGTCAAGCGCGATGTCGAGCTGGACGTCGGCCCCAACGACCTCAACATCCGCGAGCCGGACCACGAGCGCCTGCTGGAGATGGTGCGCCGCTATGGCTTTACCCGCTGGCGCGCGGAGCTGGAGGGCGGCGAGGACGAGGCCGCTAGCGGCAATCCGGGCTCGCCGCTGGCGAAGGCCGACTACCGCACGTTGCGCGAGGAGGTCGAACTGGCCGAGCTGCTGGAGCGCCTGGACAAGGCCGAGCGCGTCGCCTTCGACACCGAGACGACGAGCCTGGACGCGATGCGCGCCGAGATCGTCGGCATGTCCTTCGCCTTCGAGCCAGGCACCGCCTACTACCTGCCGCTGGCCCACACCGGGCCGGATGCCGACCCGCAGCTGCCGCGCACGGAGACCCTCGAGCGCCTGAAGCCGTGGCTGGAGTCGGAGCGCCACGGCAAGCTGGGCCATCACCTGAAGTACGACCGCAACGTGCTGGGCAATCACGGCATCACCCTGCGCGGCATTGTCGACGACACCCTGCTGGAGTCGTTCTGCCTGGACGCCGGGGCCAACCGCCACGACCTCGACTCCCTGGCCGAGCGCCACCTGGACTACCAGACCACGCACTACGAGGACGTGGCCGGCAAGGGCGCGAAGCAGATCCCGTTCGCCGAGGTGGATATCGGCATCGCCACCGATTACGCCGGCGAGGATGCCGACATCTGCCTTCAGCTGGATGCGGTGTTCCAGCCGCGCCTGCAAGAGGCGGAAGGCCCCGCGTTCGTCTACCGCGAGATCGAGATGCCGCTGGTCCCGGTGCTGGCGGATATCGAACGCGTGGGCGTAAAGGTGGACCCGGATCTGCTCGGCGAGCAGAGCCAGGAGCTGCTGGCCGAGATGGAGCGCATCGAGCGCGAGGCCTTCGAGGAGGCCGGCGGCGAGTTCAACCTCGGCTCGCCCAAGCAGATCCAGGAGATCCTGTTCGAGCGCCTGGGCCTGCCGGTGCTGCGGCGCACGCCCAAGGGCCAGCCCTCCACCGCCGAGGACGTGCTGGAGCAGATGGCGGACGACTACGCCCTGCCGCGCCTGATCCTCGAGCACCGCGGCCTGTCCAAGCTGCGCAGCACCTACACCGAGACCCTGCCCCGGCGCATCCACCCGGAGACCGGACGGGTGCACACCTCCTACCACCAGGCGGGGGCAGCCACCGGGCGGCTGTCGTCCTCGGAGCCGAACCTGCAGAACATCCCGGTGCGCACCGAGGCCGGCCGGCGCATCCGCCGCGCATTCATCGCGGATGAGGGCCACCAGTTGCTGGCGGCGGACTACTCGCAGATCGAGCTGCGCATCATGGCCCACCTGTCGCAGGACGCGGGCCTGCTGAAGGCCTTCGGCGAGGGCCAGGACATCCACCGCGCGACCGCCGCCGAGGTCTTCGGGGCGGACCCGGAGCAGGTCTCCGGCGAGCAGCGCCGCGCGGCCAAGGCGATCAACTTCGGCCTGATCTACGGCATGTCCGCCTGGGGGCTGGCGCGCAACCTCGGCATCGAGCAGGGCGAGGCGCGCGAGTACATCGACCGCTACTTCAATCGCTATCCCGGCGTGCACGACTACATGGAACGCGCGCGCGCCTCCGGGCGCGAGAACGGCTATGTCGAGACCCTGTTCGGCCGCCGCCTGTACCTGCCGGAGATCAACAGCCGCAACGGGGCGCGACGCCAGCAGTCCGAGCGTGTCGCCATCAACGCCCCGATGCAGGGTACCGCCGCCGACATCATCAAGCGCGCGATGGTACGGGTCGCCGATGACCTCGCCTCGGCGAAAATCGAGGCACGCATGATCATGCAGGTCCACGACGAACTGGTGTTCGAGGTGGCCGATGCGGCCGTGGAGGACCTGACCACGCTCGTGCGCCAGGCCATGAGCGGGGCCGCCGAGCTCGACGTGGAGCTGGTGGTAGATGTCGGCACCGGCGCCAACTGGGACGACGCACACTAGATGTCGGATTCACTGGCCAAGGGGTTCAACCGGCTCGCCCCATGGCTGGTCGCGGTCCTGTTGCTGGCGACCGCCTGGGTGCTGGCCGAACGCTACCTGGACACCGGCGGTTCCGGCGGGATCACCATCGTCCAGCCGGAGGACTGCGACCTGAACGCGGGGCCCTGCAGCGCCGACCATCCGGCGGGCGGTACGCTGGCCCTGGCGATCACGCCACGCCCCGTGCCGATGCTGCAACCACTTGAGCTGACCCTGGAGCTGGACCCGGCGGCCCGGGGCAACCTCGGCGAACCCGAGGCCCTGGAGCTGGATCTGGCCGGGGTGGAGATGTACATGGGCTTCCAGCGCCCGCGGCTGGAACATACCGGCGACGGGCGCTACGTCGGCGAGACGACACTGCCTATCTGCACCACCGAGGCCATGACCTGGGCCGCCACCGTGATGCCCGCGGGCGATGCGGATGCAGCCCGGGTCCAGTTTCGTTTTGTCACCCGTCGCAGCCACAGCGACAACCCCTGAGGAGAACCGACATGCAGCGTATCCCGCTGAGCAGCCTGCTCTGGGCGCTGGCCGTGCTGGCGGCTGGCGCCCTGCTCGTCTTCGTGATGCTCCGCCCGGCACCACCCCCCGTGTCCCAGGGGGCCGACCACGAACGCCTGCCGGTGGCCGATGCGGTATCCGGCGGGCCGATCGAACTGCCCGTTTCCACCACGGGCGAGCGGTTCCGGCTGGCGGACCTGGAAGGGCAATACGTCTGGGTCTACTTCGGCTACACCGCCTGCCCGGATGCCTGCCCGACCAGCCTGGGCTGGATCAGCGCCGCGCTGGACCGCCTGCCGCCCGAGCTGGAGGGCGAGGTCGCGGCGGTACTGGTAAGCGTCGACCCGGAACGTGATGACCGCGAGCGCCTGGAGACCTATGTGGGGCACTTCCACCCGGCCATCCAGGCGGCGACCGGGTCCCACGAAGAGCTGCAGCCGATCACGGAACGCTACGGCGTATTCTACGAACGCACCGAGATCGACTCGGCCATGGGCTACGTGGTCGATCACAGCTCGTCCACCTACCTGGTCGGCCCGGAAGGCGACTTGCTGCAGATCTACCCGCACGGGACACCCGCCGCCGAACTGGTGGAGGGCCTGCGAACCCATGCGGAGGCCACCGGGACAGCCAACTGAGCCACACCCCGGACGGCAACGATGGATTCTGTGAAAAAATTCGCAATCGAGAGGCACGCGGCAGGAACTTTGCCCGCGCAGTGCTTTCTCACTTACTGAGCGCTCTAGCCCAGCGCGGCCCGCTTCTCTCCCTGAGCGGGCAATAGGCCTCTCTCCCCCCTGTAGAGGCCGAAATTAGCCCCGGTCCCACCCCAAGGCCGGGGCTTCTTTTTGTCTGCGTTTCGTGTATCCGCTCGACCGTCGGGCAGAGACGGGCCTCAGCCGGTCGCGGGAGCCGACTCCGGATCATGCTCGGCCAGCCAGCCACCCAGCAGGCCGCGCAGGTCATCGACACCCTGGTTCTTCAGCGAGGAGAAGGTCTGCAACGTCGCCTCGACGCCCATGGCCTCCAGCTCACCATGCGCCTTGCGCAACTGGCGGTCGGCCTCCTGGCGCGAGAGTTTGTCCGCCTTGGTCAGCAGGCAGTGCAAGCGGCAGCGCTCCAGAGGCACCCAGTCCAGTAGCTGGCGATCCAGCTCGGTCAGCGGCCGGCGGATGTCCATGATCAGGACCAGACCGATCAGGCACTGGCGTTTTTGCAGGTAGCCACCAAGGAGCTGGTCCCATTCCGCGCGCTTGCCGGCCGAGACCTTCGCGTAGCCGTAGCCCGGCAGGTCGACCAGCCGCCAGTGCTCGGCCGGCGGCAGACGGAAAAGATTGATCTCCTGTGTGCGCCCCGGGGTACGGCCGACCCGCGCGAGCGCCTTGCGTCCACACAAGGCGTTCAGGGCGCTGGACTTGCCGGCGTTGGAGCGCCCGGCAAAGGCGATCTCGACGCCGGTGTCGGCCGGGAGCTGGGCAATCTGCGCCACGCCACGCAGGAAGTCGGTTTCGCGAAATCGGGGTTCCATGGGGCGAGAGAGCGTCCTAGGGAAACACTGATGAATGTACACGCTCGCGCTCGAGTCGCTTTTGCGTGCGAACAAGGCGCGGTGAGTGAAGTGTAGCCGAGCTACATAAGCGAGCCGCAACGCCGGGCGCACGCAAAAGCGGCCGAGCCCCTGCTTTCAATGGCTTGTGGGGTTGGCACCCCAGGTTCCCCGATCCTGCGTTGCGCCGCTTGCGGGTAGAACCACTACCCGCTGCGCGACGCGCCTTGTCTCGGAAAACCTGGGGTGCCAACGCGAGCGTGTACATTCATCAGTGTTTCCCTTGGCCGAGTGCCGGACTCGGTTTATTTTTGAGCACAAATTAGCATTGTGCTATAAACTGCGCCCCTTATGTTGATCGCCCTACGATGGGGCACAAGGAACGGGTCGCGACCCGGCACGCATTTACAAGCAGGAGATTCTCCGTCATGAACCACAAGCTTTCCGCTCTCTTTGCTGCCCTGTCCGTATCCCTGCTGCTCCCGCTGTCGGCAGCCCAGGCGGGCGATCCCCAGCGCGGCCAGGAACTGTCCCAAGCCTGCGCGGCCTGCCACCAGGCGGATGGCAACAGCGTGAACCCGGAATGGCCCAAGCTGGCCGGCCAGCACGCCAAGTACACCGTGAAGCAGCTGCAGGACTACAAGTCCGAACGCCGCGAGAACAGCCTGATGCTGGGCCAAGTGGCCAACCTGGACGAGCAGGACATGCGCGACCTGGCGGCCTTCTATGCCGAGCAGGAAATCAGCGCCGGCACCGCCGACGAGTCGGTGGTCGAACGGGGCGAGCAGATCTACCGCGGCGGCATCCCGTCGCAGAACGTCGCCGCCTGCATTGCCTGCCACGGCCCGAACGGCAACGGCAACCCGGAAGCCATGTTCCCGGCCGTCGCCAGCCAGCACGCGCAGTACAGCGCGGATCAGCTGCGCTACTTCCGTAGCGGCGAGCGCGCCAACGACAATGGCCGCATGATGCGCAATGTGGTGCGCAACATGTCCGATGAAGACATCGAGGCCGTGTCCCAGTATATGGCCGGCCTGCAGCCGAGCAACTGATTCGGCTTCGGGTACGCCGCGCAGGAGTGGCGGCGAAGCGACCCAGGGAAGGGGCGGCCTTGGCCGCCCCTTTTTTGTGGGCGCAGAAAAACGCACCCAGTTGGAATGCAATCCTGTACAGGGGCGTCATGGTGGGGCGCGCGAACTCCCCGGCGGATCATCGGTCCATCCACTGGTCGCGCAACGCCCGCGCAGTTTGTCTTGGAAATTGAACCCCTGTCGGGTTGCTTCGCATAGTCCGTCAGGCTAAAGCAGGTTTCAGCATGTCGAATAACGATCAGGCCGCCACCGCCGGCCCGGCCCCCGCATCCCGCCAGAAGGCCGCGCGCAAGCCGCGGCGCAGCCGCATACTGGTCGATTTCATGGGCTCGATGAGCCTGGCGATCACCCTCCTGGTGGCCCTCGCGATCGCCTCGGTCATCGGCACCGTCCTGGTGCAGAACGAACCGTACACCGAGTATCTGATGGACTACGGGCCTTTCTGGCACGAGATCTTTGCCGGGATGGGCCTGTATCAGGTGTATTCCGCGACCTGGTTCCTGCTGGTGGTGGCCTTCCTGGTCATCTCGACCTCCTTCTGCGTCTATCGCCAGACCCCCGGGCTGCTGAAGGACCTGCGCCGCTACAACACGCAGGTCAAGGAAAAGTCCCTGCGCTCGTTCCATTCCAGTGCCACCGGCGATCTCGATCAGTCACCGGAGGAGTTCATCCAGCACGCCCACCGGGTGCTGAAGGCACAGGGTTTCAAGGCGCGCGAGAAGAACCACGACGGACAGACCGTGATCGCTGCCATGCGCGGGCGCTGGAACCGCATGGGTTACCTGCTGACCCATGTCGGCATCGTGGTGATCTGTGTGGGCGCCCTGGCCGACGGCACGACCCTGCTGAAGGTTAACGAGTGGCTGGGGAATCTCGAGATCGAGACCCGCAGCGTACCGATCTCCGAGGTCCCGCGTTCGGCCTGGATACCGGACTGGAACCCGTCCTTCCGCGGCTCGGTGGAGATCCCCGAGGGTGCATCGGCGAATGTGGTGTTCCTGCCGATGCGGGAAGGCTACTTCGTGCAGGAGCTGCCCTTCCGCGTCGAACTGGAGGAGTTCCGGATCGAACGCTTCTCCACCGGTGCCGAAAGCTCCTACGAGTCGGACCTGGTTATCCATGATCCGAACCGCGACGAGCCGCTGCGGCACACCATCTCGGTCAACCACCCGTTGATCTACAACGGCTTCGCGATCTATCAGGCAAGCTTCGCCGACGGCGGCACCCGCCTGGATATCGACGCCATCCCGCTGGGCGCCGAGGCCCTGCGCGAGCTCGAGGTGCCCGGTCGTGTGTTCCAGGAGATGGAGGTCCCGACGCCGGACGGCGACACCCGGATCATCGAGTTCACCAACTTTCAGCTGGAGAACGTGGTTCCGCTGCTCAACGAAGAGGGCGTGCGCGAGAACCGCCATATGGGCCCGAGCTTCGATTTCCGCCTGATGGACCGCACCGGCCACGGCCTGTACTACCGCAACTACCAGCGCCCGGCCCTGCAGGAAGGGGCGATGTATTTCCTCAGCGGCGTGCGCGAGAGTCCGGCGGAGGAATTCCACTACCTGTTCCTGCCGGCAGATGCCGACGATTCGCTGGAGCGCTTCCGCACCTACCTGGCCATGCTGCACAACCCCGAAGTGCGCAACGAGATTGCCCGCCAGGTGGCGCGCGACGACGAGACGGTACCCAACGAGCAGACCCAGGCCATCGCCCGCACGACGGCCGAGCTGATGGGGCTGTTCGCCGAGGGCGGCTACATGGCCGTCAACAACGAGATCGAACGGCGCGTACCGGGCGAGCGCATCGACGAGGTGCGCGACCTGATGATCCGCATCCTGCATGCCGGCCTCCAGGGGCTTTACATGGAGGTCCTGCAGGACGAGGGTGTAGTCTCGATCCAGGAAGAAGAGCAGCGTTTCCTGGAGGATACGATCTCGGCAATCAACGCGATCAGCCTGTATCAGTCGCCGTTCTTCTTCCACCTGAAGGATTTCGAACACCGTGAGGCGTCCGGCCTGCAGATCGCACGCGCCCCCGGCCAGAGCACCGTCTACACCGGCAGCGTGATGCTGATCGTCGGGATCTTCTTCCTCTTCTACGTGTCCTATCAGCGCCTGTGGATCATGGCACGGCGGAGCGAGAACGGCGAAGGCACTCACGTGGTGATGGCCGGCACGAGCAACCGCCACCAGGTGGAATTCGAGGAACGTTTCGCGCATCTTAAGAGGTGGATCATCGATCAGAAGCCGGTCGATGGCGCCAGCGACGGCACCCATGAGTCCAACAACAAAAACGACTAAAAGCTAAGCAGTCGGAGGAGCACCCCATGTCAGTCCCCCACGAGGCCCTGGATTTCGAACGGCCCGGCATCTTCCGGCGCATCCAGCCGCGCGACTGGGCGTACATCGCCCTGACGATCGCCGTCGGCCTGATCGCCTTCTGGCAATACGGCCACATGATGGACCGCTACGACACCGGCGGCCTGATCCTGGCCGTCGGCCTGAGTGCCTGGATGGGCTGGTTCTGGCGCCCGTGGCAGGCCTTCTCGATCATTGTCGGGGTCCTCGCACTGTTCGGTATCTGGATGTACGGCGACGACCTCGCCCGCGGGAGCACCAACTTCTGGCTGAACTACGTCGGTTCGGGCCAGGCCGGTGTCATGTGGATGAGCGTCTTCCTGTACCTCTCCACCGTCGCGTACGTCACCGGGCTGTTCAGCCGCTCCGACTTCCCCACCCGCGTCGGCGGCGCGTTCGCCTGGATCGGTGCCGGGGCCGGGCTGATGGCCCTGCTGGTGCGCTGGCGCGAGATCTACCTGACCGACCCGACCTGGGGCTATATCCCCGTCGCCAACCTGTACGAGGTCTTCATCCTGCTGGCCGCCCTGACCACGCTGATGTACCTCTACTACGAGAGCCGCACCGGCCAGCGCACCATGGGTGCGTTCGTCATGCTGGTGATCGCCGCGTCCGTCACCTTCCTGCTGTGGTACATGTGGGACCGCCAGGCACACGAGATCGAGCCGCTGGTGCCCGCTCTGAACAGCTGGTGGATGAAGATCCACGTGCCTACCAACTTTGTCGGCTACGGCGGCTTCGCCATCGCCGCGATGCTGGGGGTGGCCTATCTGGTCAAGCATCGGCTCGAGCGCACCCGGCCCGACGCCGCCCTCACCCAGCGCATCCCGAGCAAGGAAGCGCTGGACAGCGTGATGTACAAGGCCATCGCGATCGGCTTCGCCTTCTTCACCATCGCCACTGTGCTCGGCGCGATGTGGGCCGCCGAGGCCTGGGGCGGCTACTGGACCTGGGATCCGAAGGAGACCTGGAGCCTGATCCTGTGGCTGACCTACGCCGCCTGGCTGCACATGCGGTTTACCAAGGGCTGGCGCGGACCGGTCATGGCCTGGTGGGCGATCATCGGGCTGTTCGTCACGACCTTCACCTTCCTGGGCGTGAATATGTTCCTGTCCGGCCTGCATTCCTACGGAGAGCTGTAAATGAAGCGTCGTGAATTCATGGGCGCCGTGGGCGGCGCCGGCATGCTCCTCGCCACCGGCACCAGCCTCGCGGCCGAATTCCGCGAGGGCCAGCACTACCGGGCCATCCAGCCGCCGCTGGATACCGGGCTGGAGGACGGCAAGATCCAGGTGGTCGAGGTGTTCTGGTACGGCTGCCCGCACTGCTACGCCTTCGAGCCCAAGGTCCAGGCCTGGAAGCCGAACCTGGCCGACGACGTGCAGTTCGAGTACCTCCCGGCGCCGATGAACGACGTCTGGGCGCTGCATGCCCGGGTGTTCTACACCGCCGAGAAGCTGGGCGTGCTCGACGACGTGCACCAGGCGTTCTATGACGCGATCCACGATCAGGGCCGCCAGATGCGCTCGGAAAGCGCGATCCTGCGCTTCATCAACCAGCGGGGGCTGGATGCGGACGAGTTCCGCGAGACCATGCGCTCCGACGCGATCCGCCGCCGGATCGTCGAGGCCACAGAGGCCGTTCAGGACTTCGGTGTTGGGGGCGTGCCGACCCTGGTCATCAATGGCGAGGCCATCGTCTCCGCCAGCATGGCCGGCGGGCATGACGAAATGCTGGAAGTTGCTGATTTCCTGATCGAACGTGCCCGCGGCTAGCGCGCGGCATATGCCCCGGCGCGCCGGGGCGCGTTCGGCATGAGCACGCCGACCACCGCCCAGCGCCTGGTCGAATGCCTCGAGCAGGAGGGCGTCGAACGCATCTTCGGTCTGCCGGGCGAGGAGAACATGGCCGTTCTCGATGCCCTGGCCGACTCCTCCATCGAATTCGTTACCACGCGCCATGAACAGGGTGCGGCCTTCATGGCCGACGTCCACGGGCGCCTGTCGGGCAAGGCGGGCGTCTGCCTCGCGACCCTGGGTCCCGGCGCCACCAACCTGATCACCGGCGTCGCCGACGCCAATATGGATCACGCGCCGCTGGTCGCGATTGCCGGCCAGGCCAGCACCCATCGCCTGCACAAGGAATCGCATCAGGTCCTCGACCTGAAGGGCCTGTTCCAGCCGATCACCAAGTACAGCTCCAGCGTGGTCGAGCCCGAGATTCTCCCGGAGGTGGTGCGCAAGGCCTTCAAGTGGGCCGAAGGCGGCAAACCCGGGGCCAGCTTCCTCGAACTACCCGAGAACATCGCCTCGCAGCCGTGCCCCAACCCGCCCCTGCCGGTCCACGCCGGCCCGGCGGCCGTGCCGGCCGACGCCTCGCTGGAGGCCGCGGCCCGGTTGCTGAACGAGGCCCACCACCCGCTGATCCTCGCCGGCAACGGTGTGATCCGCTCCGGCGCCAGCGGGGCCCTGGCCACGCTCGCCAGCGCGCTGAACATCCCGGTGGCCAATACCTTCATGGCCAAGGGCGTACTGCCGTTCCGCCACCCGCTTGCGCTCGGCTCGGTCGGGCTGCAGAGCCAGGACTTCGTGAACTTCGGCTTCCACAAGGCCGACGTGATCGTCTGCATCGGCTACGACCTGGTCGAATACCCGCCGAGCTTCTGGCATCCGGACGGCGACCGCACCCTGATCCACATCGATTCGGCCCCGGCCGAGATCGACGGCCACTACAACGTGACCGCCGAGGTCCTCGGCGACCTGACCACCTGTCTGCACCGGCTGGCCGAGCAGGTCAGTCCGCGCGAGGAAACTATCCTGCGCCCGCTGCGCCAGAGCCTGATCGAGGACATGAACGAGCACCGCGACGACACCCAGGTGCCGCTCAAGCCACAGAAGCTGATCTGGGACCTGCGCACCGCGGCGGATCTCGACGCGATCATGATCACCGATGTCGGCGCCCACAAGCTCTGGATGGCGCGCATGTTCCGCTGCGAGCTACCCAACACCTGCCTGATCTCCAACGGCTTCGCCAGCATGGGGATCGCTCTGCCCGGCGCCATCGCCGCGGCCAAGCTCCATCCCGAACGCCAGGTCGTCGCCGTCACCGGCGATGCCGGCTTCCTGATGAACGTGCAGGAGCTGGAGACCGCGGTCCGGCTGGGCCTGAATTTCGTGGTGCTAATCTGGAACGACAACGCATACGGCCTGATCGAGTGGAAGCAGGTCCGCGAGTACGGGCGCAAGGCCTTCGTCGAATTCGGCAACCCGGATTTCGTCCAGCTGGCCCGCGCCTTCGGCGCCCGCGGCGTGCGTATCGAACCGGGAGACAGCCTCGAAATGGCCCTGCGCGAGGCCCTGGTGGAGCCGGGCGTGACCGTGATCGACTGCCCGGTCGACTACAGCGAGAACATGAAGCTGACGGAACGTTTGGGCGAACTGGTTTGTCCATTCTGAGAACACGGACTTTCCCTCCAGCAGGAGACCTCTCGCGATGACGTCGATCGCGCCCGGCGACCGTCGTGCCACGCCCCCCGGCCCCGAAGGCGAGGCGCAACCGGAAACCGCCGCCCCGGAACAACTGAGCTACCAGCACGAACAGGGCAGTCAGCGACTGCGTCTGCTGAGCTTCAATGCCCAGGTGGGCATCCACTCTTCCCGCCTGCATCACTACGTCACCAACAGCTGGAAGCACGTGCTCCCCTATGGCGGGCGCATGGACAACCTGGACCGGGTCGCGCGGTTCATCTCCGAGTTCGACATCGTCGGCGTGCAGGAACTGGACGGCGGCAGCATCCGCAGCAATTTCGTCGATCTGGCGTCCTATCTCTCCGAGCGCGCGCAGTTCCCTTACACCTACAACCGGATCAACCGGGATCTCGGGCAGTTCGCCAAGCACTCCCTAGCCCTGTTCTCGCGCCTGGAACCGGACCGGGTCGAGATGCACCGCCTGCCAGGCGCCCTGCCGGGACGCGGCGCGATCGAGGCGCACTACGCGATGGGCGACGGAGACGAACTGGTCCTGTTCCTGCTGCACCTCGCCCTCGGCAAGCGGACCCGCAAGTCTCAGCTGGCCTACGTCGCGGAACACATCCAGGACCTCCCCCATGCGGTGGTCATGGGCGATCTCAACTGCCAGCAGGACAGTGAGGAACTGCGCCAGCTGGTCGCGCGCACCGGCCTGATGGAGCCAATGGCCTGCCCCGCGACCTACCCCGCCTGGGACCCGCGCCTGGTCTTCGACCACATCCTGCTGACCCCCGACCTGCATGTCAGCGACGTGCGCGTCTACAACGTTGCGCTGTCCGACCATCTCCCGGTCGGCATCGAGATCGAACTGCCGCAGCGCCAGGCCCTTCATGATCCAGCGCACTAAACCGTTGCCCGTATACGGGTACGATCCCGGTGGCATCTACCCGTATTCCGCGTTTAAATAGACACGCCTCCTTTCCGGGATTTCCCGATGTCCGACAGCGATCTGCGTAGAACCATCATCGAGCTCGAACGCTCGCTGGACCGGGAACGGGCCCTGCAGGACACGATCCGCCGAGTCGCGCTGCGTTCGCTTGCGGTGGTGTCCGCCAAGGTGCCGGCACTGGAGGGCGCGGTCCGCGACCTGACCCGGGCCATCGAGTCCGACCCCGGCGACACCGCCTGGCTGGACCGCCTGAGCGGCCAGCTCGCCGACGCGGTACGTTCCAGCGACCATCGCCAGGATCTTGCCGAGGGCATCCTCGAGGTGGTGCGCCGCGGCCTGCACGGCTTCGAGTTCCTCGATTCCGAGGTGGACGCCCTGACCCGGGCCGCTGACCGCCGCGACAAGGCGGAGATCGAACGCACCCTCAACCGTCTGTTCACGGTCCTGCACGACAAGTGCCAGAAGGCTATGACCGAGCGCGAGGAGCTCACCGAGGTTGTCGGCGAGATCTGGCACCGCCTCGAGGATGTCGACACCGCGCTGTCCGAGGACGAGGCCCGCGGCGAACGCGCCCGCGAATCCGTGTCCGAACTGCACGCCGGGATCTCCGGCGATGTCGCCCATATCAAGGGCCGGGTCGTCGACGTCGACGATCTGGCGACCCTGCGCACCGAGGTCAGCCGCGGCCTCGACCGCATGGTGGAACGGGTCACCACCTTTCGCGATGAACAGGAAAGCGAGCTGCTGGCAGCACTGGAGCGCAACCGCGCCCTGCGCTCCAAGGGCCGCAGTCTGGAGGGCCAGGTGCAGGCCCTGCGCACGCGCCTGGAACAGGCCCGCGCCGAGGCCACGCGCGACAGCCTGACCGGCCTGCCCAACCGCACCGCCTTCGAACAGCGCTTGGCCCAGCTCCCGGCGGAACTGAAAAAGGCCGGCGCCGCCTCCCTGCTGGTCTGGGACATCGACCACTTCAAGACCATCAACGACGAGTACGGGCACAGCGCGGGCGACAAGGTCCTGCGGGCGGTCGCCGAGATCCTGGCCGAAGGGGTCCGGGAACCCGACTTCGTCGCGCGCTACGGCGGCGAGGAATTCGTGATGATCCTCTACCGCGAGCCCGCGGCCGCCCATACACAGGCGGACACTATCCGCGAGGCGGTCGATCGCCTGATCGTGCGCGCCGGGAACACCCGGCTGAAGGTCACCATCTCCGCGGGCCTCGCCGGCATCAATCCCGCCGCGACCCCGGAGGCGATCTTCGACGCGGCCGACCACGCCCTGCTCCAGGCCAAGAAACGCGGGCGCGACCGCATTGAACGCGCCCACGACTGACCGATCCCGGGAGACGCCATGCGCGGCACGCCGCCATCCCATCTGATCTTCGGCGAGGTCTTGTTCGACGGCTTCCCCGACGGCACACGCGTCCTCGGCGGCGCGCCCTTTAACGTCGCCTGGAACCTGCATCAGCTGGGTGCCGCCGCCTGCTTTGTGGGCGGCATCGGCGACGACGCCGATGGCCGCCGCGTGCGGGAACGCATGCACCACATCGGGATGGATACACGCGGGCTGTACCAGCACCCCACGGCCCCTACCGGCGAGGTCCGCGTCACCCTGGAGCAGGGCGAGCCGAGCTACACCATCGTCCCCGGCCAGGCCTATGACGACGTCCCGGCGGACTGGGCGGAGCAGCTGCCGGCTACGGCCACGCTCCTCTATCACGGGACGCTGGCCCTGCGCACCGGCAATCGCGAGCTGCTGGAACGCCTGCGGGCCCGCTCACGCCAGCGCTTCGTCGACGTGAACCTGCGGGCACCGTGGTACGACGCCGACGACGTCCTCGCGCTGATCCGCGGCGCCGATGTGGTGAAGCTGAACACCGACGAGGCCGCGACCCTGGCCCCGGATGTCGCCGAGGCCGAGCGCCCGACCGCGCTGCTCGAACGGGCCGCGATCCGCTCCGCCCTGATCGTCACCCACGGGGCCGGTGGTGCCGCCATCCACGAGCCTGATGGCCAGCACTGGCAGGCACCGGCACCGCCCGTCGACGGGTTCCGCGACGCCGTGGGCGCCGGCGACGCCTTCGCCAGCGTCGCCATCATCGGCCTGCAAAACGCCTGGCCCTGGGCGACCACCCTGGAGCGCGCCCTCCGATTTGCCGCCTCCGTCTGCACCCTGCAGGGCGCCACCACCGACGACGCGGCCTTCTACCAGCAAGCCACGCGCGACTGGCCCCGGGCCTGACGACACGCCGGGACGCCGGACACCCCAGCGTGAACCAAAAGGGACACCGCGACTTCACGCCCACGCGATTTTTTTGCGTCAGGAAGAGCCTGGCTCTATATTTTCTATAGAAATACTCGTTCTTGTCCCGGGAGGGCCATATGGAACAAACGGCAAACGCGGAACAGCGCCAGGAGGTACTCACCAGGGCCGTCGCGCAGGCCGGGGCACGGCTCGGCATGAAACAGTCGGAGCTGGCCCGGGCCCTGGGGCTGAGCCCCGCTACAATCAGCCGCATGTACGCCGGTGGTTATTTTCTGGACGAGCGCACCAAGCACTGGGAGATCGCGGCCCTGCTGGTCCGTCTCTACCGTGGGCTTGACGCCATCACGGCCGGCGACGAGCGTTCCCTTCGGGCCTGGATGCGCAATCCCAATGCCGACCTGCACGGTGTTCCGGGAGACCTAGTGGACAATGTGGCGGGGCTGGCTCGCGTAGTCGAGTATGTGGACGCACACCGCGCTCGCATCTGAAGCCGCGCCTGCGAACGGCGAGGGATGGCGGGTGGTGGAGCATCAGTACACCGTGTCCACCCGCAAGCTTGTGAGTACCCGGGACGAGCAGGAAGTGCTGGAGGCGATTCTGGAGGAGACCAAGCCCGCCTTTCCCGCCAATACGGCGCATTTGCATTACCTCCTCAAGACGCCGTTCCGCTATCCGCCGTCGCCCTTCGGTTCCCGGTTCCGTCGGCCACAGGAGGGGGAGGGCGTCTTCTACTGTGCCGAAGCCGTCCGCACGGGACTGGCCGAGTTCAGCTACTGGCGCCGACACTTTTTCGAGACATCCCCGGGCACACCGTTACCTGAAGCCCACGAATCGCTCACGGTCTTCAACGTCGCCTGGCGCACCCCGAGTCACCTGGACCTGACCCGTCCGCCGCTCAACCAGGATCGCGCCCAGTGGACCCACCCGGACGACTACACCGCCACCCGGGCGCTCGCTGCCGAAGGGTTGTGTGCGTCAAGTTGTGCAGAAGTGAGTCAGCCATGTTCGGTTGGTCGGTATGGCTCAGGCGGCCTCGGCCTGCCTCAGCAGGATTTTCTTGTGCTCTTTGAGCAGATCCATGTTCAGGTAGCGGTTGTCCTCCAGCCAGCCTTCGTGGATTTCGACGGCCAGGGCCCGTACCAGGCGTAGACAGCTGTGGGTGTTGGGGAAGATCCGGACCACCCGGGTCCGGCGGCGGATCTCCTCGTTCAGCCGCTCGAGCATGTTGGTGCTCTTCATG